>JANMVQ010000222.1:0-7783 GCA_031392845.1 Chloroflexota bacterium
TGCGCCGCCGATTGGGGTTGCTGAAACAGGCCTGCGATGAAGTCGGGCGTGATTTCAACACCATCGAAAAGACGCTGGAGATTCAGGTGCTCATCGCACCGACTCAGGCCGAACTACGCGAAAAGCTGCGCCGCATGTTAATGCTGGCGCCAGCCGATCCGGCCCCCGACCCCAAGTTGCTGGCCTATGTGAACGGCCAAACCGACGATCTGCCCGCCGAGCTGCGCGACACTTGGCTGTTTGGCACTCCCGAGCAAGTGCGCGCTCGGGTGCAAGCCTACGCCGCCGAAGGCATCACCCACTTCATGCTGTGGTTCGTTGATGCACCGGATGAAAGTGGGCTGAGGTTGTTTGCGGAGAAGGTGAGCGATCGGCAGTAGGCAATGCCCGTGTTGATTGTGGCGTTTGACAATAACGTGACACAGGGGTATGGCCGCGATTGGGAGATTGGTCATTGAATCATTGAGTCATTTTGTGGGGTGTCATTGATGTCGGTTTGCCACAGATATTGTTGGTAGGTCAAGACATCTTCTGCTTCGGCGTTGAGGCGTTCAGCATTCTGATTGATGATTTCGACATCCTGAGCTTTCTGTGAATTTCGATTCATCTCGACGTTTACTTTGCCATTTACTTTTGCCATCATTTGTCCAATTATGCGCTTCATCAACGCCAGACGCTCCACGCCTCACGCTCTGCCCGCTCCCGTCATCAACAACCCCAACCCTTCTTCGGTCGCCTCATCCCCCGGCACCTCACCGACAATCCGACCTTCATACATGACCAAGATGCGATCCGACAGTGACATGACCTCATGCAGATCTGCCGAGATCAGCAACACGGCGTGGCCGCTCTGTCGGTAATCTAAAAGTTGCTGATGAATAAATTCAATCGAGCCAACATCGACGCCCCAGGTGGGCTGCTCGGCGATCAGCAGCGCGGCGCGGTGGGTTAGCTCGCGCGCAACCACACCCTTCTGGCGGTTGCCGCCGGACAGGTTGGCGACAAGCGCATTTTCGTTGGGGGTCTTGATGGTGAATTGGTTAATCAAGCCTTGGGCGTGTTGTTTGAATGCGCCAAAATTCAGCCAGCCGCGCTGCTGAAATTGCGGCTCGTGTTGAAAGCCCATTGCCAGGTTTTCGCTCAACTTCGCGTCGAGCGCCAAACCCACCCGGCTGCGGTCTTCGGGGATGTAGGCCATACCGGCAGTACGCCGTTCGGCGACCGTGCAATGAGACATGTCGCGGTTTTGCAGCGCGATCGCGCCCTTACGGATGGATCGTAGACCCGCCAGCGCCTCGACCAAATCGTTCTGGCCATTGCCCGCCACGCCTGCGATGCCGACGATTTCACCGGCATGCACCGCAAAGCTAACGCCACGCACCGCATCGAGGTGGGCATCGCCCTGTGGGTTGCGCACGTGCAGATCGGTCACTTGCAGCACCACTCCGCCAATCTTGGCCGGGGGCTTGTTGACCTGCAGAATTACATCGCGCCCAACCATGGCCCGCGAGATTTGGGCTGGGGAAGTCTGCGCGGTCTCCAACGTGCTGACCACTGCGCCATCACGCAGCACGGTGGCGCGGTCGCTAATCTCCATCACCTCGTTTAATTTGTGGGTGATGAAAATAATTGTTTTGCCGTTGTCCGCCAAACGCCGTAGCACCAAAAATAGTTCGCGCTCCTCTTGTGGCGTGAGCACCGCGGTCGGCTCGTCCAGAATCAAAATATCGGCATTGCGATACAGCGTCTTGAGAATTTCCACCCGCTGGCGCGTGCCAACCGGAAAATCGCGCACCTTGGCGTTGGGGTCAATCGTCAGGCCGTATTGCTCGGATAACTCACGCACCCGTTGGCGGGCCTGATTCGCGTCGATAAAACCGCCATGGGTGGGCTCCTCGCCGTAAATCACATTCTCAAATACACTGAGCGAGGGACACAACATGAAGTGCTGATGCACCATGCCCAGCCCAGCCTTGATGGCATCGAGCGGCGAATGAAAGCGCACCGGCTGTCCACGCAGCAAAATCTCGCCCTCGTCCGGCGCATACAAGCCGTAGAGGATATTCATCAGTGTGGACTTACCTGCACCGTTCTCGCCAACCAACGCCCGGATTTCGCCCTTGTCGATGCTCAGATCAATCCGGTCATTGGCCAGTACACCGGGGAAGCGTTTGGTGATGTGGCGGAGTTCGAGTTCGGGCATGAGGGAAAGAATCACGAGTCATAAGTCCGGGCCTTCGATGTGTATCTCGAAGGCCCGGACTTATGACTCGTGACTTATGACTTATTTCTTCGCAAACATCGGGTCTTCGATCTTCAACTCGCCACTGACAATCTTGGCTTGGATATCCTTGACTTTGGCGAGTACGTCAGGGTTTTTGATGATCTCGCACTTGCTGTCTTCGGGCTTGTCAACCGAGAACGGGACCAGACCGATACCACCCTCTTTCAAACCATAGGCAAATAGGTTGCCGGCATTGCCCGCCATGATTGCGTCAATCGTCTGCACCACAGCGCTGTCCACGCGCTTGAGGGCGTTATCGACAACGAAGCCTTCGGCCAGCGGGCATTGATTTACATCCACGCCATAGGTCATAAACTTCTTCTCTTTGGCCGCCTCGAAGATTCCGAGGTTACTGGCCGCGCCTGCGGCGAAGATCTGGTCGCGCCCTTCAGCCGCCAGCGCCAACGCTTGCTCTTTGGCTTTGGCCGGATCGGAGAAGGCCGAGGGATCGGTGCCGATCCAACGGACGGCCACATCAGCCTTGGGGTTGACCGCTTTCACACCAGCGGTGAAACCATCGGTATAGCGGTGCAAGAAAGGAATGTCCAGCGCGCTAATCACGCCGACTTTGTTGCTTTTGGTCAGCAGCCCGGCTTCCACGCCGATCAGATAGGTGACCTCGTATTCCTTGAACACCGCACAGTGCACATTGGCATCTGGCTTGTCCGGGCAGAAATCTACCGTGACGAATTGCACATCTTTCGATTCGGCAGACACCTTCGGGATGATGTCACCAAACTCGAAGCCGATCACTACGACGATGGTCGCGCCATCGTTGATGGCAGCACGCACATTCTCGGTGCGGGTATTGGCGTCTTCGCTCTCGATCGTCTTCACCTCCGCACTATATTTCTTGGCGGCATCTTCACTGCCTTTCTTGCCAAGCTTGAGGAAATCATTCACGCCGATGGGATTAGGGCTGATGTAGACAATCTTGGCCTTTTTGGCTGTACTGGCAGCTGGGGCAGCCGCTTCAGTGGCTTTGGGCGCTTCGGCAGCAGGAGCCACGGCACGTTGTGGGGGTGGCGCGCAGGCCGACAGCACTACGACGCCAGCGGCCATCATCGATTTGATCAGGGCACTTTTCTTTTGCATTCAGTTTCCTCCGAGAGATTAGGTTTATGAGTTTGCGGGTTTGTCGTTTGGATGTTTGAGCGCGATGCGGTAGGGGTATTTTACGGGATCGCAGGAATTAGGAAATTGAGAATTAGGAATGCAGAAGGCAGAAAGCTGAGCGCTATCTTTTCTTCATTCTTCATTCTTCATTCTCAATTCTCAATTTCTCCCCTGCCGCCAATTTGTGCGCCCAGCGCGTTGGCTCAGGCAGGCGGTAGCCGCGCAGGCATTGGCGGACAAAATCGACCGCAGTCGGCACATCCATGAGGTGGCCGGGCGAGATATACAACGGGTTGGCCCGTGGGCGAGTGCGCAAGACTGCGCCAATTACGTGGTTAGCTTGGCGTGGATCGATCAAATCAACCTGGCTGCCGGGTTCGATGGGCACTTCGGCGTGACGTCCATACAAGCGCGATTTACCCACGCCAATCGTGGGCTTTTGCAACCACAAGCCCATGTGCGCGGCGATGCCCAACCCACGCGGGTGGGCGATACCCATGCCGTCGATCATCACCAAATCGGGCAACTGCGTGAGCTTGCCCCACGCGGCCAGAATTGCGGGCCCCTCTCGAAACGACAGTAGGCCAGACACATATGGGAAGACCAGCGGCTCGTCGGCGGTCACCCCTTCAAGCGGTTTGAGATCAGGGAAGGAGAACAGCACGATGGCGGCATGAGCTTTGCTATCAGTCAGGCTCATGTCAATGCCGGCAACTGTGTGGACCGGTCGCCCATCCCACTCCAAATGCAATTGCTCACGCAGCTTGTTTTGCAGGGCGATAGCTGTGCTGGGGTCGAGTGGCCAGTCATGTAAGGGAGGCATATTGGGCAAATGAAGCAAACCCTTCGTATCTGTGTTATCCGCGTTCAAGAGAATTTATTTGCGTCGAGGTGAGGCGCAGCGACGCAGCCGCAACACAATCAGCCAGCTGCACCAGCGTTTGTGGCCCAACGATGGGCACTGTGACAAAGGCTTGTGAGGTGAGGTAGGCCACCACCACATGACTAATCGGCACATTGCATTCAAGCGCAATTTCCTTGAGCGCCCGAAAACGCTTTTGATTGGCCGCAGTCGGATACATCTCAGGTTGTCGGTTGTTGCGAATGGCATCGCGCAGGCGCTCGGCTATTTGCAACAGCATCCGCCGCTGACCAAGGCGTTTGAGCTTGTCAGCATACCGCTCCGGGCCGCGCTGCATTTTGCTAAAGCGTCCGTTGGCTTGCGATGAGTACGGGATAGCCGCTATGTCATTCGCTTGATGAAAAGCGCGCATCTCGGCGTTCATAATCGCCAACGTTTTGTCTGGCATGCCCAATGGATCGATCACCCCAACGTTCCACAGCATCTGGTTGCCGGAGAAGCCCATCTGGCCGCTCTGCTTTGCATACTCCTGGGCGGCCTGAATCCGTGGCGTGTGCCAATTAGAGCAGCCAAAGTAACGAATCTTGCCTGTTTTTACCTGGGCATTTAACGTATCGATGATCGTTTCGGTGGGTGTATTGGGATCATCTCGATGCAGCCAATATAGATCCAGATAATCGGTGTGCAGATGGCTCAAGCTGGCGTCCAGGTCGCCGACGATATCACTGGGCGACAGGCGCGCTGTCTGCATCGCCATAAGATCGGGATGCGCACCTTTAGTAGCCAGAACAAATTTACTGCGGTTGCCGCGTTCGGTCAGCCATTCGCCAATCAGCTTCTCGCTGCGGCTGCGCTCGCCGGGGATCCAATCCGAATAGACTTTGGCGGTATCGATAAAGTTGCCGCCGGCATCGAGAAAAGCATCCAGCAGACGTATCGCATCGGCTTTGGCCATCTTGCCGCCCATATCGGCAGTCCCCAAGCAGATGGGTGAGACGCGTAGATCCGTGTGGGGGAGAGTGACGGTAGGTTGCATTTTTGGGTAAGGGACGAGAGATAAGATATGGGTCACAAGTCACAAGTTACGAGTCATACAGAAAGTCACAAGTCATAAATCCGGTAACGGTTAGAGCCGTCTACGATAGCACCGGACTTATGACTCGTGACTAATGATTTATGATTCCTAGCCCGCTTACAGATCTGGCGTATTAAACGTATTGCATTGATTCATATCTCCGGTCTTCAACCCAGTGGTGAACCAGCGCATGCGCTGCTCAGACGAGCCGTGTGTCCAAGTCTCCGGCGAGGTGCGCCCACGGGCTTGTTTCTGCAGATAATCGTCACCAATTTGGGCAGCGGTGTTCAATGCCACCTGCAAGTCCTGACGATCCAGCAAATTGCGGCGGGCGCTGAAATGACCCCACACGCCGGCGTAGCAATCCGCTTGCAACTCCAGGCGCACCGACAGATTGTTGGACGTAGCTTCATCCGCCTGCTGGCGCTGCGCCTGCACTTTGTCCATGATCCCGGTCAGGTTTTGGATATGATGCCCCACTTCATGGGCGATGGCGTAAGCGCGGGCAAATTCTGAGTGCTCCCCGGCGGTGGCCTGAATCGCACTGAAGAAGCCCATATCCAAATAAACCTTTTGATCGTTTGGGCAATAGAACGGACCCATTTGTTGTTGGGCCGCGCCGCAAGCTGACCGAGTGGAGTCGCTGAATAAAACCAGCTTGGGGGGTTGATATTTTTGCCCCAATTGCTTCTGAAAAATAGCGTTCCAAACATCTTCGGTATCGCCTAGAATCTTGCTGACGAACAAGTTTGCTTCATCATTAATCGGTGCGCTTTGAGATGGGTCCGTATCAACGGTCGTGCCACCATCGCCGCTCATCGTGCTCAAAATGTCGGCTGGATTTAAACCAAAGATCAAGCTCCCGACCAGCGCTAATAGAATACCACCCAAACCCACACCCCCTAACATTGCACTACGAGGGGCTCGACCACCACCGCCACCTCGGATATCTTCAACATTGTCGCTCTTGCGCATGTCTTGCCATTTCATAGTTGTTTCTCCTTAGATTCCTTAGCCTTGTTTATTACACATTCTTGTCGCACATTCATTGTGGGACTAACGCTATCGGATGCAATCAGCAACATATCAACACTACTGTAGGATAACTGCTTATCCAGATCAGATCAATCAGACTATCATCGAAAACCGGGACAACTGGCCTACAAAAATAAGGCGATCTCGTCGATAGTCTTCTTCGTAATTATTGGCACTGTCGTATTTGAGGCGGGGTATCCAACGACTAGCAACAGAAATGGACGTTCGTTCTCAGGTCGTTGCAAAATTTGGTTCAAAAATCCCATTGGGCTGGGTGTGTGAGTTAGGGTAGCCAACCCAGCATGATGCAATGCCGTAATAAGCATACCTGTCGCGATGCCCACCGATTCATTTACGTAGTAGTTTTTGATCTTGTCCCCGTTGTGGGCCACACCGTAGGTTTCAGCAAAAATTATGATGAGATAAGGTGCAATTTCTAAAAAAGGCTTGTCTGCATTTGTGCCCAGCGGGGCCAGCGCACTCAACCAATCCTGTGGGGCGCGCTTGGCATAAAACTCGCGTTCCTCGGCTTCGGCCGCGAGTCGGATTTCATGCTTGAGCGACGCGTCACCCACCACCACAAATCGCCACGGTTGCTGATTGGCTCCGCTGGGCGCACTGGCCGCCGCCATCACACAGTCTTCGATAATCTGACGCGGCACGAACCGATCTGAAAACGTGCGCACCGAGCGCCGTCGCCATAATTCATCGCGAAACGCAGCTGCCCGCGTTTGCATCTCCTCGATCGGATATTCTTGATAAGTGACCAACGGCCTGTGATTGTCTGGAGCCATGCTTCGCATTGTATGGTTGGGGCTGATTATGCGCGAGTCACACCCAACGTATACAGCTTGATATCTTTGCCGCCTAGTTTGTATTTGTAATCCTCGTTGCCTTGTAAAAAATCGAATTTATCAAAACCATCCGAGATCGCTTTTTCAATCAAACGGGCAATCAACACTTGGCCAGGGCTGAGGTATGAAAACTTGGCCGGATCAAGCCCGGAGTTATAAACCAGTACCTGCTTGTTGTGTAAAAAGTTTAGGTAAGTGGCTGCACGTTCGCCATTAACTTCCAAAAACGACAGTTGCAGATAGCCCGCGTTAAACATTGCACGTGCGGCCATATAGAAGAACTTCTCCATCCGTGGGGTCATAAAGTCGTTCTTGCTGAACATCGAGGCACGCATCAGGCGTAAGAAATCGCCGATGTCGGCATCAAGCTTGCTGCCATCAGCGGAGATTACGACTTGGGTATCTTCAGTCGCGCGCCTTAGCTTGCGTTGCAATTCGCGCCGTTCTTTGCCATCAAGCATGGCTAGATAGTCGTCAAACGACTTGGGCAGGTCGATGATGGGACACACATCTTCAAATACACTCGTGCTCTTCCAGCCGTGGGCCTGGGCCAACTC
>JANMVQ010000467.1:0-2514 GCA_031392845.1 Chloroflexota bacterium
GAAGGGTGGGGTGCGGAGCCCATAAGACTGGAGATTAGAGATTGGGAGATGGGGGGATCAAGCCATTTGCCCATTGCGCCATTGACTCAATCACCCAATGAATCAGTCCCGGATCTCGATTCTTCAATCTCTTCGTACATAAACGGTCATCCCTACACGCTGTCTGATCCCGTTGCCTCGCATAAGACCTTGTTGCGATTATTGCGCGAAGATTGCAATTTGATCGGCACAAAAGAAGGCTGCGCCGAAGGTGAATGCGGCGCTTGCACGGTGTTGCTGGATGGCAAAGCGGTCATGTCGTGCCTAGTGCCAGCGGGTCGGGCGCATGGGGCGACGGTGGTGACCATCGAGGGCGTTAGTGGCGTAGAGCGAGGGGCGAAGGGCAATGCATCGCCCTTCGACCCTCGCTCTACGCCCTACGCTCTTCATTCTTTGCAGCAGGCATTCATCGACTGCGGTGCGGTGCAGTGTGGGTATTGCACGCCGGGGTTCATCATGTCGGGTGCAACCTTGTTGGCAGAGCAACCGCAGCCGAGCGATGCCCAGATCAAAGAAGCCTTCAGCGGCAACCTATGTCGCTGCACCGGTTATTACAAGATTATCGAGGCTGTGCAGCAAGCAAGTAATCAGTGCTGAGTGTTGAGTCCTTAGGGTGACCACGTAAAACTAAACACTCCAGGACTAAGCACTTTCAACTTTAGACTTTCGACTTTCAACTTAGAATAACCCTTAGATGTATGCTTCATCATCCGTTGCTCCTGTTGTTTCAATTAAAAACGTCAATAAAGTTTTCGGCGAGAACCAAAACCAGACGATTGCGCTCAAAGATGTGAACCTGGATATTTATCCAGGGGAATTTATATCGCTCATTGGACCGTCGGGTTGCGGCAAATCAACCCTGTTGCGGGCGGTGGGTGATCTGATCTCGCCCACGACCGGTGACGTGACCGTAAATGGCAAGCGCGCCCAGCAGGCTCGGCTCGACCGCGACTATGGCATGGTCTTTCAATCGCCTGTATTGTTCGAGTGGCGCAGTGTGCAGGCTAATGTCGAGCTGCCCCTGGAAGTGCTCAAGATCAACAAAGCCGAACGCGAAAAGCGGGCAGCCGATATGTTGGCCTTGGTCGAACTCAGCAAGTTCACCAAACACTACCCGTGGCAGCTCTCTGGCGGTATGCAGCAGCGGGTGGCGATTGCGCGGGCGCTGGCGTTCAAGCCAGCCATCCTGCTTATGGACGAGCCGTTTGGTGCGCTCGACGAAATCACCCGCGAACGCATGAACGACGAGTTGCTCTCGATTTGGACACGCACCAAAACGACCGTTATCTTTGTTACCCACAGCATCCCGGAGGCGGTGTTTCTGTCGACCCGCATCGTTGTCATGAGCGCACGGCCTGGGCGAATCACTCACCTTATTGACATCGATATGCCGCAGCCGCGCAATATCGAGACGCGCGAGAGCAAACGTTTCTTTGAGTTGGCGACCGAAGTGCGCGAAGCATTACGAGCCGGTGAATCCGAGCAGCGGGGGCATTAGGAGTTGTCGAAAAGAAAGATAAATGAAGCAGTTAAGCAAGTATCTTCCGCCGGTGATTTTGTTTTTTGTTGGCATTGGGTTGTGGGAGGGATTGGTGCGTCTGCTGCGGATTGAGCAATTTCTGTTACCCGCGCCCAGTGTCATTGTGCGAGCGTTCTTCGACACTATCCCAGCATTAATCGATAGTGGCGGCTATACCCTGCGCGGTGCGTTGGTTGGCTTTTTAATGGGTAGCATTGGCGGCGCGTTGGTCGCTTTGGCCACGGTGCGGTGGGTGAGTGTGCGCGAGGGCCTATTGCCCTTTGCGGTGGCAGCCAATGCTGTGCCGATTATTGCCCTGGCTCCGATCATGAACAACTGGTTTGGCAGCACCAACCCGCTGTCGAAAATGATGATTGTGGCGATCATTACGTTCTTCCCGATGATGATCAACATGGTGCGTGGGCTGACTTTAGTCGAACCGGCCAAGATCGAGCTGATGCGTTCGTATGCCAGCACACCCTTGGATGTGTTGACCAAAGTCCGTCTGCCAAACGCGCTGCCATACATCTTCAACGGGCTCAAGGTCTGTAGCACCCTTAGCTTGATTGGTGCAATCGTGGGTGAGTACTTCGGTGGCCCACGCAAGTCACTCGGTGTATATATCCTGCAAGAGGCCCAGTTGTTTCGCTTTCAAAACGCCTGGGCTGCTATTATTGTCACTGCATTGCTTGGCATTGGCTTGTATCTGGTCATTATTCTGTTGGAGCGTGTGGCAATCCCGTGGCATGCCTCCGCCAGAAAAGAGAATTAAAAATTAAGAAGGCAAAATTATAAAAACCGAGCGAATCGTTGCTCCTATTTCTTAATTCTGCCTTTTTAATTTGTAATTTCCCTCATTTGTCTTCCAGCCTCGCCGCTGGTTAAATAAGACACTCACAGAGAATTAAAAATTAAGAAGGCAAGATTAAAAAACCGAGTGAGCCGCTGGTTCTTAT
>JANMVQ010000223.1:0-9476 GCA_031392845.1 Chloroflexota bacterium
TTTGCAGGCGGCGGCATCTGGGTTGGTGTTGGGGTCGCAGCCGGAGTTATAGCCACCCAGGCTCAGATTCAAGACTCGGGCTGGGTTGGGATTGGCGGGCACTCCAGACACACTCAGCCCAGCGGCCCAGCGCATCCCATCAATAATGTCGCTATCGGACCCACCACATTTCCCCAACACGCGAACAGGCAAAATTTTGGAGACCCAATTAATGCCCGCCACGCCAATGCCATTATTGGTGGCTGCGCCAATCGTGCCAGCGACGTGCGAGCCATGCCACGAGCTTGGGTCAGGATTGCAAAAGTCGCCCGGATCGCTGGCATCGCTATCGCGTCCATTGCCATCATTGGCTGCACTGGTGTTGCTGACAAAGTCATAACCCTCGACGGTGCGGCCTTGCAGGTCGGGGTGATCGAACAGAATGCCGGTGTCCAGCACCGCCGCCCGGATAGTGGTTGACCCGGTGGTGATGTCCCACGCCCCCGGCAGGTTAGCGCCCCAATTGGTGTCCGTTTGGGTTTGGTAGTGCCACTGCTCTGCGTAACGCGGATCAGTGGGTTCCATCGCGATGTGTCGCCAGCCATTCAAAACGGCATATTCGATCCCGAGAGCCTCGGCATTGGCGTTTAGCTGGTCTACGGTGGTTTGGGTCTCTTCGACGCTGCCGTCGGTCAGGGTCAGGATTTGCGCATCATCGGACATGCTTCGGCTGAACTGCAAAGGCTTGTTGACAGCAATGGACAAACGATCGATTTGAGTCGATTGTTCCGCCGCCAGCCTCGAGGCTGTCTGGTCGTTGAGTTTGCTTTTAAAGCCTTTGAAGATTGCGGGGTTTTTGAACTTAACGATAATTTCGCGATGCGTGCTAATTTCGGCAGCAGACGGCACAGTTCGTTTGGGGGTTTGGCTGTGCGCACTGAGGGGGACAAGTAGGCTGCATGAGAGAACGACGGTGACTAATGTACGTGCTTTGTGGATCATTCGGGCATCTCCTTGAGTTCCTGACATTTATAGATGACGAGGAGTGCCTTCTGTCTTGGCCACCCCCAGTCAGATATGCAATTTGCCATTGCAACTAAGTCTTTAGTTGTCTCATATATTGTATCTGGATTGCTTTATGAGGACTTAAAACCTAATTTCCCAAAACTTTAGCGTGACCCGAATTGCAGTGCATCGATAAACACCTGGCTGGCGTCGGTAGCATTGGTAGTCACCCGAATCGTGAGGTTCACCTGTTGATTGGTGTAGGCCGAAAGATCGACAGTGCGCCGCACCCAGTCATTGGTTTGGCTGGCGTAGCATAGTGCGTAACGTTGCACGGTCACTCCATTGATCTGAAGAAAGGCAAAGTCGCCTTTGCAGCCAGTATCGCTGGATTGAATGCGGGCATAGAAGCTAAGCCTGGTTGCGTCGACCGGCACAATCAGCGTTTGCTCGATGCGGCTATCGATGTTGTTTGCACCGCCCAACCACGCCGCGTAGTCGCCTTCGTAAGGCTTCACCCCGCCGGGCAACTGGCTGCTGGTAGCG
Source organism: Chloroflexota bacterium (assembly GCA_031392845.1). Lineage (GTDB taxonomy): Bacteria > Chloroflexota > Anaerolineae > J036 > Brachytrichaceae > JANMVQ01. The sequence goes on from JANMVQ010000223.1 coordinate 1,531, forward strand.
ATGACCGGAGCGCTCACAGAAGTGCCTTGGCTGCTCCAGTTTAGATTCACCTGTTCAAAGTTTCCATTTGGCACGGCCACGATCACATCGCTGCCCACCAACTGATTGTGGGTGGCCCAGCTGTCTTGGAAGAGAGCGGGCAGGAACACGCTGGATGTGAACTGAAGGCGCTTGAAATCATATGCGGCCTGTACGGCTGCACCGGCGTTCACGATGCCGTGGGCACACAGAAAGTCGCTACAAGTCTCGGCGTTGGCGTACGACGCGGCGGTCTGTTGTAGCAAGCGGGTCACTTCGGAAGTGCTCAAGCTGGGTTGAACCGACTTCATAAGGGAGACAATGCCGGAGACCAGCGCCGCAGAAATGCTGGTGCCACGTACGCTGGCATAGCTGGCTGTGGTGGGTGTGCTTTCGCCGACATTGCTCAGCGAGAGCAGCGCATCGGTCGAACCGTATGTGGCGTCGCCGCCCGGTGCAGCGATGTCGACCCCTTCGCCGTAGCTGCTGTAGAACGGACGATTGCCATCAATCGTTGATGCACCAACTGTGATGACCCCGCTGCAATTGGCTGGGCTGTTGCCTTGGGCGTTGATGCCGTTGTTACCAGCCGCCACCACGATGATTGCACCGACGCCATTGGCATCGTTGATGGCGCTTTGCAGGGTGCTGCTGCAGCGACCGGGACGACCCAAGCTTAGATTCAGCACTTGGGCTGGGTTTGGGTTGACTGGCACGCCGGGAACATTCAGGCCCACAGTCCAGCGAATGGCGTCGGCAATGTCCGAACTGCTACCGCCGCACTTGCCCATCACTCGAACTGGCAAAATCTTCGATTGCCAGTTGATGCCAGCGATGCCTTGGCTATTATTGCCAGTTGCACCAATGAGGCCGGCCATAGCAGTGCCGTGCCAGGTGCTATTTTGCACCGGGCAACCGTTATAGGCGCTGCCGGCAGTCGTGGATTCTTCGAGGGTAACCCAATCGCCGGGATCGTTGGCGTCCTCATCGCGTCCATCGCCATCGTTGCCGTTGTTGAGATTGGTGACAAAATCGTAACCAGCAACCAAACGATTGGCAAATTCTGGATGATCGAAGCGCACCCCGGTGTCCAGCACAGCCACAGTGACAGTAGGTGCGCCCGTAGTAATTCCCCAAGCAACAGGCAAATTGGCATTGAACTCACCCGTTTGAATTTGCACTTGCTCATTAAACCGTGGATCGCTGGGGCTAACAAGCGCCAAGGGTGTAAAAACCTCGTCGATCTCAGCAAACTCGACATCAGCACGGGCGCTCAGTTCACCTAGCATACTGTCGACATTGGCTGCATCCACTTGCGCTCGGATTGCGTCACCGGACAAAGGCACGAAGTTTTTCATTAAGCTGCTTTCGAAGCGAGCCGCGTCGGTTTTGCCACCGTCGTTGCTAAGATTATTCGCACTACGGCGGAATTTGACGATAATCTGGACAGGTGATGCCGATGCTGGGTCTCCCGCGCTTGCATGGGCCACTTGTACGCCAAAGATTTGGCCGCAGATGACGAGGGCACTCAAAATAAGTGCAACTACCTTGCTGCTATGGATCGTTTTGCTGAGTTTCATATGCATCTTTGTTCTGTCTTGTCTAAGCCCTAGCTATTAGTTGCGAGTTTACACAAAGTATTGTATTTTAGCAATACTTTTGACCTAGATTCATACCACTAAATTGCTGACAAGAACTGCGACTAAAGAAACCCAGCGCATGCAACTTTTGAAATACACAGAACTAAGACCAAATACAATCGAATCTCGGGTTATGGGATGGGTGCTTAATATGAGTGATGGAGCAAACAATAATTATGTCTAATTTATCGGCAACAGAAGTGATAAACCTCAATCGTGAATACACACTATTTGAGTGGAGCATGCAGGGTGGCTATACACCTCTAACTGCAGAGCGAGCCAAAGGGGTTTATTTCTGGGATACCGATGGCAAGCGCTATCTCGACTTCAATAGCCAACTTATGAGCGTGAACATTGGCCATGGCGATGAGAGGATCAAGCAGGCAGTGATCGAGCAGATGGACAAGATCGCTTATGTCAATCCGTATGCCGCGACGGAGCCACGCGGGGTGCTGGGCGAGCTGCTGGCGAAGATCACGCCGGGCAATCTCAAGAAGAGCTTTTTCACCTTGGGTGGCAGCGAGGCCAACGAGAACGCCATCAAAATTGCCCGGATGGTGACCGGCAAACACAAGATTCTGGCGCGCTACCGCAGTTACCACGGCGGCACGGCCATGAGCATGGGGCTGACTGGCGATCCGCGCCGGTGGGCGAGTGAGCCGCAACCGTCCGGCATCATGCGTATTCCCGACCCGTTTTACTATCGTTGTCGGCTGCCGATTAGCGAAGAGCAGTTTATGCAGGAATGCCTCGATCAGACCGAGGACGTGATCAAGTTTGAGGGCGGGAAGAACATCGCCGCCATCATTGTGGAAACGATTACGGGGACAAACGGCATCATCGTCCCAACCAAGAGCTACTATAAAGGTCTGCGCCAACTATGCGACAAGTATGGCATCCTACTGATCTTGGACGAGGTGATGTGCGGATTTGGGCGGACCGGCAAGATGTTTGCCTGCGAGCACTATGACATCGTGCCCGACATCATGACGATGGCGAAGGGGCTGACGAGCAGCTATTTACCGCTCGGCAACTGCATCGTCAGCGAGGATGTGGGCAAATACTTCGAGGATCACGTGCTATGGGCCGGCCTGACTTACGGCGGCCACGCGGTCAGTTGCGCGGCGGCAATTGCGGCCGTGAATGTCATCATCGAAGACAAGCTGGTCGAGCGCGCGGCCAGCATGGGCGCATATCTGGCTCAGCGCGAAGATGAGCTGAAGGTCAAGCACCCCAGTGTGGGTGATGTGCGGCATATTGGGTTATTTAGTATTTTCGAGCTGGTCAAGAACCGCGCGACCAAGGAGCCGATGGCCCCATATAACGCCAGTGGCAAGGATATGGAGATCATGAATTTGATCAAGAAGTTCTTCAACGACAACGGCCTGTTTACGTTTGTGCGTTGGAACAGTTTCTTTGTGAACCCGCCACTGAATATTACGAAGGAAGAGTTGGACGAGGGGCTGGAGATTGTGGATCAGGCGCTGGAGATTGCGGATGAGTTCACTTCTTGAGCGCCCGGATGACCGCGTCCGGCCCGACAACAGCGGCAAAAGCGGTCAGAACGTCGGGGTCTTGCTCCCATAGCCAATTGACATTGAGCCAGAAATTGGGCAGCAGGGTGGAGCGATAGATTTGATCATCCTCAATTGGCATGGCACGATAACGACCTTTTTCATTGAGCACGTAAAAGTCGGCGCGTTGGCGGTTGGGACGCGAGTCAATCAGCCAATACTCGCGCACGCCAGCGTCTTCATATTCCTCGAATTTCTCAACCCGATCACGGTTCACGCTTTCGTCGGAAATCACTTCGATTACCAGATCGGCCGGGCCGTTTAGTTGCTCGGACGTGAGGCGCGCCAGATTAGCTTGGGCGATGAACATGAGATCGGGCTCGCGTCCGGGCGCAGCGGGTTTTACTCGCATGACATATGGGGCGGTAATGACTGTGCCCAACCCGGATAGTTTGACAAATAGACGCAGGAGGGCGTTCAAAAAATCGACGATACGCTGGTGCTCTTGTTTTACAGACATCAGAAAGACCGTCCCATTGACCCACTCCGCAATGCCGTCATGTTCCCAGGCCAGAAACGCTTCATAGCTCATCTGCATCTGTTGCGTTTGCACAGTCGCAGGTGTTGCCGTAAGGGTTGGCAGTATGGATTGACTCATGTTGAACTTCGCTGGTAGGTATTATCACTGGATATGTGGGTAAGACCCTAAGCACTTGGATCCAGAATATCGAGATCGGGAAAGTAATTACGGTAGAACGCACGATCACGGGTGAGCAGGCGAGTGCAGCGGGTTTGGGCATGCGCGGCAATCAGAAAGTCGGCTAATACACGATCACGAGTAGCACCTTGTTTTCGATACGCACGAAAGACTTGCCCGGCTGCAAAGCAGGCAGCCTCGCCAAGTGACTCGCGCATGATGTTGAGGTGATGATCATTATGTCTAGGATTCGTCGTTGTTTCCTTTCAATGGGTTGACGCGGACGTAGGACTTTGGAGCTGACGCCCAATTCTCCTGTGCCAAGAGAGTGAGTCATCCCCGCACCACCGCCACTGGCCGCACTGGCGACCCCGTTGCGCCCACGATCTTCAGCGGTGCGCAGATGAACTCAAACTGATACGCGCCGGCGTTGGCTAATTCGCCCAGTTTCAAATTCTCGATGATGTAAATCCCGTTGCGCACCAGAAAGATGATGTGGCCGGGCAGGGTGCAACCGAGGGATTCGTCTTTTAATCCCAGCACATCCCAGGCCATGTTGTCGGCACCGACTGCCAGCGGTTTTTGCTCAGCCAACCAGCGTGAGGCATCGCCATGCATGCCGGGGCCAGCGAGGTAACGCGCCTCATCGCCCCAATGATGCTCGTTGCCGGTGTAGACCAGCACAATGCTGCCCGGCGCAATCAGCGTGTTCTGGCGGCGGGCACAAGCCTTGAGCTCGGCTTCAGAGATTGCGTAACCTTCCGGCACGCTCTCTACGCCGAAGTGCTGGGCCATGTCCAACAGCACCCCTGGCGCGACAATAGGCGGGATCTGATCGACGCTGTGCTTTTTGAAGCCCGATGCGTTCATGATCGAGGCATCGACCTTGATCCCACCGCACAGGGTCATGTTTTCGGCTTGATGGCACAGTGCATCGATGTGGGTGCCGGTATGCTCACCACAGATCAGTACGCCGCTGGCCCCGGTGCGTGGGCCATCGCTGCCTACGCCATCGTTGTGGCGTCGGTGCAAGACATAGTTGAAACCGCCCAGCTTGTGGGCTGGATGAATCGGCATGTTTTGGGTGCGGGGTTGTTCGAGATCAAATACACGGTTAGTTTCAGGAGAATGAGCCATTTTATTTTTTGAAATCCAGCAGATAAAACTCGAATTCGTCGTAGTCTGCTACATTGTTTCAGTGTATGCAATTTTGCGACATCCATAGCTTCTCCCAACTCGTCTATAAATAGGACCCATTGGTCAAAGCAGCTTGCGATCAAGGCAAACGCCGCTGAAATATTTCGATTCCGAAATCTTAACCCATTCTCCTCAACACCTCTGCCCGCGTCGGCGCACCTTCCATTGGGCCTTTGTGCATGACAGACAGTCCACCAACCACATTGGCGAAGCGGGCGATTTTGTCGAGCTCCCAACCTTCGAGCAGGCCAACGATAAACGCGCCGCCGAAGCAATCGCCTGCGCCAGTGGGATCGACTTCCGCAACTTGGATCGGCGCGGCTTCGATGCTTTCGTAGGGCGTAAACACTTTGGAGCCACGCTCACCGCGCTTGAGCGCCACGATACTAATGCCGCGTTGGACAAGATACCGACAGGCGTGTTCCTCATTCTCATCACCCGTCAGAATCGTCGCTTCGGCGCCGCTGGGCAACAGCACATCGCAGGCATCCAGCACCGGCTTTACGATTTCACGCAGCTTATCCATGCCACCCAACAATTCGGGTCGTACGTTAGGGTCAAAACTCACCCGTCCGCCGGCTGCTTTGCACAGCTCGATGGCGCGATAGCAGGCGGCGCGCACACTTGCATTAATCGAGAGGGCAGATCCGGTGATGTGGACAAACTTAGCTGCGCGCACCGTATCTACTGGCACATCATCAGCATTTAGCAATGCTGCGGCAGATTGCGGCAGATGAAAGACAAACTTGCGGCTGCCATCACTGCGATACATGACAAAGGCGATGCCAGTCGTATAGCCGGGCACAGCCTGAATATGCGTGACATCTACGCCATCGTCGCGCAAACGGTTGAGCACGCACGTGCCAAAGTCATCTGCGCCCACTTTGCCGATGTAGCCACATGAGCCACCCAGGCGCGCTGCTGCGTCGATAAAAATAGCGGAGGCACCGCTGGGATACGGTCCGGTGAAGTCGGCTGGCTGGTCGAGTGGTTGGTCGAGATCTTTGCGCATCACTTCGACCAGGATGTCGCCGAGGGACAGAATTTTCGGGTTGTTCATAAGAAATTAAAAGGCAAAATTAAAAATAAGAAGTGCAATTGCGAAGCCGTTTTTTTAATTTTGCCTTTTTAATTTTTAATTTCTAGTAAGTCACCGAGATTCTTCAGCACATAATGCGGTCGGATGGAAGATTGAGCAAGCATCGCCTCGGTCGTCGCGCCGGTCAGGGTGAGCGCGGCGGACATACCGGCGTCCAGACCCATTTTTACATCGGTTTCGAGGCGATCACCGACCATGATGCAGCGCTCCGGGGGCAACTGGAGAATATTCAACACGGCGCGAGCCATGTGTTGCGAGGGTTTGCCGACAATGGCCTCAACTTTCTTGTCGGTGCAAGCCTCGATAGCGGCGATGATACAAGCAGCATCGGGTTCGCCCCCGCCGGGAACTGGACAATACTTGTCGCCATTGGTAGCGAAGAACCGCGCCCCGCGCCGGATGGCATCGAATGCGATTTGCAATTTCTGATAAACAAAGGTGCGGTCGAAACTGGCAATCACGACATCGGTCTCGTTAGCCCGTTCGGTCAAGACAAAACCGGCTTCGGACAATTCCTGCTTGAGCGGTGGCTCACCCACCACAAACAGCCGTGGCGATTGCCCGGCGAACTTTGCTTTTAGAAAGTCCACCATGACCACACTCGACGAAATGATGTCGGTGGGTGCCGTGGGTAGGCCAAGATTGGCCAGCCGTTTGGTGTAATCGTTGCGGGTATGGGTAGGGTTATTGGATAGAAAGACTGTGCGTTTGCCAAGCCTGCGCAATTCTTGGATGGTTTCGCCTGCGTTAGGCAGCAATATGCCACCCAGATAGACTGTGCCGTCCAGATCGAAGATGTAAGCGTCGAATACGTTCATAGCCATAAAGTTTAGAGTGAATTGCTAAATCGACCTCTCTTTGGATCCCATACCCGCTGTCTATATTTGCAATATTGCTCTTTCTGGTATTCGTGCAAAAATGTTATCTATGAGCATGCAAATTATCGAAGGCGGTTTGCCAAAGACGATGCCGGCAGTCGTTTGTCGTGGGCCGCGTGATTACCGATTGGAAGAGTGGGCGGTACCAACCGCAGGGCCGGGCGAAGTCGTTATTAAAGTTCAACAGGTTGGCATTTGCGCCAGCGACTTGAAATGCTATTTGGGCGCGGGGCTGTTCTGGGGTGACGAGCACCGGGTGGGTTATGTGCAAGCGCCGGTCATTCCGGGCCATGAGTTTGTGGGCGAGGTGGTGGCGCTAGGTGAAGGCGCGGGCGAGAAATATGGCTTGGTGCTCGGCGATAGCGCCATTAGCGAGCAGATCGTGCCGTGCTGGAAGTGCCGCTATTGCCAACGTGGCCAATACTGGATGTGTCAGGATGGCGATGTGTATGGCTTCCGTCGCGAGACTTTTGGTGCAATGGCTCCCTACATGCTCTTCCCACGCGATGCAATCAATTACAAAGTGCCCAAAGCGCTTCCGCCGGAACACGCGGTGTTTATCGAGCCGCTGGCGTGCAGCATCCACGCTGTGCAACGCGGCAATATCGAATTAGACGATGTAGTGGTGATTGCCGGTGCTGGGCCGCTAGGCCTGGGCATGGTGGCAACGGCCCACATGAAAAGCCCTAAGCTGTTGATCTCAGTCGACATGGACGATAAGCGCCTCGATGTAGCCAGACGCTGTGGCGCGCACATGGGCATGAATCCCAGCAAAATCGATGTGGTCGATGAAGTGCTCAAGCTGACCGGTGGCTATGGCTGTGATGTGTATATCGAGGCGACTGGGCATCCCTCTGCCGTCGAGCAGGGCCTGCGTATGATCCGCAAGCTTGGCACATTTGT
>JANMVQ010000230.1:0-4568 GCA_031392845.1 Chloroflexota bacterium
CGCTGATTCGCACAATCCTGTGATTGTTGCAGCTCCTATTCGGCTCCTACTACTTTGGGGTTTGATGTCGCTACCGTGAATTCGGCGAGGCTTCTTTCGCACCCGCTTCTCTTTTGCCTTTCAGCTTCTCAGTCGCGGGAGTAGGACTATACGTGCTTCACCTCCCTTTGGCAAGGGTCGCCTTCCCTATTTCCTAAATTTAAGATTCAGAGTTGAGTTCAGATCTAATTGAGAGTTCAAAATCTCTGTGTGTACAGAACGCCTTATATCGATTTTATAGGATCAATTCTCAAGCTGGCGCTAGGCTTATAGAATGTAGTCCACTGTGAAGTCGAAAAGTCGAAGTCAGGTCAATACGAAATCAGAATGAAACCAGATATTTTTGTGACAGTCGATGTGGTTATCTTTGCACTCAGACAAGGTGATCAGCAGAATCAACAAGACTTGCAGGTGTTGCTGGTCAAACGTCAATTCCCTCCTTATGAAAATAAATGGGCAATTCCGGGTGGCTATGTGATACCGGATGAATCACTCGAAGATGCGGCTAAACGGGTGCTGCGTGAAGAGACAGATGTGCAGGGAGTGCACATAGAGCAGTTATTTACCTTTGGTGATATTCAGCGTGACCCGCGTGGACGCACGGTAACAGTATCTTATTTTGCCATCGTGCCCGCCCCACTAGCAACTCAGGCTGGACGGGGCGCGATGGCGGCGGAATGGCAATCGGTCTACAACTTACCGGACATGGGGTTCGACCACGCGGAGATTGTGCACTATGCCTTGAAGCGGCTGCGCAACAAGCTGGAATATTCCGCGGTCGGCTTCCAATTTTTGCCGCCGGAATTCACGCTTAGTTCGTTGCAACATGCGTATGAAACGGTGTTGGGCGAGCAACTAGACAAGCGCAATTTCCGGCGCCGGATTTTGCAGAATAAGGTGATCGAAGAAACCGGCAAGATGCAGATGGGCGATGGCCGACCGGCCAAACTGTATCGATTTAAGCTGGATGCAGTGTCGGAAGTGAAGGCAAGACGGCTATTTCCTTAGTCGGCTTTCAGCTCTCAGTTTTCACTGCGCTGCGCAGACGATGAGTTGGATGTCGTCTAGGTAGAGACTGGTGGGGCCACTGCCATCGGTGCGACCTTTGAAGCTGAGCCATAGGCTTTGGCCAGCGTAATCGGCGGCGTTGGGGAGGCTCAGGCTTTGCTGCACCCAACTGCCACGACCAGCGCTAGCGTTCGTGAAGCGCTGGGGAGTGACGATTTCGATGCCTTTATCCGTTTCTAGCCCCGCTGAGAAGCTGTCTTTGGCTGCAGTTGTGCTATCGACACTGTCGAGAAAGCGCCAATAGGACAGTGTGACACTCGTCACGCCGGCAGGCAACTTCACCGTTTGGACCAGCTCGTTCCAGTAACCGTTGACATTGGCTGAGCCAACACGCCCACTGCGCAGACCGGAGCGGGCGCGGTTGCTGTATAGCAATGGGTCATTCAAACCGGAGCCAGACGCACCAGGGATAACGTTGTAGATTGTGCTACTGGTGTTGGCGATCCCTGTCCAGGGTAACGCGGACGTTGCGGATGCTTCAAAATCGCCATTCACAATGTGATCCCTACATACTGGCGCGAGCACCAATTTTTCTGGGGCGTTGGCGTCGTCAGACAAATTCTCCAGGCCAATTAACACCGGCAAATAGACGGATGCAGTGATGGGGGGCAAAGGAGGTGTCACTTGGGGTGTCGGGGTGTCGGGGGTCAGGGAAGGTGTCGATTCGGGTGTCAGCGTGTCGGGGATCAGAGAAGGTGTCACTTGGGGGGTCGGGGTATCGGGGGTCAGGGAAGGTGTCACTTGAGGGGTCGGGGTGTCGGTAATGGTTGCGGTTGGGGTGATGGTGGAATCGCCGACGAGCAAGGGTTGCATGATCTGCGCAGCGAGTGCAATTGGGCACTCACGCGTTAGGGTCATGTCGTCGAGGAAGAAGCTGCTGACTAGATCGGCATCGTTATTACCCACAAATTTGAGCGTCGCGGTCGCGTAAGCGGCGTTCGTCACGTTGAACTGCATCACCTCTTGGGCCCACACGTTGCGCGGGGCGGCGCTGGTGACCAAGCCCGGCGTGCCGATGGTGCTGCCATCGGGCGCAATGAGGGTAATGGTCATGCGGTCATCATTATTGCTGGCAGCCTCTTTGCTGGCGACATAGCGCCAGAATTTCAGCGTGAGGGTATTGCTGCCAGCCGGGATATTTACCTGTTGCGAAAGCGTATCGATATAGCTCAAACGATTGCCCAACCAGCCGCTCCATCGACCGGTGCGTGGACGGGTGGTGTAGATGAGTGGGTCGGCGGCACCAGCAGAATTCGCTGCTGACCATACGGTTCGGCCCAACTCGAAATTTCCGTTGCTGAGCAATTCCAAGGGTGTGCAAGGGCCACCGTTGTCTCCAGCAAGATGAGCAGCAATAAAATCGCTGCCGTCGACATAGCCTTGATTGGGATACGGATAGGCATCGGGATGGATGATGTATGTGTAGCCTCGGCCTGGATAAGCATACGTACAGCCCGGATAGTTGTAGCCATAGGCATTAGTGCCGGGAACATAGATATTGGTGCCATCCAGAAAATAACGCATCTCGAAATGAATGTGCGAATCCCAAGTGGGATGCAGGCGAGTCGCGCGCCCGGTGTAGCCCTGGCTGAACACTGTGGCGATTTGCTGACCACGTTTGACCAACTCGCCTTGCACGACGCTGACATTGGTAACGTGCCCATACATCGAGTAAATATCGCGACCGTTGGCCAGACGATGGCGAATGATCACAACATTGCCAGGATAGCTGATGCCGGTACTGTGACGAGCGACCACGCCATCCGCAACGGCATAGACGGGCGAGCCAGCCGTATTGGCGGTGAGATAGTCATTGCGATACCAATCCTCGCCGGTGTGAATCATACGTGACCAATCTACGCCGTAGCAGCGAATGCGCCACTGGTCGAAATTGCGGATGCCGTAATCGAGCCACTCCATATGTGTGCCACCTTGAATAATGCCGGTAGGCACACCATAACCCTGCGAGGTGCCGGAGCGTAGAGGATAGGTGAAGACATTGGCGATGGGGGGGTCAACCGCAGCGGCAGCGGCGATAGAAAACGGACGACGGACGACGGATTGTGGGCGCAATGTGTTGTTTGTCAGTTTGAAGGAGCTTAGGAGTTTGTCATAGTAGGCGAGCGTTTGAGGGGAGGGTTCGCTGTCGCCGCCTTTGCCACTGCCGAAGAGGTTGATGCGATAGGCGATTTTGTTGCCGGGCTTTCCGGCCAGGAATACGCTGTATTTGTCGTGGTCGCCCGCGATCGGGTCGCGCGCTAATTTGACAGCTTGTGCGCCATCGATTGCAAAAGCAGCGGCGCGACGGATCGCGGCCGGGGCTTTTTGTTCGGCTTCATCGTAGCGCGTTTCGATCAATTTACGCATGTCCTCATCGGCGGGGTTCTCCAACACCAAAATCGATACGCCCTGATACGCGCCGGTGTCTGTGACCGGGAATTGGACATATACGATTTTAAAGCGCAGTGAAGCGTCCTGGCTAGTATCGATGATGCTGCCATCAGGATAGTCGAATGTGTAGGCAGCATCGTCGCTGGTATAAGTGAGCCAAGGCAATTCTTGGGCAAATGATTTGCCCGGTTGAGCCGCAAAGAGGATGGTTGCGATGCCCAATGTCAGACTCATTAAAGCCGCAGCGGCAAGGACGATGAGGGGGGACTTTGACATGGGGAAAGTTTACACCGCGCTGAGGGTATGAAGTATGAAATATGAGGTATGAAAGGTGCTAGGCTAAGGCTCTGCGTGATTCAGGTTGGCTTTGGTTTTCTTGACGATGGCGGTGATGATTGCGATGATTTCGTCGGTTTCCTTAATGAGCGGAGTCAATTTTGTGCTTGAGATGGGGCCAGACTTTGCCAAGAGTTTGAGCCAGTATTGGCTTTCACGGGCTTCTTTGAGCGCGATTCCGTACTTGTGTACGAAATCGCGCTTGCTCTCGGCAGAATAGGCTTCAATCACATTGGCACCGATTGACATGCCTGAACGCAAAAACTGTTTTGCGATCACCATCGCCGCGCCATCTTTGCTTGCCTGAATCGCACGATAAAGTTTAACTATGCGAATTGAATACTCAAACGTCCGCACTTTGATGTCGACCGTCACTGACATACCGCAAGCCTACTTCATCCCTCATACCTCATACCTCATACCTCATACCTCATAGCTCATACTTTCTGACTAATTTCAATCAGGCTTTCCAGCTCGCCGGGTTCGGGCAGGCCACGAGTGTCGAGCATGAAGTAAGTGACGCCAGCGTCGACGAGTGCTTTGAACTTGTCGGTGACTTGCTGCGGGTTGCCCCAAATGCCATTGTTGCGCACAAAGTCATCGCGCAGACGACGCTGCAAAGTGGCATCGTCATTGGCAGTGGTGCAACCGCCAAACCAAGTGAGGCGTAGGGTGCTAAAGTCGCGGCCATTTTTGGCGCACTCTTCTTTGAGAATACCCAGCTTGCGCTGCAA
>JANMVQ010000232.1:0-3648 GCA_031392845.1 Chloroflexota bacterium
CCCTCCCTTTGGGAGGGGCAAGGGGTGGGTTGTTAGCACAACATGAGTGTTCGGGAACAAAGGTAGCAACTCCCGTTAAATAAGGAGTTTGGTAAAGATGAAGAGTGCAAAAGCAGCGGCAGAGAAGATCGGGTTGTTCACAAGTGTGTTGAATCAACTGCGATTGGTCCTAAAACTGATGAGTGATCGGCGTGTACCGGGGTTGGTCAAGCTGTTGCCAATGGGTGCTGTGTTGTATTTGCTGTCGCCCATCGACCTGATTCCAGATGTTATAGTCGGCTTGGGCCAGTTGGATGATTTAGGTGTTTTGATATTGGGCATTAATGCCCTGATTAACATGGCTCCCCAGTATGTCGTTCAAGAGTTGCGCAATGAGATTAGCGGCGCATATCAGGCACACAAAACCGATAGCACAGATAACACAGATAGCGCTAGTTCCCCTCATGCCAGCGGCGAAACCGTGGATGGGTCTTATCGTGTGGTGAATGACAAGTAGTTTTTGCAAGCAAGAATAGCGATAGGCAACTGCTTTTATGAAAGCGCTCCGGCTAATTAAGCGGGAGCGTTTGTTTTTTTTCGGCTCTGCCAAACCGCTGGATCCTTTGTAGCCGCTACGCTAAAAACCTCCGGCCAAAGTCAAGCGCATCGTTTTCCAAGGGCTCATTGATGGCTCATCTATGCCGATTAGGCTTATGCCAATATGTTAAGCGCGCAAATGAAAGGCAAAGCAGTGATTGTGACTGGGGCCAACGCCGGGATTGGCAAAGCTGCCGCACTGAAATTGGCTGAACTGGGGGCTCATGTCGTCATGGTCACTCGCGATGCTGCGCGTGGACAGGCTGCCCAACAAGAGATCATCACAACCAGCGGCAACACCCGGGTCGATCTGTTGCTAGCCGATTTATCGTCGCAGCAATCCATCCGTCAACTAGCAGCCAGCATTCACCAGGGTTACGAACGTATCGATGTGCTACTAAATAATGCCGGGGGGGTGTTTGGTGAGCGCCGGCTCACGGTAGACGGTTTGGAGCAGACCTTTGCGCTGAATCACTTGGGCTATTTTCTGTTAACCCATCTGTTGATGGACATGCTCAAGCATAGTGCTCCCGCTCGTATTATCAATGTCAGTTCGAGGGCGCACACGGGCGGTCACATCAACTTTGATGATCTGCAAAGTGAAAAAAACTATCGTGCCTTTGCCGTATACAGCCAGTCGAAGCTGGCCAATGTCTTGTTTACCTATGAGCTGGCCCGGCGGCTAGTAGGCACCAATGTAACCGCCAATTGCCTACATCCAGGCTTTGTCAACACCCGTTTTGGACGCGATGGAGACCTGAGTGGCATATTGGGGCATTTGCTCGGAATTATCTCTCCGCTTATCGCCCGCACCCCCGAACGTGGCGCCGATACGGCCGTTTATTTGGCCAGTGCGCCCGATCTGGAGCATGTCACTGGTAAATATTACGACACTCGCAAAGACACACGTTCATCTGCCGAATCCTATGATCAAGAAATGGCCAAGCGCTTGTGGGCCGTGAGCGAACAGTTAGTAGCATTAGGTGAGAAGCATGAGGCGTAGGCCGCGAGGTGCTTCGCTTTAGCCCCCACGCCTCCACGCTTCACGCGCCTTATGTCTTCAGCAGCGCAATCATCTCAATCTCTACAATGCAGTCCTTGGGTAGACGTGCTACTTCTATAGTGGAACGAGCCGGTGGCGTGCCTTTGAAATAGCTGGCGTAAACCGCGTTCATCGCAGCAAAGTTATTCATATCCTTCAAGAAGACATTCGACTTAACCACATGATCCAGATCCGTTCCAGCAGCGGCCAACACTGCGATCAGATTTTTAAAGACTTGATGCGTTTGCACCGTGATATCACCTTCCACTAAATTGCCTGTGGCTGGGTCAATCGGTGTCTGGCCCGAGCAAAATACAAAACCATTGGCGATGATCGCCTGCGAGTACGGCCCAATTGCCTTGGGTGCGGCATCAGAGTGAACGGGTGTTCGGTTAGACATTTTTCTCCTATTTCGAAATAACAGTCGGTGTGCTCAACGTATTGGGATCTACCCGCACGCTGGGTACCAATGCCGAGATGACCATGCTGACAATGATCACGCCGACCAAGATCAAGCTGATGATGTACCAAGTGCGATTGTTCGAGCCGATTTTCAGCTCTGAAGAAGGTCGCCCAGGACGGCGGCCACGTTGTTCGTTCATGTTGAGTATGATTCTAATCTGTGTTGTCTTCTTCTCAACAGTCTCAATTCATGCCGCTTGAGCAACCCTTTCAAACGATTGTGCGCTGCGGCACATTGGTTCTCCCGCACATGATCGTGCGTGATTGGAGTGTGCGTATCATCAACAGTCGCATTGCTGAGATCGGTGCCCACATTGACGCGCCAGCAGACGCTCAGGTAATCGACGCAACCCAGCACATCGTTCTGCCTGGATTTGTGGATATCCATGTCCACGGCGCAATGAACGCCGATACGATGGACGCCACCCCGGAAGCGCTGCACACCATGGCTCGCCACTTTGCCCAGCATGGCGTGACCAGCTTCTGTCCGACTACTGTCACCGCCCCACATACGTTGATCGCCGCCGCTATCGAGAATGTGCGTTGTTATATGGCACTGCCAAGGCACAGGAGTATGGCGCAAGTGTTAGGAGCGCATATCGAGGGGCCCTACCTCAATCCCAAGCGCGCCGGGGCGCAGCCGCGTGAGCATATGCGTCCCGCACATCCTGATGAATATGGCCTATGGTTTGCGAGCGGCGCAGTCAAACTCATCACTGTGGCACCCGAAATTTACCCGGCCAATCACGCCTTGATTAGTGATGCGCGACTGGCCAGTGTAGCTGTGGCGCTAGGCCACACTGATGCCACCTACGCTGAGGCGCTCACCGCTTTTGCTGCTGGAGCAAATCAGGTCACCCACACCTATAACGGCATGCGTCCGTTTCATCATCGCGAGCCGGGTGTGTTAGGCGCGCTGATGACCGAACACGACATCTATGCCCAGTTGATTTGTGATGGCTTACATGTGCACGCGGCGGCTATGCACGCACTATATTTGTGCAAGGGTTCTTCCCGGCTAGTGGTCATTTCGGATGCCATTCGCGCTACCGGTTTGCCCGATGGTGACTATTCTTTTGTGGGACAAATGGTGGCGGTGCAACACGGTCAAGCACGTTTGAAGGACGGCGAGCTGGCCGGCTCAACTGCAACCATGGATGTAGGCTTTCGCAATATGATAAAGACCACTGGTTGCTCACTTGTTGATGCAGCGCTGATGTGCACACATAGTCCCGCTTCGTCCATCGGCATGGGCGATTGCAAAGGCAAAATAGCCATAGACTATGATGCCGATTTTGTAATCCTAGACCATGATTTACAGTTTGTTCAGAGCATAGTGAGTGGACAGTGATCCAACTCTGAATCTTAAATTTAGGAAATAGGGAAGGCGACCCTTGCCAAAGGGAGGTGAAGCACGTATAGTCCTGCTCCCGCGACTGAGAAGCTGAAAGGCAAAAGAGAAGCGGGTGCGAAAGAAGCCTCGCCGAATTCACGGTAGCGACATCAAACCCCAAAGTAGTAGGAGCCGAATAGGAGCTGCAACAATCACAGGATTGTGCGAATCAGCG
>JANMVQ010000239.1:0-3817 GCA_031392845.1 Chloroflexota bacterium
TGGCCGCGAGACCCTCACCGCCCGTTTGGTCGATCGGGTCACGGTCCTGGCGCTGGATTCGGCCACGCGCATCCTGGCGATCGTGGGCGCATCGGGCAGCGGCAAGTCCTCGCTCGTACGGGCAGGGCTGGCGGTAATGCTTAAACAACAGGGCTGGGCGACTCACATCTTTACCCCAACCGCCGCGCCCCTGAGCCGTTTGGAGGCGCAACTCAACCTGGTCCACACCCAGGCCAATGCCGCACACGTGCTCCTGCTGGTCGATCAATTTGAAGAAACGTTTACGCTGTGTCACGAAGAAGCCACCCGTGTGGCTTTTATCGACAAACTACTTGCCCTGGCAGCTCCTCCCCCAACCTCAGGGAAGTTGGGCGGGGGTAACACCGTCGTCATCACCCTGCGCGCCGATTTCTATGCTCACTGCGCGCAATATCCACTGTTGCGGCAGGCTGTGGCGACCCAGCAGGAATACATCGGCCAGATGACGAGCGCCGAACTGCGCAATGCCATCGAAGAACCGGCCAAACGCGCCGGCTGGGAATTTGAACCCGGATTGGTGGATCTCTTACTGCGCGATATTGGCGCGCGCGATGGAGGCGCACCCGAACCAGGTGCCTTGCCGTTGCTCTCGCACGCCTTGTTGGCGACCTGGGAGCGGCGGCGCGGACGAACGCTGACCCTGGACGGCTATCATGCGGCCGGCGGGGTGCGCAGCGCGATTGCCGAGACCGCCGAGAGTGTTTTTACCGATCAACTCGACGGGACGCAGCAGGCGCTGGCGCGTGAGGTCTTTTTGCGCCTGACCGAATTGGGCGAGGGCAACGAAGACACGCGTCGCCGCGCCGCCTTGACTGAATTGGTGCGCCAGTCTGAGGAAGCGGCGCAACTGCGCGGTGTGCTCAACACGCTGGCCGAGGCGCGCTTGATCACCTTGAACGAAGACAGCGCCGAGGTCGCTCATGAAGCGCTGATTCGCGAATGGCAACGCTTGCACGAGTGGCTGATGCAGGATCGCGAGGGGTTGCGCGAACATCGTCATCTCACCGATGCCGCCCGCGAATGGGCAGCATTGGGGCGCGACATCGGCGCGTTGTATCGCGGCGCGCGTCTGGCCCAAGCACGTGAATGGGCCGCGGTCAATGAGGCGCGCCTGAACGAAGCCGAGCATGCCTTTCTGGCTGTGTCGGTCGAACAGGAGCAGCACGAGGAGATGGAGCGCGAGTCCCAGCGCCAGCGCGAATTGGGGGCAGCCCAAAAACTAGCGGAGCAACAATCACAGCGCGCCGAGGAGCAAAGCCAGGCTGCCCAGCAATTACGCCGCCGTGCGCTATTTCTTACCGGTGCGTTCGTGCTGGTGCTGCTGTTGGCGGTTGTGGCCGTTTTCTTTGGTCGACAGGCCACGAGCAACGCCCAAATGGCCGAAGCCGCGCATCAACTTGCCTTTGCGCGCGAGGTTGCCGCTTCCGCTACCAACAATTTAGCCACCGATCCAGAACGCAGCCTGCTGTTGGCTTTGCAGGCGGTGAAGATCAGCACCCAGGGCGGCCAACCAGTTTTGGTCGACGTGGCCGACGCGCTACACCGCGCTGTGCAAGCCTCCCGTTTAGTTACGACCTTACGTGGGCATGATAGCGGACTTTGGGCGCTCGCCCTGAGTGGCGATGGCACACAGCTGGCCACGGTCAGCATAGACGGAACAGCCAAAGTTTGGAATCTGGCAACTCATCAAGTAGTCATGACCTTGCCAACCAAAGTGACCGCCAATCTGTTCGGCACAGGCGCGCGCTTCAGCCCAGATGGCAAGCGACTGCTCACCATCAGCAGTGACAGCAGTGCAACGCTGTGGGAGCTAGCCACTGGCAAAGCGCTTTTTACGTTGAACGGACATACCGCGCAGGTCACTTCGGTCGCCATCAGTCCCGATGGCAAGGTGTTGGCCACCGCCAGTGATGACAAGACCGTAAAACTTTGGGATGTAGCAACTGGTAAAGCATTCAAAACCCTGACCGGTCATGACGGGGCTGTCCTCGTGTTGGCTTTTAGCGCCGATGGCAAACGGCTCTTTGCCGGCAGTGATGACACGGGAGTCGCCATTGCCTGGGAAATCGCCAGCGGCAAAGAATTGTTTCGTTTTAGTGGACAAGGCACTGTCCTGGGCGTAGATGCGATTGCAGTCAGCCCGGACGGCAGCCAGATCGCCACGGGTGAGTTTGATACCACGGTCAAACTTTGGGATGCCGCAACGGGCGCGCTCTTGCTCACACTCTTTGGCCATTCGAGCCAGGTCAAGGGTATGGCTTTTAGCGCCGACGGCAAAACGCTGGCCAGCGCCAGCGAAGATGGGACGGTCAAACTCTGGGATGCGCTCACCGGCATGCAAATGCTCACGCTGGCCGGTCATACGAGCGGTGTTATGGGCGTAGCCTTTAGCGCCGATGGTAATCGTCTTTATAGCGCCAGCCGCGATGGCACGGCGAGAATCTGGGACCTCTCACCCGCCGCCGGGCGCGATTGGTTGAATCTGCTGGGTCACAGCAACCGCCTGAACGGGGTGGCCTATCGTCCGGATGGTGCGCAGTTGGCAACCCGGAGTTCGGATGGTACGGTCAGAGTGTGGGACGCCAGCGACGGTAAACTACTGCGCACACTCAACATCGAAAAGACACCCTTCATCGGCCGCGTCGTCTATAGTCCAGATGGCAAACGGCTGGCGTTTAATAGCGGCAACCGCGTCCAGATCGTGGATGCCGACAGCGGAGGCGCGTTGCTGACCCTCGCGCCTTTTGATAGCGATGCCGTGGATGTCGTGTTTGCGCCCGATGGTCAGCGCATGGCGGCTGTCAGTGATGCTGGCGTGGTGCGCATCTATAACAGCAGTGCTGGCAATCTGCTGCTTGAATTCACAACAAGCACGCTGGGCGTGAATCAAATTGCCTTCAGCCCGGATGGCAAACGCCTGGCCAGCGCCACTTATGAAGGGGCGAGTATCTGGGATGCAACAACCGGCAAGCAATTGCTTACCTTCAACGGTCACGGCAAAGGCGTGAGCACTAGTGGGATTACTTTTAGTTCCGATGGCAAATGGGTTGCCAGCACGGGCAATGACGCGTCTGTCCAAGTTTGGGATGCTGAGACCGGCAAGGTGATTTTTGTGTTGACGGGTCACACTGGGCCTACCTTTGGGGTCGCCTTTAGCCCGGATGGTGGATCACTGGCAAGTTCGAGTGTCGATCGCACGATCAAAATCTGGCAGTTGCCGGCCGCTGGTGGGCAAGTGGCCGCGCCGCTCACGCTTTACGGTAATACCGGCGCAGTCTATCGCCTCGCCTTCAGCCCGGATGGCACTCGGCTCGCCTCAGCCGGGCGCAATCCGATTGCCCGCGTCTATACGTTGCGCATTGAAGAGCTGGTTGCCATCGTCCAATCTCGTGTCACGCGGTCGTTGACCGTGGAAGAATGCCAGCAATTCCTGCATATGGCTGCGTGTCCGGTTAACCCATAGACGATGTGTTTATGATCCAGCGAGTGCGAATAGCTTACCGCCGCCAGCCACGCACCCAATGGCTGGTGGCGTGTGAAGAATGCAGCTGTGCTCATTCTCGCAAAAGTTGGCTCAAACATCAAAACCTACTGTGACATTGGCAAGCCGATCTAGTTCTTGAGCAGAATCTACTGGAAACGTGCTCAAACAACTTTACAGGCGGCGGAAAATATCGTGCCGCACCCACAATCTGGCGATGAGTTGTTGCGCTATGAGATTCGAATTGCCGCCGCTGCGATCAGGTTCACGACAAGGTGCAACCCAGTCGCCGCCCAC
>JANMVQ010000471.1:0-2169 GCA_031392845.1 Chloroflexota bacterium
CGACCTCGCCCGCCGCTCGCTGCGCACCGCCCTGAGTTGGCTGCGCAAGGAGATTGGCGATCCGGTCATCGCCGCTGACCGCGATGTCGTGCAGTTTCATGCCGCAAGTCACATCTGGGTGGATGCGGTTGAATATCAGACCCAAGTCGCGCACTTCCTCGACGCTGATTCGTCCGATTCATCGGCCATCGACCAATTGGAACGCGCGCGTTTCGGGCGATGAATAGTCCATAGGTCAGCTATGTACTGTGAAAATGTTGCAGTTGCGTTACCATTTACAGTTATGGGGATTGTGCAGACCATACGCAATTGGATTAGTGCCTGGCGGGGGACAGCTACGCCGAGTGCCACGGTGGAGTTTTGGGACACCGATCAATTCGTGCTAAAAGACTTGCAAGGACTGAGCGACGATGTGCGCGCTCAAATCGAAGCGCTCATTCAGGCGCACAACGGGGTGCCGCATGGCCTGCTGCGCAAACGCTGGGTATTGCCCATCAATGCGCTCGACCCACTCACACAACTCTTGCCGGGTGCGACGGTGGCGCCGCAGGTCGCGGAGATCAATGAGCGCACCCGCGAACAACGCGCTCGCTTGGCCCTCAGTTCGGCCAAAGCGTTGGATGAATTGCCGTATCAACTGGATGACTTTGGGATCGAGATGTATCCCTTTCAACATGCAGCGGTGGCTTATTTGCTGCGCGCCAAGCAGTGTGTATTGGGGGATGAAGCTGGGGTGGGCAAGACCTTCCCCGCCATCGCAGCGGCGCATCTAGTGCGCGAACCCGCCAACAGTGTCATTGTCATTTGCCCGGCCAACCTCAAGCTGAATTGGGCCAGTGAGCTGCAACGAGCCCGACCCAATGACTCAATCTTTATCTGCTATGGCCAAAGCCCGAAAGAACCACCTAGCGCGGACTGGATCATTCTGAACTATGACATCGCCACATATTGGGGGGAAACTTTGCGCAGGGTCAAAGCCAATATAGTAATCCTGGATGAGGTGCACAATTGTAAGAACCCTTCGGCCCAGCGCTCTGCTGCCTGTCTGTATATTGCAGAAGGCAAGCCGTATCGCTTTGGCCTCACGGGCACACTCTTTCGCAACCGGCATGCCGAAGCGTTCTATCCATTGCGGGTGCTGGGCCAATTGGATCGGCTCGGGGGCCAACCCAAATTACTGCGCGAATATTGTGGCGGCAGCGAAGGAGTTAGCATCAACTCAGAAGGATTTAATACCCTGCTGCGCTCGCATTGCTATGTGCGGCGCGAGAAACGCGAGGTGCTAACGCAACTTCCCGCCAAAACCCGCGCCCACTTGGTGGTTGAAATTAGCAATAGAAAGCGTTACACCCTCAAAGAGAATGATCTGATCGCGTGGTTGCGCCAAATGCGGCTGGACCCAGCTACTTGGAAGTCTTCGCGGGTGGAGGCGATTGCGCGCATGAACCAGTTGCGCCAACTGACTGGTGCAGGCAAGATCCCAGCGGCGGTGGAATGGATTCAGGATTTTCTCGACCAAAGTGAACACGGGGACAAACTGGTGGTGTTTGCCCATCATCGCAAGGTGCAAGCGGGGATGCGAGTGGCTTTCCCAGAGGCATTGCACCTGATGGCCGAGGATTCAATGCAAGATCGACAACAAGCCAAAGAGCAATTTCAGAATGACCCAGCCCAGCGTTTGATTATTTGTAGCTTGCATGTCGCTTCGGAGGGCATTACGCTGACGGCGGCATCGACCCTGCTGTGCGTGGAACTGGACTATGTGCCGGCCATGCTGTTCGACCAGATGGAAGGCCGCATCGATCGCAATGGACAGACTCGCCCGACCCAGGTGTATTACATGCTGGCCGAAGACAGCATCGACCAGCGCATGATGAAGCTGCTCGAGTCGAAGTGGCGGATTGTGACCGCCGCAAATACCGGCCAGACGATGCAGGCTGACGAATCGATCTTTAATGAGTTGGTCGATGGGTTTGTGCGTGAGCGTGAGGCAGTAGCTTAGGCTGGTTCTGCCACACATCCACCCAGACACAACATTACCAATTTGTAAACGAGCCATCCGCTCGATGCAGCTGCGGCAATTCGGACATGCGAAAGGCATGCTTCTTGGCCGCCACGCGGTCAAATTCGATACCCAGCCCCGGTCGCGTGGGGGGGAGGAGATAACCA
>JANMVQ010000290.1:0-4484 GCA_031392845.1 Chloroflexota bacterium
TCGTGTTATCCAGGAGGATTAATAGAAATGAAGAACTTAACCCGACGACAACTGTTGAGAATGAGCGCCATTGGCGGCGCGGGTGCCTTGCTCGCCGCTTGCGCCCCTGCTGCGCCAGCGGCAGCCCCTGCCAAGCCAGCAGATGCAGCCAAACCCGCTGATAGTGCTGCCCCAGTTGCTGGCAGCAAGATCGAAATCTTCTCATGGTGGACTAATGGTGGTGAGGTCGATGGCCTCAACGCTATGTACGACATCTACAAGAAGAAGTATCCCGGCGTGGAGATCATCAACGCCGCTATCGCCGGTGGTTCCGGTGCCGGTGGCAATGCCAAGGCCGTGCTGAAGACCCGTATGCTGGGCGGCGACCCGCCTGATAGCTTCCAGGTGCACTTGGGCCGCGAGTTGATCGACACGCACGTGGTCGCCGACCGCATGGAGGGCCTCGCCGACTTTTACAAGAGCGAAGGCTTGAATGAAGCTTTCCCGAAGGGTGTGATCGATCTAGCGTCCGACAAAGGCGTACCTTACTCGGTGCCGGTCAATATCCACCGCTCAAACGTGATTTGGTTCAACAAGAAACTGTTTGCTGAGGCCGGTGTGGATAAGGCTCCTGCGACTTGGGACGAGTATTTTGCCATTGCTGAGAAGCTAAAGGCCAAAGGCATCGCCATGGCTGCATTGGCTGGCTCCGGTGCGGGAATGTCCGCCCACGAGTTTGAGAACATCATGCTGGCGACGCTGGGTGCAGACAAGTACGCTGGCCTGTTCACCGGCACAACCAGTTGGGCTGATGATGGCATAAAGGCCTCCCTCGAGACGCTGAAGAAAATGATCGATTACGCTGTGCCGAACTATGCTGCCTTGCAGTGGGGCGACACAGACGCGCTGGTAGTGGAAGGTAAGGCTGCCAGCAACATCATGGGCGATTGGACCAATGGCTTCTACAAGTCCAAGAAGTTCACCGACTTTGGTTGGGCACCTGCTCCCGGTACCTCTGGCACATTCCTGGCGCTGTCCGACTCGTTTGGCTTGCCCAAGGGGGCGAAGAACCGTGACAACGTGCTGAACTGGCTCAAGGTGTGCGGCAGCAAAGAAGGTCAGGATGCATTCAACCCGCTCAAGGGGTCCATCCCGGCCCGCAAGGATGCCGACCTGTCGAAGTACGATGACTATCAGAAGCAGGCCATTGCCGACTTCGCCTCGAACAAGATCGTGGGTTCGATTGTGCATGGCGCAGCCGCCAAAGAGAGCTTTGTCAACGACTTCAACAATGCTATCGCCGAGTTTGTGTCCACCAAAGATGTGGCCGCTTCGCAGGGCAAGCTAGTTGAAGCCGCCAAGTTGGCTGGTTACAAATAGGTAGTCTCATCTGTTTGAAGATGGCGCATCGAATCTGATCCGATGCTGTCAGATTCCTGTTCGCGTTTGGAATAGAGGCTTTAGCCAATCAACCGGCTAAAGCCTCTATTCCACAGTCTCAGCCTACTAACGCAAAGATTTGTTTATTTTCGAATGAATGTAGCCGCCCCTGTCTCTACCGTTGCGAGCAAACGTCGGCCGCGTATTAATCGCGACATGTTCCTTGCAGTACTCGTGCTTCTGCCATCCATCATCGCGGTTGCTGTCTTTATCTACAGCTTCATCGGCTGGACATTTTGGATTTCTGCGGTGAACTGGAACGATGTGGTGCCAGACTTTGCGTTTGTCGGCCTGCGCAACTGGGAGATGATGCTCTCTAATAGCCGCTTCCAGATCGACATCCGCAACCTCATCATGTATGCCGCCGGGTTTATTGTGCAGTGCATCGTGTTTGGGTTTTTGCTGGCAGCGTTTTTGGATCAACAGATTAAGGGCGAATCGCTCTTCCGCACGATTTATATCTTCCCATTTGCGGTGTCAGCCATCGTCACCGGTGTGGCGTGGCGCTGGGTGATGCGCCCCGATGCGGGCATCAATTTGTTATTGGACGCGGCAGGGATGGGCGCGCTTAAGTCGCTGTGGTACGGACATCCCACGTTTGGGATTTTGTTTATCACGATTGCAGCCTCATGGCAGTTTGTCGGCTACATCATGGCGCTGTATCTGGCTGGATTGCGTGGCATTTCGCAAGAAGTGCGCGAGGCGGCGTTGATCGATGGCTGTAATACCTTCACCATGTATCGTTTCATCATCGTGCCGATGCTGTCCGGCATTACATTTACTGCGATTGTGCTAACGGGCATGGGTGCCATTCGCGCCTTCGATATTGTTGCAGCCATGAGTGGCAGCGGCCAGGCGTTCTCTACAGACACACTGGCCTTTCATATGTTCGAGCAAACATTTCTGGCCAATCGCTTCTCGCTTAGCGCGGTCATCGGTGCAGTGATGATCTTGATCTCGGTGTTCCTCGTGATTCCCTATTTGATCAGCACACAAAAGGAGACAGAGCGATGAGCCTGACCGCAGTTAAAGCCAAACGTGGCCCCGGCATTTCAATTAGCCGCATTGGCATCTACCTGTTCTTAGTCATTGCCGCAGCATGGTTTCTCATGCCCATCTACGTGCTGGTGGTTACCAGTCTCAAGGGGTTTGAGGAAGTCAACATCGCGCACATGTGGCAGCTTCCGCAACGACTTACGCTTGAAGGGTTTCAAGCTGCATGGACCGAAGGTGGCATTGGCTCAGGCTTCATTAACAGCTTTTTCATCACCATACCGGCCTCTCTTATATCGTCGTTGATGGGATCGATGAACGGTTACATCTTCGCCAAATGGCGATTCCGTGGCTCGAACCTGATCTTCTTGCTCTTTTTGTTCGGCATGTTCTTACCGTACCAGGGTGTGCTCATTCCGATGGTGCAGATGCTGCAACAGGTCGGTTTATATGGCAAGCCCGCTGGGCTGATCTTTGTGCACTGTATCTTTGGCATTCCTATTTGTGCGCTTATGTTCCGCAGCTATTACGCAGGTGTGCCTGATGAATTGATCGACGCGGCCAAGATCGATGGTTGCGGCTTCTTCAACATCTATGCGCGTATCCTGTTGCCGATCGCCGCGCCCGCCTTTGCCGTGGTGCTGCTGTGGCAGTTCACCAGCATCTGGAACGATTTCATCATCGGTGTGATTGTGCTGAGCAACCCACAACTGTCGCCGGTAACCGTCGCTGTGCAGAATTTAGCGGGCAGTCTATACACCAAATGGAACGTCCAAATGGCCGGCGCGCTGATCGCCGCGTTGCCAACCATCGTCGTCTATCTGTTACTAGGCAAGCTATTCATGCGTGGACTTTTGGCGGGTAGCATTAAGGGATAGCACAGCGTAGTCGATAACGCTGTCAGGTAAACTACCCCTATGCGATCTGTTAAGCGCTCCGAGATCAGACGAATAGCACAGAGCATTGGTCGGAAATTCAAACCACAGAAGGTGTATCTGTTTGGCTCCTATGCATATGGAAAACCAACTATCGATAGTGATGTGGATTTGCTCGTGTTGATGCATACATCTTTGAGTAATGTTGAACAGGCTGTGCAGATTCGCAGGATGGTTGATTTACCCTTCCCGACTGATTTACTTGTGCGCACTCCAGAGCAATTAGCGCAACGTATGGAAATAGGCGATGACTTCATACGCGACATTGTCACAAAAGGTATAGTGTTATATGAAGCCACTTACGCTTGAATGGGTGGCCAAGGGTGAAGGGGATTATCGAGTGGTGCTGCTACTAATGAGAGCAAAGCAGCCTGTTCATGACGCAATTTGCTATCATGCTCAGCAGTGTGTTGAAAAGTATTTGAAGGCGTGGTTAAT
Source organism: Chloroflexota bacterium (assembly GCA_031392845.1). GTDB lineage: Bacteria > Chloroflexota > Anaerolineae > J036 > Brachytrichaceae > JANMVQ01. The sequence continues at coordinate 3,786 of JANMVQ010000290.1, forward strand.
TGAACAAGGAATGCCCGCTCCCAAGATTCATGATCTTGAAACATTAGTCAAGCTCTGTTTGCCAAGCATGCAGGAGCTTTCTTTCCATATCGATGGCGCGCGATACCTGAGTGTATTTGCTGTCGAGGTGCGCTACCCAGGTTCTTTTGCAGGCGAGTCTGAGGCACGAGCAAGCTTAAAGTTGGTGCGCTCTATTCGAAAATTATTGCGGACAAAGTTGAACATTTAGAGCGAATTCCGGATTGACCGAGAGTCCACTCACTTTTGGAGTGGACTCAATCGTTTTTCCCCCGCACTCACACCGCCACAAACACCCCGCTCTGATAGGACTGCCGGACTGCCAAACAGATTTGCAACGCCTTCAGCGCGTCGGCCCCGCCCACCGCTGGCGCTGCGCTTGCCCCCACCACGCGCGTCACAAAATCCTGCATTTGCGCTGCGTAACTGTCGGTAAAGCGACCGTTGGGCAGCGCGAATGTCTCCTGTTTGACCCCAGCGCTAGTCAATATCTGCACGTGAAAGTTCGGACCCGGCCAGCCGGTCACCCGCACCGCACCCGTTGAACCCATTACCTCATATGGGAAGTCATACCCGTAGAATGCGGTGCGGGTCACATCCAAGTTGCCGATGGCCCCGCTGTCGAAACGCAGGTTCACCACCCCGTTATCGATATCGCCGACCGCGCGGATGTTCTCGCAC
>JANMVQ010000321.1:0-5173 GCA_031392845.1 Chloroflexota bacterium
AATACTTTTATCCGCCTTGCGCTCAGTCTCTAAATCCATATTGATCTTCTCCTTTCATTTATTATTTTCTTCGCTGCTCCAGCCGCTTTTATTGCTCAGAATTTAAGTTGTGCGAGAACCCACCATCCGGTCGCCAAAACCGTGCCTCCGGTCGGGTGGACTGATGCTCGGCCACTTCCTGATCGATCCGTTCGATGAGCTGCGGTTCGTCCATTTCCTCTTGCCGAGCTTGGGCAAGAAGCCCTTGCACATAGTCTTCGCCGTAAGCCATCCGTAAGCTGTAAGCGGTTTTCGCCCAAAGCGGGGCATGGCTTGGATCGCTATGGGTGGCATCCGTCAGCAGCCCGCCTGCACCAAAGTCAAACGGCAACATGCTTTGGTTGCCTGGGTCAGTGATTTGAGGCGGCGAGTTCACCCAATTTTGAATCGGTTGTTGTGGCATTTGCGCTGCAAACCCCGATAGTGAACCGGACACCGGTGGCTCACTGTGCTCAGAATTTGCGTTTGCCTGAACAGAGAGTGAAGCCCCGCCCATCCCCTGCATCGACCCAATCGCCGCTGGTGTGTCTGTTGACCCAGATATTGCCGCAGTCGACATCGCAGGCTCAGGGGATTGGCCTGATGCAGCGACTGGGTCCCCAGCCGTCTGGGTCATCGGGTCAGCTAAGGGCGAGCCAGACGCGGCGTTGACACGGGCTATCGTTGGCGGCGCAAGATTGCCTTGTCTTACCTGCCCGCTAGTCACCGGTTGATTATTCGTTCCGCCAGCTTCAATCTCCGTTCCCGAAGATGCTGCTGCGGACGGCACACTATCTGACTGAGACGTAGCGCCGCTTACGGCCACAGGCTCTGCACTTTGCTCGGAACCAGCCATCTGCATTCCTTGTTGCAAGCGTTCTTCAACCAGCGCCTTGGCCAAGTCAGCAAAGTTGCGATACCCGGCCACAGCCGCCGCTTGAGCGGGTCCGCCATAGGCTTTCGTCATTTCGCGCAACAGGCCCGCGCTATCACGAGATGCCCGCACCATCTGCTCTGGGCTACGTCCGGCTGGTGGCGAAGTCATGTTGGAGGCGATGGCATCAACGTCGTCACTGCTCGAAGCACCCATCTCGCGTGCGAGGGACTCAGCCCGACGTTGCTCAGAGGCCCGTTGCTGTTCCTCGACCCGCGAACTGATGTTGCGCTGACGCTGCTGGTCCTGACCCGCTGCCGAGCCATCGGCCAGTCCTCGGGCAAATGAGCTGCCTGTCGCATTCGCCCAGGCCCGCGCCATTGTGCTCCCAAGCCCCAATGATTCGTCGCCATGGGCCTGCGATTCATTCCCTTTACCCGCAGACTCAATATTTCCGGTGCTACCAGATGAACCGCCAGCGCCTGCGCCAGATGTGGCGAGTGCGGCGGGCAGCGCACCTGCGCCACCGCTCATCGCCGCACCCACGACCACCCCACCCATTTGCATTAGTCCACTCGCAAGCGATGAGGCTGCCGAGCGCATCTGCGATGCCACATCTAGCGCCGTTCCAAACACCTGTTTGAAGGCGGCGACATTGATGCCGATCAGCGCGCTCGACAATCCCAGCATGACCGTGATTAGCAGCACAGCTTGAGTGATGCTGCCAGCGTTGGCAGCCGCTAAAAACCCCAGCGTCTTAAAGATCACAAGCACCGTGACATTCAACAACTGCAAAAACTCAAGTCGCATAAACGTCGACAACCACTCACGAAAGGCAAACCGGGTAAACGAGATGCCACCGAGGGCAATGCAAATGGGCGCGAGCCCGGTGATGGCAAACAATAGGGCGTAACGGGCGATGTATGTAATCGCCAACACCACAATGACAATGAACCCCAGAATCGTTGCAAACACGAGAAGCAGCAGCGGCCACGTTTTGGCCAGCGCCATAGACGGGAAGAACGCACCTACAAACTCACCCGCCGACACGGCACCGCCACTGCTGGCAATGGTGAAGGCGAGCGCGCCAAACCCCATATGGGCCCAACTCACGATACCGGCCCCATTGCCACTGGCGATGGCGACGAATAACCACCGTGTGCCTTCCTCAGCCAGCTCGATCAAGCCAATCGGTTGGCCGCTGGCATTGCGGGTCAGCGCCGACAGCCCCACTAAGACTAGGCTGAGTACCCAAATCGGGACAGCCGCCTCTGTCAGCCGCTGACCAATCTGCTTCACCTCAGCCGGTATGGGCGCATTACCAAAGACCGCTGCATTGGTAAAGGCATAGATATGAAGAACCTCCTGCAAGGGTCCACGAATACGATCCAATTGCCCCGTAAGAATATTGGTAGAAGCTTTCTCAAATGCCTCCTGAAAAGTGCGGGCCGGGAAGTAGACCGTGGCATTGATAATGTAGTTAAAGATAGACTCGATGATGCCGCCTTGCTGAACAGTGCGTTTTGGTGCGACTACACTTGCTGGGGCTCGGTTCGGCGGGATTGCAGTTGGTGACACACCATGTTCTGTCCGCTGTGGCATCTCGCCCTGCATTAAGGCATGGGTAGGCTGAACACCATAGCCCCAGATTAGCAGACCATAAGCCAGCACCACCACGCAGACTAAGCAGTGCCGATGAATGCCGCTCAAGCGTATGACTACAGAGTTATCCATGTCGCCCAGTTCCTTCAAAATTTAGGGCTTGGAATAGTGTGTGGGACACCGGCCATCGCCTTTACGATTTCATCTGCCAGAGATGGCCCGGCCAGCACCAACACAATCCCCGAAATCACGCCAATCAACGCCATCAGCGCACGCCCAGCGCCTTGTGACGAACCGAGCGCGTTATTGGCAATTAGCTGCAAGCCCACCCAGGCACACGCCACCGCGCCGGCAGCACCGCCTAATGCAAAAATAATAGTCATCAATGTTTTGGCAATCTTTGCAATGACATCAACCATAGTTTTACCTCCTTCTGAATTACGGCAACAACGGTGTCCGCAGTGCCGCTTGTAACTCGTTGACCAGAGACGGTGCGCCAACCATGACCGCCAGCGCCGCAATCATGCCGATCACCCGGTACAACACCGGGGCCAGCACGTCGCCGCCTTGCGCCACCGTGTCCAGAATGACCAACACACCATTCCAGCACAACCCACACACAAACATCAGGCCTCCCAGTTGAATCAACACCGCCACCCAACTGTCCACAATCCCCGTCCAGATACTCATCGTCACCTCCTTGAAGTCAAAAGCAATCTGTGCAGCCGTTGCAGCAAATTAGGCCGATATGACTGGTGATTGCGCAACACAACGGCCCGGCCCAGCCTGTCCTGCGGTGTTTGCAAAGGCAACACATACCAGTTGGCATCTCGCGGAATTGGTGCAGCCTGACCTGACGCAAGCATGAAATACATCCACAATTGCTGAATTTCGTAGGCCGCTTGTGGATGGTTGTGCGTGTCAATTCGGTACCCACGTCCCTTGCAGCCAGGCACAGCCCGCGCAGTGGCAAACACCAATACCCGGCCATCACGCAATACAAAGCGCATCCATGCGATCAAGCGCGGCTGGCTTAACACCTGCATGCTTGAGAACGAACAAATATCAACCGGCTCTTTCAGACCATCAACGGCCAGTTGCGCCGCCACAATGTGCCAAGTGGCATCAGTCACCGGCAACGGCGTTGATCGCAATTGATGCACATCCCACAGCACCTGAGCGTGCTCAAGAATCGCGCTTGAAATCGTGATTGCCGCGAGCACACCCACCACAATCAGAACCGCCACTTCGATTGAGATTCCATTCGGCATGGCTACCGCCCTCCCAAACTCACCAGCGCTTGCACGGTCATCGCAGCCGCAAAGCCAATGCCAAAGATGATCGAGCAATATCCTGACCCGTCGCGATGCCACAACCAGGCCAGTGCCCACGCACTCCCGGCCAATGTCATACCGACACACAGCGCATGAAGCAGCCAGACAACAACGGGCGCGATGCCTGGACCCGACGAAGACTTATTCATTGGCCCTCCCCAAGCACCGCCTGACTTTGCAACACGCTGGTCGCAATGACGCCGCAGCTATTTGGATTCCCCAAGTCTTGGGGGGTCTTCGCGCCGATCACTGGAATGTTGGGGAGAATGAAGGTCGGTGACTCACGCGTTGGCGTGATCCAGACGGTCTCTGATGCCCCTTCAGGGCGACATTGCCATTCATTTTTGCGTTCCGGAAATCCCGGGTTATCACAATACCCACTATCGCGGCACTCGCGCTGCTGCGTCTTGCTCGCATCGTTGTAGCAACGGCGCTCCTGGGTGCGGTAGTAGTATCGAAAGGCACCGACCAGTGAATAGTTAGTCCTCAGTTGCACCTGATAGGCCGGTTGTCGGCGCAACATATCGGGGTAACCGGGGCCATTGGGTGCCAGATCGACTGAGCTGGTCTCATAGATATGCCGGATACTCGCACCGCTCCGTGCCGCCAGAATTGGCCCATTGGCGTTCGCTTTGCCCACGTTCCAAGCCCGCTCATCCATCGTCCACTCAGCGTCAGACATGTCGGGGGTGCTGCAAATCCAAGCCAGTTGCCCCTCGTAGGCAACGATGGTGTCGCCGCATATATCGTATGGCGGGCCGACATCGACCCGATTCCCACTGGTCGGCAGGTCGGCGCACGCGCTCATAATATCGAACTGGATGGGTTGCCCGACCAACGCCCTCGGGAAGGGCTTACGCATCACGCTGGGACAGGGCAGTGGCACACTCAAGGTCAGCTTGCCGTAAGTGCACTGATAACCCTGCCCGCCCGGCCCGCACTTTGGCACCACATCAATCGTTTCGCCGTGCGACTGACACTGGGGTGTGCAGGCCGGATCGATCCCTGGGCGACAGCAGGGTTGCCCTGGCCGACAGATGAGCCTTCTGCTACATCCCCCAGTGCCACAGGCACCACGTGTTACATTTTGGACAGCACCATCTTGGGTGCACAGTGCATTAATCGTCGTAGGGCGCCCCTCGATGAAGCCGTTGTTGACCGGACACCCGGCGTTGTAATCGCAGTATTGCTGGCGAAAGTTGCCACCGTTGCCCACACTGCGACATACCGCAGGCAAATACCCAGTCCCGCCCGCATTACAGGTGTAGCTGCATGTCTCAACACCCGTGACCCCGCAATGGGTCACGTTAAAAGTGGTCCCCGGCGTGCAGATTTTCTCGTTAGG
>JANMVQ010000327.1:0-4830 GCA_031392845.1 Chloroflexota bacterium
CTTGAAATATTGGATCCCGCTGGCAAGCCACTGCAATTGCGTCCAGCGCTACTGGCCAGCGCGGCCGATGCACCCAAGCAACTCTCGCAGCGCCTTTTTCACCTGACAAAGTATCGCAACGTGCAAGCCATTGCCAATGACGATGCACCTGCATCACTTGCCAATGGTCTGTTGGTTGAGTGGGTAAAAAAAACACGGGCAGGTGGACGCGGTGGCAAGACCGATCTGCAACCCGTGGCTGTCGGCGATAGGCTGACGGTGAAAGCGGGCGAACAGATCTATTTGCGCATCAAGAATCTGCTGCCGGCATTGCCGGCGCCGCCCGGTGAACCGTTACCCAACACGCTCAATATCTGTGTGCTCGATCTTACGCCGTCGTGGAGTATCGATAAGATATACCCTGAACAGGGCACGTTTGAAGTGCTTAGCCCGAGTGAGGAGCGGTTATTGCCATTGCAACTGAGCCTTCCGAGTGGCTATGCCGAAGGTGTCGATGTGCTCAAGGTGTTTGCAACTATTGGCACAGCGACGACGGCTTATGACTGGCTGACCCTGCCTGAGCTGGATCAGCCGCCCAAAGCACGTGGCACCCGTGGTGTGCGTGGCCCATTGGAGTCGCTGTTTGCCGCCTTGGCAGTGGACAAACCCAAGACAAGGCAAGTTCGCCTGCAAGACACAACGAGTGAGCCGTGGACGGTTGTGCAAGTGGAAGTGCAGGTAGTTGCCTAACCCAGATACTTTGGAGGAATCCATAATGCCAGATCCAGATCACAAACCGAACCTCTATGCCATCCTGATAGGGGTAGATTGTTATTTGCCCAACAAGCTACCCGATGGCTCATCCTACGACAGCCTCGAAGGCTGTGTCAATGACATCACACAAGTTGAGCAGTTTCTCAACACACGCCTAAATGTGACACGCACGATCAAGCTCACGGCATCGGAAAAAGGGGCAAAACCCGCAGAGGCAAGTCAAGACCTATGGCCGACCAAGAAAAATATAAAGCAGGCATTTGATGACATTACCATTGCCGCACAAAAAGGTGATTTGGTCTATATCCATTACTCGGGCCATGGTGGGCGAGCCAAAACCTGCTTTGCCGAGCTTAAAGGGGCCAATGGCCTGGATGAGGGGCTGGTGCCTACCGATATTGGCTCTTCTTCTGGAAATTATTTGCGCGACCTTGAGATCGCCTACCTGTTGCAGACCATGGTCGATAAAGGGTTGCTGGTCACGCTTGTGTTGGATAGTTGTCATTCGGGTGGTGCCACGCGCGGCACATCCGGTGCGCGCAAGCGCGGCATCACATCGCCCGACATGCGTGCTCCAGATGAAGTGGGTTTGATTGCACCCAAGGCGACGCTGCTTCAGATGTGGCATGCAACGGCCGCGGGTCAGCGCAGTGCCAAAGCCGACAGCGGTTGGTTGCCCGAACCACGCGGGTATGTTTTGATGGCCGCTTGCGCTGCCTCGCAATTGGCCACCGAGTTCCCTTTTGATGGCAAAACACCCAGCGGCGCATTGACGCATTGGATGTTGAGTGCGCTGAATCAGCTGGATGGACAGCTGACGTATCAAATGCTCTATGATCGAATTTTGGGAAAAGTGACCACCCAGTTTAGTGATCAAACGCCGCAACTGCAGGGCGAACGCAATCGAGTCGTCTTTGGCGTCGATCAACGCCCATCCAAAGAAAATCGAATCACCATCTTGAGCGTGGACAAAGCCGGCGACGGCAAAACGCGTTTGTTGCTCAACGCCGGGCCGGGCTTGAGTGTGGGTGCGAAGTTTGCGGTCTTTCCGCTGGCAACGGTAACCGTAGCTGCGACGAACACAGGTAGTGACTCACAGCGTATCGCCATCGCCGAACTTGAATCCATCACGCCAGATGGCATGCAGTCTTGGGCCAACATCACCGATGTGATCGATCATAATGCCGTAATCTCTGCAGGCGGGCAAGCTGGGTTAATTACCCCGGGCACGATTCAACTCGCTAGCACGGTCCGTCTGTTCAAACGTGCAGATTTGCTAGCCAATATCGGTCAAACCGATGCGCTGAAAGCCGCGCAGGATGCGATTCAGTCCATTGGGGAAGGCTGGGTCAATATCTCTGAAGAAGAAGCTTCAGATTTTCAGGTTGTTGTGAATGCCAAGGCCGAATATGAGATTTGGGATGCAGCCGGGCAAGCTATCGCATTGCGCCCAGCGCTGAGTTGCGCAGACCCCAAAGCGGCGCAGGAAATCGCAAAACGCTTGATCCACTTGACCCGTTACAACAGCATAAAGCAGATGAGTTCAGATGACGCAACATCTGCGTTGGCTGGCAAGCTAAAGGTTGAGGTGTTGAAAGGCGACAAGACCAACCCGCAGCCTTTTGAAAACCCAAATACACGTGTGGTGAAATCCGGCGAAAAGATCACGCTTAAGTTAACCAGTCTGCGGCCAAAAGTGGCTGACAATCTTGATGTCAATGTGATGTACATCACGATCTTGGATCTGCAGCCCGATTGGGGAGTCACGTTGTTATTGGATGCCAAAGAGATTAACCCGGGCGAGGATAAGGTGTTTGGTTTCACCATGGAGTTGTCTGACCCCAGTATTCGGTCGTGTGTCGACACCATCAAGGTATTTGGCACGACCAAACCGGCGGACTTTAGCTGGTTGACCCTGCCGGCGTTGGATCAGGCACCCCAACCTGAGCAGATTGCTGCACGTTCTGCCACGCGTGGGTCGTGGGATGCACTTGCGCAATTGTTCGCCAAAGTCGCCGTCGACAGACCCGCCACGCGACAAGTCAAATTGAATGCATCGGCCAGCGCCGAGTGGGTTAGCGTTCAAGTGGATATTCGGACGGAGGCACAATCATGACAAGACGACTGCTTCTTTGTCTCATACGGCTTTGCCTATTGATGCTTGCGGCCGGGGGGCGTTTCAGCCCGGCCATGGCGGCGGGTGAAGCAATACAGCTGTCGATTGACCCAGCGACATCACCGGTTTTGGTCACCGGAGTGTTTGATGGCAAGGCGAGCACCTTTACTGGGAGCGCGCGACTGACGTTGCGCGGCGCACCTTCAGCAACTGTTCGACTCTTGACGACGGATCTGCTGGACGCCGATCAGACAGGTGCGCGCACCAAGATCAACCGAGCTGATGTGACCATGCCTGCAGATACCCGTCTATCGGAGAACCAACCGGTTGACGTGGTCATCGCCATCAACAATGTGAAGCGCGCGGGAAAATATTCCGGGCAACTGGAGTTCGTGGCGAGCACTACGGCATCGTCGACACAAGTCGCCACAACGACGGTGCGGATAGACGTCAAGATCGAAGCGCAGCCGCTGCTCAAGTCCGTGTTGCCCAATGTGACGTTGCAGGTGGTGAATTGCCGTGGCGCACTTGATTGCGGGTTGGCGACTTGGTTGTTGCCCAAGAGCTCGGTCCGAGATCATTGGGCTATCCCACTCGAAAACGGCACGGGCACGGATGCGATAGTGTCCCAAGGTGTAGTGGTCATGCGCGGCGAAAAGACCGGTATGGTTGCCCAAAGTCGCGAGATGTCCATTGCGGCACCACAAGTGATCACCGGTAGCTTGGCAGGATCACTCGATTTGGAAATCGCGCGTGCAGAATTGCCAGCAGATCGCTATCAGGGCAGCATTCGCCTCAAGGTCGATGGCGTCGAAGAACCACTGATGATTACGAGCACGGTTGAAGTGCGCAATGGTCCATTACTGGCCATATTGGCCATTATTTTTGGCATTGTGATTGGTCGGCTGGTACGAAATCGGCAGACACCACTAGCCCAAAAGCAAGGGAAGCTTTTTCCACGGCTCAAGGAGATTGGCACAACTTTGGATGCAATCAAAGATGAGGAGATGCAAAAATACTTTGCGGCGGAAATTGAAAGCGCACGTGCCAAGATTGCCAATTCGACGGAGGATGAAGCCACGACGAGCAAATTTATAGAAGAGATTGACACAAAGATAGTGGTGCTTCTTAAACTGGAAAAGTACGAGGCATGGCTTACTGACGAAACCAAATCTAAGCCTGAGCAGGCGTTGGCGCTGGCTCAATTTCAGCCAATGTTAGTCTCTGTAAGGGATAACCTGAGGATTAGTTTGGAAGCCGCCCAGCAAAGCCTCAAGGCGCTTGAAGAGCAATTGGCCGCTAAGGGAAAGCAGCCAGAAGCCACCCCACGCGGAGGGAGACGAGGCGGTGGAACGGAGACGCCGAGTGGACCGGGACCTGCTCCAACCGCCGAATCCAAGTTGATGAAACTCACTAGAGCGGGTTGGTCTATCTTGAGTGTCATCGGCCACTTTGTTTTGGGTGCCGATGCTCAGGCGGTCGAGCAACGATTCTGGTTTGTAAAGAGCTTATTGTTTCTCGTTCTCTTAGTCATGCTGGCTCTAATTGGGCTACAGTCGCTGTATGTCAACAATGGGGCAATCTTTGGCGTGAATGGTATCTATGACTACGTGGGGCTATTTTTGTGGGGCATGAGCGCCGAGGTGGCACAGCGAACCCTCCAAGACTTGGGTTCGTCCCAACCAAAGTAGCAGACAAAGGGATATGCGATGAAAGCAAATTCAACGATCTATGTCACACCTAAATTGGGTTCGGGCGGTGTGAATTTACGCAGTCAGCCTGCAGTCGACCCCATGACACGTGTTGGCGGGTTGCCAGAAGGCGCGCGATTGGAATTGGATGAGGCCGGCGTCGATTGGCACGCCTGCAAGGTATACGTATCCAAGGATGTCGCCGATATTGTTGGTGAACACTTTGTCACACTCAAACCGAATTGGACCAGCATCAACATTCGATTAGTG
>JANMVQ010000338.1:0-61580 GCA_031392845.1 Chloroflexota bacterium
CATGGCGCGCACCTGACAGGTTTTTTCGTGATGGCAACACTGTATTGAAAACTGTATCGCTGTATCGTTATCCTGATCGCAATACGAGAGGAAGAAATCAAGCGAAAAGGAAAGCGCAAGAGGAACATAACGATGGATATGCAATTTGTGAACTATTCTCGCCCACAAATGAAAGACTTTGTGGTGATGCCAGCCTACAGCAACATGCGCAACGAGCGCGAGCGATTGGATTCGGTCACCCAGTTGGTTTCAACCATCACACTGGTGGCCCAGTCAATCGACTCTGCCTATCGGCGTGACACGGTGGAAGGAGATCGATTGGTGGAATGCATTGTGGAACTAAGCCGCCGGGCGCTGTCCGAAGTGCGGGCTTGGCCCACGCGCAGCACCGGTGCGGGTTACGATCCGACATCGATGATCAGCCATGCACTCAGCCGGGCGATGGGGCCGGTGTCACACTCACTTGCCACGGTGCCGCTCCCTACTGAGCCGGATCTGGGCGCTGTCCACGACCTAGTCGAAGGCCGTAAGCGGCTGGCATCACTCACTGCCCGCGAGCACGACATGCTCAAATTAATTATGCAGGGTATGAGCAATAAGGAAATTGCCAACACCTTGCACCTGACCGAAGGCACGGTCAAAGGGTATGTCAGCCATATGCTCAGCAAAATCGGCGTGTCCGATCGCACCCAAGCGGCGCTGTTCGCGGTCAAGCATGGGCTGGAGGGCTAAATCTGCCTCAGCGCTAAACGCTACCGGACCAATTGTATGCAATGACGGCATTGCCGTCGATTGGTATCAGCCCAAACCCTGTTTCACAGCATATAGCGCCGCCTGGGTACGGTCTTCAACATCGAGTTTGTCAAAAATGGTGCTGATGTAACCCTTTACCGTACCTTCGGTGAGAAAAAGTGCAGCAGCAATCTCTTTGTTGCTGCGACCTTGGGCGATCAAACGCAGCACACTCATCTCGCGTTCGGTCAGGCTGTGGTGGGGCAATCTCTCGGATTGAGTGCTACTTTGACGCATGAGCATCTGCTGCACATCTTGGTGCAGCGTAGATCGACCTTCCATCGCGTTGAAAATAGCGCGCAACAGGTCCGGCTTGAGCACATCCTTTAACAGATAGCCGACAGCGCCGGCTTGGATGGCATCGCGCACCTTTTGATCGTCGGCAAAGCTGGTCAGCACCAGCACACGTGCGGTATTGCGCCGCTCACGCAGTTGGCGCGTGGCTGTGATCCCATCCATCTCGGGCATGACCAGATCCATCAAGATGATATCGGGCAGCAACTGTTCGGCCAGCATGAGTGCTTGCACCCCATTGGCAGCGCTGCCCACAATCTCGATATTGGGATCTTCGTCAAGCAGAGTTTGCAGCCCTTCGCGCACAATAGTATGGTCGTCCACTATCATTACCCGAACCCGGGTGGTCGGCCTGTATTCGTCAGGAGTGCCAAAATCATTCACTCGCATGTTTAGAGGATCCTCTTTTCTCGCCAAGGAATACTGAGCGCTACGGTTGTGCCTTGGCGGAGCGTGCTGCTAATGCGCAATATGCCTTTTAACTCTGCCGCTCGCTCGTGCATTGTCTTTAGGCCAATGCCACTGGTGTTTTGCGCGTGTGCTTCACCCTGTATAGCAAACCCGCGCCCATTGTCAATGATTGTCAGGGTGACGATGCGTTCATGGAGCACCAATTGTAAATGCACCGACTGTGCTTGCGCGTGTTTCACGACGTTATTGAGCGCTTCTTGGGCAATTCGGTAAATGCCTTCTTCCAATGCCAGTGATGCCCGCATGCCTGTCAGAGGCGGATAACCGCTGTCGTCTAGCTCGATATGCAAGCTATCGCGTGCAATGGTGTTGGCGTAGCGCCGGATGGCCGAGGATAGCCCTTCGCGTTGCACGCGTATCAACCCGGGGATGCTGGTGCGGTTGTCGTCGTTGTCGTCCAGGGCGGGTGGGCGTAGCTCCAATAAAAGGGCGCGCATTTCGGCCAGCGCACTCTGGCTGAGTTCCAGCAAGCGGTTCACCCGCTTTTCACCTTCGACCGGGCTACGTCGCCAAGCTGGAGAAATAGATTGGGCGATCAAAGTGGTGCTAAAGATCAACTGCGTCACCGAATCGTGTAGTTCGCGGGCCAGCCGTTGGCGTTCCTCGATGATGGCAAGCTGCTGGTTGCGCTCATAGACCAAGGTCTGAGCGCGGCGGCTGTCGATGGCGGTGGCCAATTGTGCAGCAGTAGCTTGGTACGGTTGTAAGTCTGTTTCATTCCAGCTGTAGGGCGTGTGTATGGTTAAAATGACCAAGCCAATTCGTTCGCCGCGAACTATAAGCGGGATCATAGCCATGGCTGGGCGCTGCTCTATCACCTGCATCGTGCGCAAGGATACAGGCACGCGTGGGTCGTCTCGCACATCCCTGATTTTTACGGTTTCACCCCTATCCAGGAGTAAATCCAGCTCGTCGTGAGTATAGGGAATGCGCATATCGGTCGGATGGGTAATCCCTTCGTTTGGAGTCCAGCGCCCGCGCATGACCGTCATGCTGCGTTGGCCCATATCGTCCAGCTCGTACATGACAATGCTGCACATGAAACGTCCCTGCGCCGCTACTTGTGCCAGATATGCGGTGATGACCTCGGGTACATCCATCGCCATGCTGATACGTTGACTGGTTTTGTATAGTAAATGGGTCTCGGCCAATGTGCGCTGGGCTTCGTGGAAAAGCTCGGCGTTTTCGATAGCCACTGCAATTTGATCCGCAATAATCTGGGCGGCTTGCTCATCCTCATCGTGGAACTCGCGATTGCTTGCCAGATCCAGCACGCCTAGCAGTCGTTCGCCTAGCACGATCGGGATAGCCAATTCGGCCAGCGGTTCATCTTCGCCGCGCACGCCCGACATAGAGATATAGATCGGACTTTGCAATACGTCATTCACCTGTTGGACCGTGCGCAGTCGACCGGCCGCACCCACCACACCCTGGTTTAGCGGCAGGCGATAACCAATGGCGACCGAGCGTGGCCAAAGAGTGGCGCAGGCGCGTTGCACCAGATGACTGGGATCATCGGGATCTAGCAAGAATAGCGCGACATGTTCATAACCCAATTGATCGTGCAACTCATTGACTAGGGTGTCAATCAACTCGTCCCTGGTGAGGCGGGCAGCGATCCGCTGACCCGTGCGCGCGATGAGAGCAAGGCGCTCGGTGCGGCGCTTTTCTTCCTCATAGCGGTGGGCGTTGCTAATAGACGAACGCAACTGATCGGCGATGATCTGAAAATCGCCGGCGTCCAGTGGGCCTAACCTGCGATCGGATTCAATGTTCAGCAGACCCAGTAGCTCATCACCCTGAAAGATAGGCGTGGCTAGCTCGCTTTTGATATTCGGCACGCTCGGCACATAGCGGGTGTCTTGGCTGACATCGGCCACCACAATCGTGTCGCGTAAGCGGATGGCCTCGCCCAGTACTCCCTGAGAAATATGCTGGCGATAGCGGCCAATGTTGTCGTTGGCGCTAATGCCAGCCCGGGCTCGCAACACCAACCAATCGGGCGAGTTCTCGTCCAGAACAAACAGCGCCACATCTGGAAAACCTAGGTGGGTATGAATAGCCTGCACTGCATCTTGCAGCACCGACTCGGTGTTCAAGCTACGCGATATCTGACGGCTGATCTGGGCCAACACACTACTGCGGCGAGCGCGTTGTTGCTCTATATCGAATAGTCTTGCGTTTTCGATGGCTACCGCCAACTGGTCAGCTACGGTTTGCAGATCGTCAGCACTATCTTCGCCAATGGGTTGTTCGCTTTCCAGATTGAGGATGCCTAGCAAACGTTGTCCCAGCAAAATGGGCACCGCCAATTCTGAATAGATGCTTTCGCCACCAGGAATGGGCAAATAGCGTGGGTGGTGCTGCACAGCGTTGATTAGTACATAACGCTTGAGCAGGCAGGCTTCGCCTATGAGGCCTTGATCAATCCTCTGCTGGTACTTAGGCGACAAAAACGGAGCAAAGATACCGGCACCCGCCCGTAAAACCAATAATTCTGGTTCATCTGGATCGACTAGCAATATCCCAATGTTATAGAAATCCAGCAACTGGTTGATGGCGACAACGGTGTCATCCAAAATAGAGTTTAGGCTGAGACTGCCGCTGATAACGCGGCTGATCTGGTTGATCACGCGCAACCGGGTGATCGCCTGTTTATCTATTTGCTCATCTCGTTGCCATTGCTCAGACATCGTGCCTATTCTTGTTGATCTTCGGAATTCTGTCTAATCAGGAGCGCACGGATTTGGGTTACGATGCTGGGCCAATCTGCTCCTTGCCGAATGATGCCATCGTAATAGTCATCCAATTTGGTTGTGGTTGTATGTGCGGGCAGGACATCGGCTTGCTCGTTGATGATGGCGAGCAGCACGACCAGGGGCGGCTGCGGCAATTGTTTGAGCATGCGGGCAATCGTGTAACCGCCCACATGCGGCAAATCGATATCGACAATGACTAGATCGGGAGCCAACTCTAGTACACGCGATAGTGTTTCGACGCTGTTAGTCGCCTCGCCAATCACATCGAAGTCGTGTTCGTTGTCTAGCAGCCAGCGCAAGGCCTCCCGCACTGTCGCGGCATGGTTAGCGATGACAATTCTTTGCGATTGCTTGGATTGCCGAAAATTTCCCCCTGACACTGAAGGTTTGGACACAGTAAGAATTACCCACTCTTATTCTATGAAGCGAACCCCGAGGATAGATTCTGGCAAAGGTGAGGTGACAACCCCTGAAAATAGTCAGGGGTCAACCCCAGCACACATAACCGGATTTTATGATCCGGACGCCGCTGCCAATGTAATAATTACAGAAACGCACATCAGTATCATGCAGATAAACGCCAGATTGGCTGCACCCAAAATGATACCGGTCAAGGCCAACCCATCGCCGCCTTGCGTGCCGTGGCTGCTTTTTATCTCGTTGCGAGCCATAAAGCCCAGAATCAGCCCGACTACCGCGCCGATGCCAAATAGCCCGAGCCACGACAAACCGCTGGCTATGGCGCTCACAATGGCCAGATTGTTGGTCGGCAACTTTGCAACAGGCTGTTGCGTATAAGTCACCTCGGGTGACTGTGGTTCGATTTGCGGTGGTGTCGCCGGCGGTAGTGTTGGCAAGCTTTGGGGAGTTTGATTATTTTCGTCCATAACTCATTTTACGAAGAAGCCAAACGAAGGTCGCACGCACCAGACAATGGTTTTGAATTGCTCAAGAAAGTTATGTGTGCTCGTCAAATCTCGTCTCATAAAAATAGACCTTGGCTGCTATTAATGTTAGTTTGTAACTATTCAGCCACAATTAAAATCCGCTAATCACGCTAATCTTCGCAAATAAAATTAGCGTAAATTCGCGTTATTCGCGTTATTCGCGTTATTCGCGGACAAAAACCAAATTTGGACTGAATAGTTACGTTAGTTCTGCTATATATGGCGCTTACCTGCTATGCGCTGGGTGGGCGGAGCTTATGGGGAGATGAGGCCTATTCGGTCTGGGTCGGGTTGTATCAATACCCTTCGTTTGAGCGGCTTGTCGCGCAAGGGGAGAAGCGCAATCCAAAAGATAGTGATACCGAAGTAACCGTGGGGTTAATCCAGGTGAAGGCTGAAGCATCTGGTTTGCCTTAGCGCCTGCCTTTGATGCCCAGTGCTACCCTAATGGCGTGGATGGAGATGACTACGATTACACGCTGCTTACTTTCTCTGCCCCGAAGTTGCGCTATTCTCTCATTTACATGATCATGCAGCACTTGTCGATTGACCTATGAACATTCATTACGAACGGCCCATGTTCTACGCCGAAGACATTGCGATACTGGCGCAAGAGTATTACGGTTTGCCTGAAAATATTCAAGTAATGGCGCTGCCCGGCGAGAAAGACTTAAACTTCCGCCTGAGCACATCTTCAGCTGAACAAGACGAACAATATGTGCTCAAGATCGCCCACGCCGAGGAATCGTCCCAGGTGTTGGCGATGCAACATGCCGCGTTGCAACATTTGGCCCAACGGCTGCCGGCATTGCAGTTGCAGCGGGTGGTCGCTGCCAAAGATGGGCGCGATCTGATGCCGATAAATGATAGGCAGGGGTGCCCGCATCTGATGCGCTTGCTCACCTACCTGCCCGGCCAGGTGTGGGCCAAAGCCAATCCTCATACGCCCGACCGCTTACAAGCATTGGGTGAGGTATTGGGCGCAGTCGACGCAGCCTTATTAGACTTTGTTCACCCTGCTGCGCAACGCTCCCTCAAGTGGGACTTGGCCCAATCGCAATGGGCGCAGGACTACACCCGCCACATCTCCTCGGCCCGTCGCAAGCTCCTGGTGCAGCGGCACTTTGCTCGCTACCGGGCCCAGATTCAACCGGCGTTAGTGCACTTACGACATAGCGTCATCTATAACGATGCCAACGATTACAACATCCTCGTTTACCCACGCCTCACGCCGGATGTGCTAGCCTCCCCGTCTTACGCCATCGCCCTGATCGACTTCGGCGACATGCTGCACACCGCCACGATCTGTGATCTGGCTATCGCCTGCGCTTACGCCATGCTGGACATGCCCGATCCACTGGCCGCCGCCGCCGATGTGGTGCGCGGCTATCATCATGCATTGCCGTTGCAGGAAGAGGAGTTGGCGCTGCTTTTTCCATTGATTCTCACCCGGCTGTGCGTGAGTGTCACTAATTCTGCTTATCAGCAAACCATCGAGCCCGACAATACCTATCTCACAATCAGCGAACGCTCGGCCTGGGAATTACTGGAGAAGCTGGAGCAGATCAATCTCAACCTAGCGCACTACACCTTGCGGGCAGCATGCAGCTATCCGGCTGTGCCACACAGCCCGCTTTTGGTAGAGTGGCTGCAGGAGCACGCCGATGAGATCGGCAATATTGTGCTGCCTGACTTGCGCACTGCGCCCTATATTTACACTGACTGGAGCGTCGGCAGTTTGGAACTCACCAACCCTGACGACTACGGCGACCCGAAAAAGTTCACCCGCCAGATCTGGAACCGGATGGACGAAGCAGGGGTGCAAATCGCGATTGGCGGTTACAACCACGCCCGCCCAGTCTATGGTGGCGACGCTTTCCGTATCCCCTCGAACAACGGCTACGAATGGCGCACCGTTCACATCGGCCTGGATGTGTTCATGGACGCTGAAACCCCCATCTTGGCTCCTCTCGACGGCGAGATCCACAGCTTCGCCAACAACGCTGCCCAGTATGACTACGGCCCATGTATCGTGCTGAAACATGAGATCAAAATTGAAAAGTCCAAATTCAAAATTCAAAACGATGCCGATACTGATGTAGAACCATTTTTGAATTCTGAATTTGTAATTTTAAATTTCTATACCCTGTATGGTCACTTAACCGAAGATTCTCTCTCGGGCTTATCGGTCGGCAAGAAACTGAAGAAGGGTGAGCAGATTGGCAAGATGGGCAACTACCCCATCAACGGCAACTGGCCGCCGCATTTGCACCTGCAGATTATTACCGACATGCTGGACTTCCGCGGCGACTTCAACGGCTCCTGCCGCCCCAGCCAACGCGATGTCTGGCTGAGTATCAGCCCGGATGCAAACTTGATTGCGCGCATCCCATTTGCTGCCCACAGCTCACCGCTTTCTGCTTTCAATTCGTCGGCAGTGAGCAGTGGGCAGTGGGCAGAAACCGATATCCTCAGCAAGCGCCGCGAACTGCTCGGGCCCAATTTGAGTATCAGCTATCGCAAAAAGCTGCATATCGTGCGCGGGTGGAAGCAGTGGCTCTATGATGCGGAGGGGCAGCGCTATCTGGACGCGGTCAATAATGTGCCACATGTTGGGCACAGCCATCCGCGGGTGGTGCGGGCAGGGCAGGCCCAGATGGCGGTCTTGAACACCAACACTCGCTATTTGCACGAGAATCTGGTGCGCTACGCTGACAGATTAACCCAGACGTTACCTGAGCCGCTGCGGGTGTGTTACTTCGTCAATAGTGGCAGCGAGGCCAACGAGTTGGCGTTGCGACTGGCCCGCATCCACACCCGCCAAAAAGATATGCTGGTGGTGGATGTGGGCTATCACGGTAATACTTCTAGTGTGATTGATATTTCGTCATACAAGTTCGATCACAAAGGTGGCCTGGGCGCGCCGGACTGGGTGCACAAGTTAGTGATGCCGGATGTTTATCGCGGTGCGTATCCGGCCAACGACCCACAAGCGGGTTACAAATACGCCCAATCCGCTGCAATAGCCATCCAACAATTGCGCAGTCTGCCTCCGCACTACCAGCCTGCGCAGGCGGATGTGCGCTACGCCACTGAGCGCGGCTTAGCCGGGTTTATCTGCGAGAGTGTGCTGAGTTGTGGCGGCCAGATCGTGCTGCCGCCAGGCTACTTGTGCGAGATGTATCGTCAGGTGCACGCAACGGGTGGGGTGTGTATTGCGGACGAAGTGCAGACCGGCTTTGGCCGCGTCGGCAGTCACTTCTGGGCTTTTCAGACCCAAGGCGACGATATCGTCCCCGACATCGTGACGATGGGCAAACCGGCTGGCAACGGTCATCCGCTGGGTATCGTGGTCACCACGCCCGAGATTGCCGCCTCATTCAATAATGGTTTGGAATACTTCAACACCTTTGGTGGCAACCCAGTCTCGTGTGCCATCGGTCTGGCGGTGTTGGACGTAATCCGAGACGAAGGATTGCAGGCCAACGCCCTTGATACTGGCAACTATCTGATGGATGGCTTGCGCGGGCTGATGGCCGATCATCCGATTATGGGTGATGTGCGCGGGCTGGGCCTGTTCAGTGGCTTCGAATTGGTGCGTGAGCGGGCTGGCAAAGCACCAGCCACTGCCCAAGCCAGCCAGATCGTTAACCGTATGAAAGATCACGGAATATTGTTGAGCACAGATGGCCCGTACGAGAATGTCATCAAGATCAAACCGCCGCTGGTTTTTGATCGCCGTAACGCGGATTTCGTCATCGCCATGTTAGACAAAGTCCTGCGTGAGGATGACATTCGCTTGTCGTAACGACGCGATTAAAGACGCAATATATCGTGTCTCTACGATAGGCGAGAATCGCATTTTTATGCGAAGATTGTGTGCATGACCACATCCCAAAACTTAACCCCCAAATTAACCAATGGCCTTCAGCGTGCCAGTATCATGGCAACGATCATTCTGTTGTGTACTGCTTGCGGCAGCAACAGTGCCGCCACACCGACTGCTGCACCTGTAGCAGCATCCACTGCAACTTCCGCTGCGGTCACTGAAGGTCCGACGACAACGCCTGTCCCCGAGCCGACTGTCGAACCGACCAAGAGCGTCTCAGGCGTCAATCTCACCCTCGACCCGGCCTTAGGGAAATCAGTCAGCACCCAGATCATGCCCGCAGTGCCGAAGACCGAAGGTCCAGCCTTTGGCGATGCGGCTCCCCAGCATGTATTGGTCTCGTTCGATGGCGAGGCACCCAATCCAGACGATGCACGCCAGCGACATATCAATATCTATCCAGTAGAAGGCTTGCGCAGCATTGATCCTAGCATCAGCAAGATCATCGACCAACTCAAGCAAACTTTGCAACGCAAACCCAAGACCATTCGCGGCGCAGTGCCATTTCTGCCAGCATATAACGCATCGCAGTTGTTTTATTCCAATCTGGAATATGTCAAATTTGCGAATGGCGAGGGGTTGCGTTTTGTGACTGCCTACGCCCAGGACGTGGAACCCATTACCAATGAGGGGATTTTCTACACCTTTCAAGGGTTGACGAGCGATGGCAAATATTTAATCAGCGCAGTGTATCCGGTGGCGGCAGAAGGCCTGCCCAAGAAATTTGATGATACGCCAGCCGCTACCGATTATGAAGCGTTTGCCAAAGGTTACGAGAAATATCTGGATTTGACTACCGCCCAACTGAACAAGCTTACCCCGCAGCAGTTCACCCCGGATCTTTCCAAGTTGGACAACATGATGGCCAGTTTGCAGGCTGAACCGCAAATGGAGGGTGAACTTACCGTGGCCGATCCGAATCAAGGCGCAGGTGCAGATGCGAAAGCCACCCCGACCGTGGGTGCAGACACTGCCAAAGTCACACCCACCGCCGAAGCTGCGGCTGCTGCTGGTGCCACACAAGGTGCGGTTGCGGTGGTGCGGCGTTTGGTCAACCTGCGCGAGTCACCGAGCTTGCGCGGCAAAGTAATGTCCAATCTCAGTCGTGGATCACGGGTGGAATTGCTAGGCCGCAATGCACGCCTGAGCTGGCTCCGCGTAAAAACCGAGGATGGTACAGAGGGCTGGGTAAGCCGATCCTTTTTAAGCACACGTTACAACCTGCGCTCATTGCCAGTCGCCCCGTAAGTTGGACAAATCCGAACCAAAACGTAACTATTCAGCCACAATTAAAATCCGCTAATCACGCTAATCTTCGCAAATAAAATTAGCGTGATTCGCGGACAAAAACCAAATTTGGACTGAATAGTTACACCAAAACAGAATATCTCTCACAAACGAATCAGGCTTATTTTCGAATACTTTGTGACTCTGTGCCTTTGTGAGAGATGTCTTTACTCAGATTGTTGAGATTCTGACGGCAAGGTGTGCTAACGGTGTTACTGATCTTTGACCAATTTGCGTCCGCACATGAAATGCGAGAAAGGCCGTGTTTTACAGGCTTTCAGGCATGCCACCTGCGGACATGATTTAGTCAAAGATCAGTAACAGTGCTAACGGCTAATTTTGTAAGCGCAGAACTTTGGGTTTATTCCACCCACTGTGGCGTAGTGGAGCTGCTTTTGACCAAGTTGGTGAAAATGCCGGCGCCAACTAAGACCACCGCCAACCCCTGCAAATAGAGTGGATTGATAGGGGTGTCACGCAGGAATGGAATCCATTCAGCGATAAACTGTGCTACATCACCAGAGTATGCGGATACGGCAAAAGATACCACCAGCAGTGCGCCAATCACCAGCAAAACGCTATCGAGAAATGTGCGAATCTTTTTCATCTAAATAACCCCCGTACCTACTCTAGGCCATAGGGATGATTTATACAGCTAGCCAATGGACTGATTTTCGTGACGTATGCAATGCGAGCAAACTGAAATCCTTGCTAGCAAATGCAACAATCTGCAAATATTTAGTTGAATAAACGGATCAGGGCATCCACGATGCGGTGGTCAAAGTGGGTGCCAGCGGCGCGACGCAACTCCTCAATGGCTTGCCGTTCGGGCCAGCAGTGTTTGTAGGGGCGCTGGTGTGTCATTACGTCAAAAGCATCCGCTACTGTAACAATACGCGCCGCCAGAGGGATGTCTTCCTCGGCTCGATTATTTGGATAACCCGACCCATCCCACTGTTCGTGATGACAAAGGGCGATTTCTTCAGCCATTTGCATCAGCTCGGACGGGCTGCCCGCCAAAATTTCGGCCCCGATCAGCGTATGGAGTTGCACTTTGTGCACCTCTTCTTCGGTCAGCTTGCCAGGTTTTTGCAAAATGTGGTCGCTGATGGCAATTTTGCCGATGTCGTGTAACCGGGCTGCCAAACGAATCTGTCCAGTAAAGTGCAGGTCATGGCCCATGGCAGCAGCAATACGTCCTGCCAGATCTCCCACGCGGCCGGTGTGACCCGGTGCGTAAGCTTCATGTCGTTCTCCAGCTGTAGCCAGGCGTTCTAACGTTTCAATTTGGGCAGATTCCAGGGCTTGTGCTCTTTCCAGCACGGTTTGTTCCATCCCCCGAATTTGAATCCGATAACCCTCTGCAGTGGCACGGGCGGCGCCTAGTTCGCGGGTTAGTCCTGAAATCATCTGCTCATAATGGCGGTGCTCAGTCATGTAGTGCTGCAAACTGATCCGCTGTTCCAGATGGCCCAATGCCGCCGCCGTGGCCCCAGATGATTTATGAGCGCGATACAACAGGTCGTGTACGTGGATCTGGAATGTCGTCGCTTTGACAGACTTTGCCACTTCCAAAGCCTGATAGAGCAACTCTATGGCTTGCGAGGATTGCCCTTGTTTATGGTTTGCATGGCTGAGGTCAAGCAAAACTTGCACCATGTTTTGGTCCACAATGTGGGCCGTATCGTGGGCAATATCCTGCCCTGTAGGCTTATCCGATCGCTTTACCCTGGGGGGAGAGCGACGAACGGGGTTAAGTGGCTCCATAACATAATCCGATTTCGTTAAAAATATTGTACGTTACTTACACTAAGTAATGCATAAATATAGACATACTTTCAAGCGGCAAGCGAGGACAAAAGTAGGTACAGAGATTGATTAAGCCTAATATCTAAGTAATTTCTTGGATTCTAAATAGAGTAGTTCACGATCAAAGCCATTACTTGCTTCAGGTTGAGAGAAAGCCCCTCTTCCCAGGCAGTCGCAAAAGTGGACGGAGACAAATGTCGTTGCACATCAATTTTAAGGGTGTCGGCATATTTAGCGGTTACATTTGCTAGCGCGCCAATGTTGACTGGAATGATTTTGGTGGCAACGGCTAACAATTTTGCAGCGGTCAAAGGTTGATTTTGTCCGATCAATGCACCAGCCAAAAGGTTCAAATTTGTCGCGATCACACGCCGGTTGTGCATCTGATCTGCCAAATCAATCGCCGCACAGTGTTTGGTAATGGCTTCAGCGGTGCGGTCTTGCAGATGCAAAGTTCTACCCAATGTGGTCAGCGCTTCGGCCAAGACAATGCCAGAATTGAGTGTTTGCAACTGATCGATTGCTTCCCCCAGCAGTTGCTCTGCCCGATCAAGTTGGCCCATTTGCAGCCAAGCCGCTCCCAAGCGTTGCATAGCGGTGGCTACCCCCAACCGATCCTCTAATTTACGGTACAGAGTCAGGCTTTGTTGTGCCAGCTCAGCGGCGTGTTCCGATCGTCCGCGCACCAGTTCCAACTGGGCGAGGCGTTGCAGCGCAGACGCGATACCGCTTTGATTGGACAAACCATGCCAGACAATCAAGCTTTGATTGAGCAATCGATCAGCGTTGGGTAGATCGCCCTGATCATAAGCCAGGCAACCCATTTGTCCCAGTAAGGTGGCCTCGTGCCAGCGATTACCCGCTTCGCGATAGGCTACCAATGCTCGTTCATAGTGAGCCAGCGTATGGGTGTAATCGCCCAGTTGATAATTCAGATCGCCCAACACGTTTAATGCACTGCCGCGTTCGATGGGGTTATTGCTGGCTTCTGCCAATGCCAGACTTTTGTTGGCCGTGTCGATTGCCGTGATTGGCTCGCCCTGCAGTAGTTGAAACATGGCAAGCGCACTGAGTGCTCTGGCCCGGACATCGATCGGAACTTGTGGAGCGTCGTGCGTGTCAGGGTGCAAACTAGATTGAATAAGCCGATCCAGCCAACGGCGCCCCTCATGCCAGCGCCCACGCGTTTGCCAATAAACCGCCAAATTGACCACAATTTGCAATGCGCGTGGGGTTGCGTTTATATAGCACCACTCTAACGATGTCAGCAGATTGTAATAATCTGCGTCGATTCGCTGTGTCCACTCAATATGGTTGGGATGGCTGACAGCGCTTTCGGGTTGGTTGGCCAAACTCTCAAAGTGAGCAATTACCTGCATTTGTAACTTTTCCATTACAGCGGCAGCTACTATCGTGTCACGTGCGACGCTGCGGATGGGTGCCATCAGGTTAAAGCGCGTGACATGCCCGATTGACCTAGTCTGCAGTACCAAATTTTTGTCACACAAGCTGCGCAGCACATATGGCAGCATGGAGGCATCAACCTGTCCGGCCAGACCAGCTCCGCTTGTCCCACCGCAAACAGCCAGGATGGCATGCTCATCTGCGGGTGCAGTGAATACACACAGCGCTGAAAATACCTGTTGTTCGATTGGATTGAGCGTCCGAAAGCTCCAGTCGATGGCCTGTTTCAAGTTGATATGATGCGGCGTCAACGTAGGGTTACTTTCATCCTGGGTGAGCACAAAATCGCTTAGATGTTGTTGCAGTTGTGCGAGCAACTCCGTGAATGATTGACGGGCCAATTGTCCTGCGGCCAGCTCCAAACACAACGGCAAGCCTTGCACCAGTTCGCAGACTTGGCTGACCTCAGTATAGTTGTGCGGGGTTAACCCGAAATGGGCATCTTGTGTGCGGGTCTCTTGCACAAACATTTGCACGGCAGCGTAAGCGCTCGCCATTTCTGGGCTGGAGAGTTGGCTGACCAGAGTGGGATAGGACAGTGGCTGCACCAAAAGCCGGGTTTCGTCGGGTAGCCCCAACGCTTCACGACTAGTGACAATAATGACTAGCGAAGGTGTCTGCTCGAGCAAATAGCTGATCAACGCAGTTGCGGGCAACACATGCTCAAAGTTGTCTAGCACAAGCAGGGTGCGTTTATGGCGTAGGGTTTCGACCAAAATTGAAGGCAATTCGGCGTTGCCAGAACGACGCAACTCTTGCAATGGCAAATGCAACTGTTTGGCCACTTCATCGGGCACGCTGTCTGGGGAGGTGACGAATGCCAGTGACACCTGAAAAACCTGATCCTCAAAAAAGGAGCGGAGTTGATTGCTAACTTCCAACCCCAAGCGGGTTTTGCCGACGCCCGGCGCACCATGCAAAGTGATCAGGCGTGCCTGGCTTTTTGTAACCAATTCAACAACCGTTTTGACTTCGCTGGCCCGATCAATGATGGGCTTAATCGGGTAGGGCAGGCGAGCCGGTCTGGGTATGCCCGGTGTTGAAAATACCTGTGTTGCGGGAGGAATGCTTTCTTCGCGCTGAATTAGCCGGTTAAATGCTGGGTGCGAGATGCTGGTGCGCCCAAAGCGAATGAATACACCATGCAGCTCAGGCGTGATACCCAATGCTTCGGCCAATAGGCGGGCCATGGATTCCGATGGGATGCGCTGGCCATTCTCTACTTTCTTAATGGCGTCAACCGAGTAGTTGATGCGACGAGCCAGTGCTGCACGGGTCATCCCCAAATGATTTCGGTACTGTTTCAGCCATTGTCCAAAACGATCATTGATATGCTTCGCGTCGACACTCTTAGGTGCATTTGTAACAATCGTATTTTCTGTTGATACTTTGGGCAGTGTTTCGTTAATCAGTTCCATTTCTTCGACAGCAATGTCGATAACCCTTCACAGTAACGACCTTGCTTTCAAGCATTCCTGAACCTGTATCTTGAGCTGATTCAAGTCGAAGAATTTTGCCGCTTTGTGAGCAAAGTGTGCTTGGAGGCTTACGCCATTACTGACTTGTCACTATCAATTCTTGGATAGCGACACTATTCAAAAACATAGGAAAGCTATCGAAATGGATTGTAAGGATATGGGGACAAAAGGGGCGGTTTTAGCTGCTTCTACAGGGAGTTGGTAGCATTTTCACAGCAAAATAGCCGGAAAAACTTGCGTTTGATCCTTGCGGGGACATGGCATAGCAAAAAAGTGTCGCTTTTGTCAAATACGACCTATCGCAGTCAACACTAATACTTATTGCTACAATGTCGTTGCATGCACATAATGCAGCCTGTCTAAACAATCAGGACTTATCACTAAACCCATAAAACCTGCTAATAGATTTCCCATGAAAAATATCAATCTAAATGGTTCCTGGCCCATCCTAGTGATGGCGATTCTGTTTTTTGCCATCCCCATGTCAACTCTGCCCGGGATGTTTGACTTTATGGCCTTTATTTTGGGCGTGATTACACTGGGTATTCTGGCTCTGCTGGTGTGGACATTGATCGCGAATCGGCGCAGAAGTCTGTGAAGGTTTGGAGGTTTGTAAGGTTCTGAAAGTTCACAAGGTTCCCAAAGTTCATCGCTGGCCGAGCTTTATAAACCTTATGAACTTTACAAACTTTCAGAACATTAATAACCTTCCAACCCTCCTAAGCCTATGCTCCTGCGTGATGGTCCTGCAAACTGCGCACTTGGAGTTCTTTGGATCGCAGCGCGCGAATACCCATGACAGCGGCTTGCGCCGCGCTGAGGGTGGTGAGCAGTGGCACGCGATAGCGAATCGCGGCGGCCCGGATGAATTGCCCATCATCCATAGCTCGTTTGCCCAATGGGGTGTTGATCACCAAATTGATCTCGCCTTTGGCGACCGCATCGACCACGTGGGGTGAGCCTTCGCTGACCTTGTTGATGACCTCGGCAGGCACATTGATCCGTTTGAGCCAATCGACTGTGCCCCGGGTGGCCACGATTTCAAACCCCATCTGATGCAGGTCGCGCGCGATCTTGGTAACGGCGGCTTTGTCTAAATCATGCACCGTGATCAGCACTTTGCCTTTGGTTGGCAAACGCTCGCCCGCCCCCAACTCGGCTTTGGCGTAAGCATGGCCGAATGTCGAGGCATGCCCCATCACTTCACCCGTGCTGCGCATCTCCGGCCCCAGCCGCACAAACGCGCCGGGGAATTTGTTGAACGGCAACACCACCTCTTTGACAAAGAAACCATCTAGTTCTGGCTCCTGCATAAAGCCGATCTCTTTTAAGGTGCGCCCACCCGCAATCTGGGCGGCATATTTGGCCAGCGGTGCCCCCGTGGCTTTGCTGACATAGGGCGTGGTGCGGCTGGCGCGCGGGTTCACCTCCAGCACGTACACGACCTCATCCTTGATCGCAAACTGCACGTTCATCAGCCCTTTCACCCCGATCCGCAGACCGATCTGCTCGGTATAGTCGCGAATGATATTCAGGTGATATTCGCTGACCTTGAGCGGCGGCATCATGCAGGCGCTATCGCCACTATGCACACCGGCTTCTTCGATCTGCTCCATGATTCCGCCAATCGTCAGGGTTTCGCCATCGCACAGCGCGTCAACATCCAGCTCAAACGCATCTTCTAGATAGCGATCGATCAGCACCGGTGCATCAGGTGAGACGGCGGTGGCCTCGCGGATATATTCGACCAGATCTTCATCATCGTAGACGATGCCCATAGCGCGCCCGCCCAACACATAGCTGGGGCGCACCAACACCGGGTAGCCGATACGATGAGCCACCGTGCGCGCTTCGTCAATCGACATCGCTGTGCCGTTTTCTGGTTGGGGAATCTCTAGCTCGCGCAGAACTGCGGCGAATTGTTCGCGGTCTTCGGCCAGCGCAATCGCATCTGGCGAAGTGCCCCAGATTGGCACGCCCGCTTCCTGCAATTTGCGGGCCAGATTGAGGGGAGTTTGGCCGCCGAATTGCACTAAGACAGGTGTCAGGTGCGGTGTGTCAGGTATCAGGCTTCCTGACACCTGAGACTTGACACCTGATACTCCTGATTCCGCTTCCCACACATTTAGAACATGCTCCAGGGTGAGCGGCTCAAAATACAGACGGTCGGCCGTATCGTAGTCGGTCGAAACCGTCTCCGGATTGCAGTTGATCATGATGGTCTCGTAACCCATCTCGTGCAAGGCATAGCAGGCATGCACGCAACAATAATCAAACTCAATGCCCTGCCCGATGCGGTTTGGCCCGCCGCCCAAAATAATGATTTTTGGTTTATCGAACTGTATCGCGCTTTCGTCATGGCCATCGTAGTTGGAATACAAATACGGCGTGCTGCTCTCGAATTCGGCTGCGCAAGTGTCTACGCGGTAGAAACTAGGCGCGATGCCCATTTGCTTACGTTTGGCGCGAAGCGCAAGTATCGGCGAAAGTGTCGGAGGTGTCTTAAGTGTCGTAGTGTCGGACACCTCCGACACAACAGACACATCTTTGCGCAGCAACTCCGCGATATAAGCATCCCCAAACCCTTCTTGCTTGGCGCGTAGCAGCAGGTCACGGGGGATTGAATTCAATGTGTATTTGGCGATCTCGCGCTCGGTCTCGATCAGTTCGACAAATTGTTGCACAAACCATGGATCGAACATCGTGAGCTGGATCACTTCGTCAGCAGACATGTCCGCACGCAGTGCATCGAACGTGGAGAAGAGACGGGTGGCGGTGGGTATTTGCAGAGACGACCGACCACCGATGACTGACCACCGCTCGTCGTCAGTCGTCGGTGGCCGGTCGTCGATGGTCAGTCGTCGCCCATACACCCCCATCTTCCCAATCTCCAAGCTCTGCACCGCTTTGTTGAGCGCTTCTTTGAGGGTGCGCCCCATCGACATGGCTTCGCCGACGCTTTTCATTTGCGGGCCGAGGGTCCCGTCGGCACCGGGGAATTTTTCGAAAGCCCAGCGCGGCCATTTGACCACGACGTAATCGAGTGATGGCTCAAACGAAGCGGGTGTTTTTTGGGTGATGTCGTTGGGAATTTCATCCAACGAGTAACCCACTGCCAGAAGCGCAGCAATCTTAGCGATGGGGAAGCCAGTCGCCTTGGACGCCAAGGCCGATGAACGCGACACGCGTGGGTTCATCTCGATGACCAGCACTTCGCCGGTTTTTGGATCGACCGCAAATTGCACATTGCTGCCGCCGGTTTCGACGCCAACCGCACGCATGACGATTTTGGCGATATCACGCAGGCGTTGCAGCTCTTTGTCAGTCAGGGTCTGGGCCGGGGCGACCGTAATGCTGTCGCCAGTGTGGACGCCCATCGGATCGATATTCTCGATCGAGCACACCACCACGAAATTATCTTTGTAGTCGCGCATGACTTCCAGCTCAAACTCTTTCCAACCAATCACACTTTGCTCGATCAAGACCTGATGCATAGGGCTGGCATTCAAACCCTTGGCGCATTTATCGCACAGATCGGCCTCGTCATACGCAATGCCGCCGCCGCTGCCGCCCAAGGTGAACGAGGGGCGGATGAGGACGGGGAAGTTTAACGACAGCGATGGTTGTGGTGTGAGAGAAGAAAGTGTCTGAAGTGTCGAAGTGTCTGACATTATTGACACATCTGACACTTCTGCTTGTTTCGTCATCAGCGCCAGCGCCTCCTCTACCGAAGTCACCGTCGCGCCGATGGGGCACTTCAGACCGTTAGCTTCCATGGCTTCTTTGAAGAGCTGGCGGTCTTCGGCGACTTTGATCGAATGTACATTAGCGCCAATTAATTTAACGCCATATTTTTGCAGTATGCCAAGCTCATCTAGTTCGGTCGCTAGGTTTAGCGCGGTTTGTGCGCCAACGGTAGGCAAGAGCGCATCGGGCTTTTCGATGGCGATGATTTTTTCGAGGATTTCCGAGGTAAGGGGTTCAATATAGGTTGCATCAGCGAACTCCGGATCGGTCATGATCGTGGCCGGGTTGCTGTTGACCAAAATAATGCGGTATCCCTCTCGGCGCAACACTTTGCAGGCTTGTGCACCAGCGTAGTCAAATTCGCAGGCTTGTCCAATCACAATCGGCCCGGAGCCGATGACGAGAATTGAGCGTATATCTGTTCGTTTGGGCATAATCGAGACGCAATCTTAACAAACTTGCCTCAACCCCAAAAGAAGAATCGTGAGATTCTTTGTTTAGCTCTTTATATTCGGGAGAATCAGACCTGCTTAGAGATCTATGGGTTAATCAAACGGGTGGAGACCACGAGTCGTTGGTTGTAGGTGTGCGTGCGCGTATTCCAACGTCCACCACAAGTGATAAGGTTAAGATCATGCTCCAGATCAAACCCGAAAATTTTGTTGAGCGGCGCTTTATCGTAAGGATATGACGCAACCTCAACCACTGCAAAATTGCGGCTAACGCCAGCGCTATCGAGGACACTAAGCGTATCGCCTTTCTTTAGCTTGCCCAATTTGTAAAAAATGGCTGGGCCAACTTTGTCATCGTAATGACCCGAAATCACTGCATTCCCTGCTGTGCCAGGCCGGACACCCAGCTTGTACCAGGCCACATCGGTTGAGTTACTCGGCACGCTCATATTCCCTTTGCTGTCTTTACCTACTGACTGAATGACTGCGTCGATATTCAACGCCGGAATTTTCAATCGCACAGGTACGGCTGTATCCGCAAGCGCAGTCTGGGCCATTACGGTCACAGGTGTAGACAACATCCCGAAAATAGTGATGGCAAAAATCCACAATGTGGTTAAGGTTCGTTTCATAGTGTTATTGGTGTTTACTTTTACAAATTGACCGTATTTACTCAGCTCATAGTCTGTCCAAAAAGCTTGGTTGTTACGATTTACCGGATGACAAGATTATTCAGGATATCGCAATCCTAAAAATCTTAGCATCCGGTAAATATGCGTCTTGTTTCGATGCTTTCTAGGTGATTAGCGCACGCGGTTATTGCTGCCGCCGCTTATGCTAGTGCCACCCAAGCCGGTGCTGGGCATACCAGCGGGTATGCTGCTCCCAGTCAGGATCGGTGTAACGATGGCGAGCACTTCTTCCATCGTCTTGGGTGCCCCAAAGGTGGGTGAAGGTGAAACGCCGATCAGATCAGCTAACACAGCCGCGTGTTGGGCCTCCACATTGTGGATGCTCACGGCCGCGGTCAACAAACCTGGGTTCAAGAGGCGCGGGGCCTGACCCAGATACGCTGCGGCACCGAGGTCTTCCACAGTATGAAAGTAAGTCAGCACTTCAGCCTGGCTTGTGAAGCTCGGAAACGCGTAACTGGCTTGAGCTTGGACGGGTGCGCCGCCCAGACTGTTGATCGTTTTGATCAGAGTATCGACATGGGTCGTTTCATGGGCACCGAACTGTTGAAAATACTTCAAGGCTGTGCCCGAGAGCAATCCGCTGGCGACGATGGCCCGATAGGCCGCTGCTTCAAGGTGCTCCAACGTTAAGGCATAGTTCAGGATGGCGAGATCTTGCTCAGCCGATTGCGACTTGTTGGCTGCAAAGGCTGTGCGGGCCACCGCGGGGTTGAATACGATAGCACTGGCCACAGCTGTCACGGCGCTGGCGCGGAGGAAGTTGCGGCGGCTGATTGGGTTTTTGTTGATGGTGTTATTCATTATTTTTCCTAAATCGCAAGTAACTACTGGCCCAACACAGGGTTGACGATTTGTAGTACTTGATCGATGGTCAAGCTCTTGGTAAAGGCATCGGGGACGGGTGCATCGGCGCCAATTAATACATTGATGATGGCGGCGTGCCGAGCTTCGACCTGCACAATACTGCCGGCTGCCGCGAGAACATCTTTGTTCTTGATCGCAGCGGCTGCGCCCTGATAAGCTCCTACACCGGTGTCTTCAGCAACTTTTGCAAAGTTCAAAATATCGCCGCGATTATTGAATGCTGGAAAGTTATAGCTGGCTTTGGCCGCGACAGGCGTACCGCCCAATTTGACGATTGTGTCCGTGATGGCCTTAACGTGTGCGGCTTCTGCTTGACCAAAATTGACAAAGTATTGAGCGTCTTTACCGGTCAAAATATTCTTGGCGAGCATCTCTTTATACATACGGCTCTCAAGATGTTCCAGCGTTAATGCGAAGTTGAGAACGTCCAAATCAGTCAGACCTTGAGCAAATGCGCGCCCTAGACCCATGCTGCTGGAAATACCCACTGCACCTGCGATAGCAACGCTACCACGCACAAAGCTGCGCCGTGACTGTGCAAAGTCGATCAATTCTTCAAATCTTTCATTCATGTTCATGTTGATACCTCTAACTAAACTAACTAACTATCTACTAATGGCAAACGGTTTATTTATGATGGCTATGTAAACCTCACAAAGTGCAGCGTGTAATGTTTCAGCGTTTCAACAACGCACAATCATTTTCGCAATTCACGTTCTTAGAATACGGTTATTCAAGGGTGGAGGGCATCCGCTTTAGACGACAGTGGGTGTCAGTATTTGTATGAATGATCTGTAGGCGCAACGGCATCATCAGGCGCGATAATAATTGTGGCCACCCGCACAACTGGCCCGGTTTGGGTGATATGAAAATCGAGTGATACCTCAACGTCTAGGATGCCACCGGGCATATGCACATGGATCGTGGCAGCGCCATCACACAGCCCTAGCCGCACGGCGACTGCGCAAGTGGCGCAACTGCTACTGCCGCTGGCCAAGGTGTAACCAGCCCCGCGCTCCCAGATTTCAAGTTGCAAGTTTTGCCGGTCGATGACGCGTGCAAATTGCACATTCGTGCGATGTGGGAAGCGCGCATCGTTCTCGATGATTGGCCCCAAGCGTTGGGTTTCCTCGGCAGAGACAGCTGGGCGGAAGATCACGCAATGCGGGTTGCCGATGTTGGCGACGCGACCAAGCAGAGGTGATGAGATGTTGAGATGCTGTGATGATGGGTTGGATTTCTCATCAGCCCATGATCCCATCAGCCCATCGTCAAATTGATACGTTGGGCCAAAGGTCACCTGGCCCATCTCGACGCGTATTTGGTGGCCTTGTTCGAGTACCTGGCATTGCACGCGCCCGCCCATCGTCTCGATCGCAAATGGTTCAGTCCCAACTCGCCCTTCATCGAACAAAGCCCGCGCGAAGATGCGCAGCCCATTCCCGCTTTTCTCGGCTTCGCTGCCATCCGGGTTGAAGATGCGTACGCCTATCTCACCCCAATCATCCCCTTCATCCTGTTCTCCTCGGTCGACCTCTTGCTTTTGTCTCAGCAAATCATGTAAACTCAGCACCGCGACCAGAATCCCATCCGCCCCGACCCCATGATGGCGATCACATATCCACCTGATGGTTTCTGGTTTCAGCGTAACAACGCTGTTTTTCGAGAAATATTCCTGCAAAACCAGGTAATCGTTACCCAAGGCGTGATACTTAGTCAGTTTCATAAATTTTCCGAACGCACACAGCATTTGCGAAAATTCATAGGCTGTAATAAAACATAGCCTAACTCTAATTTCCCAAAAATAGGGAGGTGGTTACCCGCCCATGATGCCGGGTATTTTGCATACCTGCGCAATGAATTTTTCTGTTCATTCAGTTCATACAGCTTATCGAATCAAATTATGGCTCTACCGAGTAAAACGGGAAAATGTCATTCCGACGAGCAGCGAGGAGCCGAAGGTCTTAGCGTTGGCAGCGTGCGAAATGCGACGTTAAGACCTTCGGCTCCCTATGGTCGGAATGACATATTTCCCGCTAAAGTCGGGAGAGCCCAAATGATTAAACTATCGAGTTGTCTAACGTTAGTTGTGTAAATCCATTAGGAGGATTTGTAAAGTGATTAAGAACGAAAAGAATTTAAGCCGACGACAATTGTTGAGAATTTTGGGTGCAGGCACCGGCGCTGCACTATTGGCAGCTTGCGGCGGCGCAGCACCTGCTGCGGCCCCTACGGCTGCACCAGCAGCTGCGACCGTAGTCCCTGCCACCGAGGCTCCCAAGCCCACCGAGGCTCCCAAGCCCACCGAAGCGCCTAAGGCGACCGAAGCGCCCAAAGCCACCGAGGCCCCCAAGGCCGAAGCGCCAGCTGCCATGGCGGGCATGAAGAAGCTGCCGGACGATGCCGCTGGCCCAGAACAGCAGGTGCTGGTGCAATGGGGTAATCCCGGCCAGACTTATCTGGATGCCTCAATCTCGATCTACAACGTGCATGTGGGTGCCAACCTGCACAACATCCCACCGGTCGCGTTCAATCACGATTTCGAGCTGATCCCGCGCGCGGCCAAGAGTTGGAAGGTCGACGACAAAGGCACCACCTGGACGTTGACCCTGCGCGACGACATCAAGTGGACCGACGGCAAGCCTTTGAATGCGGACGATTTCGTGGTCACTTGGCAGTACTATGTCGACCCGGTCAATGCCCACGACTTCAACTGGTTCTACAGCGAGACCAAGCTGGTGAACTTTGCCGAGTGCACCAAGGGCGACAAGCCGCCAAAAGATGTGGGTGCCCGGGTGGGTGCCAACGAATTCGAGGTGATCTTGGAGACTACTTCGCCCGTGCCTTATCTGCCGCTGTTGTTGCCCTACAACACTGCGTTGCATTCCAAAGTGGTGCGCGATGGCGACGGCTGGAACAAGGCCTACAACATCGATCCGGCCAAGGCGGTCTCGTCCGGCCCGTTCGTGCTGAAGGAATACACTCCAGAGCGCACGGTGTTCGAGGCCAACAATAATGGCTACCCCGAAGACCTCAAGCCCTATATCCAGAAAGTTATCAACTTGGCTATGCCGCCCGATCAGCGCTTCCAAGCCTATCAGGCCGGTCAGCTCGATCACAACCAGTTGATTCAGATCGCCGACATTCAGGCCGTGTTGGCCGACGAAGAGTTGAAGAAGCAATTGTTCCCGGATGTCGGCGACTTCCGCTGCGATTACCTCTTCTTCGATGTCAGCCAACCCCCCTTCGATAACGTTAAGTTCCGCCAAGCCATTTCGCACTTGGTCGATCGCGATTCCATCGTCGAAAACTTGACCACACCGGTGGCAGCCAAAGCCTCCTACGGTTTCTTGGGCGCTGGTTTCCCTGGCTATGACGCCGAATTGAAGGGCCTCGTAGACTTCAACCCTGAGAAGGCCAAAGCGCTATTCAAAGAGTCCGGTGTCAAGGTTGATAAGCTCAAACTGGAAGTGCGCTTCAACGACGGCGAGCCGCGTGGCACCATCGGCGAGTTCATCGCTGCGTCCATCAAGGATCATCTCGGCATCGAGGTTGAAGTGGTACGCCAAGAGCAGAAAGTGTTCATGGCGAAGCTGAACGCCAAGCCCACCGAAGTGACCTTCGGCCAAATCAGCTATGGCATGGATTACCTTGACCAGAGCAACATGCTCTCGGTGTTCAAGACTGGTGGCCGCCACAACTGGAACAATGCCGAGTACCAGAAGCTGCTGGATGCCGCTGGTCCAGAGACTGACAAGGCCAAGCGCGACGATCTCTACAAGAAGGCTCAGACCTTGTTGGTGACCGATGCCCCAGCCGTCTTCATCGTCGTCCGCACCGTGCCGAAGATGCTGAAGCCGTATGTCTCCGGCAAGTCACTGCAACCGGGCAAAGTCAACACATCCTATGGCATGAGCTGGCCCGATTTCGGCTCGTTGGCCATCCACCTGCAAGAGATGTACATCAACAAGGACGTGACCAAGCTCCGCCCTAACCCGCCGGCGTAGTGAGTGATTAGTCTTTAGTGCTTAGTGCTTAGTGCTAGGCTTCTTGCGAAGCTTGGCACTAAGCCCCTTCAACTAAGCACTCAGAACTAAGCACTAAGCACTTAATCCATGCTCCGATACATCCTCTGGCGACTCCTCGGTTTGCTCGGTGTACTGTTGGTCGTGTCGTTTGCGGCGTTTTTCTTGGCGCGCTCGGTGCCGGGCGGCCCCTACGACGAATTGCAAAAGCCGCTTTCAGCAGCGGCCAAAGCCAATATTCAAAAGAAATATGGCATGGATAAACCGTTCTATGTGCAGTGGTTTAACTATGTCATCAGAGCCGTGCAAGGCGATTTTGGAACCTCATTGCAGCATCCCAGCAAGACCATTGTGCAACTGATTCGCGAACGCTGGCCTGCTAGCCTACTACTAGGTGGCTTGGCCTTGCTGTGGAGTGTGCCATTGGGCATTGTTCTGGGTGTAATCGCCTCGATTAAGCGAAATACCTGGGTCGATAGCTTGGTCACGTTGGTATCGATTTTTGGCACGACTGTGCCCGTGTTTGCGATTGGGCTGTTCGCGCTATTTCTCTTTGCGATTGTGCTGAAGTGGGTGCCCTATCCGGCCTCTGCCGGCGGCTGGCAACCGGGTAAAGACCCGCGTGTTCTGATTTTGCCGGTGGTGATCTTTGGGCTGCAGCCATTGGGTGTAATCTCGCGCTACACCCGCTCGAACTTGCTAGAAGTGCTCGGCCAAGATTTTGTCCGCACCGCCCGCGCCAAGGGTCTCACGCCAAATGTAGTGCTGTTCAAGCACGCCCTGCGCAACAGCATGATCCCGATCATTACGATCTTGGGGCCAATCATCCCGAACGCCCTCACCGGCTCAGCGATCTTGGAGCGCCAGTTTTTAATTCCCGGTATCGGCAGCTTCTTTATCGAGAGTATCTTGTTCAGAAATTACCCCTTAATTACTGCGATGGTCGTCATCATTGCCGTCATGTGGGGCATTTCGTATCTCTTCTCGGACATTGCCTACACCATTGCTGACCCGCGCATCCGAGTAGGAGGTCGCAGATAACTATGGCGGCAAGCAACCCTGTCCTGAGCGGCAACAGTGCCGACACGGGCAAGACCAAAGTCGCCATCGAGCGCACCAAAATGTCTACGCCTTTGCAGTTGGCGTGGGCGCGTTTCCGGCGCAACAAGTTGGGCTTAGCCGGTGCCGTTATCGTTTTTCTGTTTGTCTTTATCGGCGTTGCAGCCCCGGTGTTATCACCCTATCCCTTCGATAAAACCGGCTTCAAGTTTAATCAGCCGCCGGGGGTCTTACCGGGTCACCCCCTTGGCACCGACAACGTCGGGCGCGATTTTCTATCGCGCATGATCTATGGCGCACGCACCAGTTTGTTCATCGCGGCGGGTGTGCTGGTGATCACGCTCATCATCGGCTTGACGGTTGGCTTTGCCGCCGCGTGGTTTGGCGGTGTCGTCGACTTTGGCCTTAACCGTATTATCGAAATCTTTGTTGCCATACCGGCGTTGCTCTTTCAGATGCTGCTGATCTTGGTGTTGGGTGGCAGCATGGGCAATGTCATTTTGGCCATTGCGCTACTTGGCTGGATGGAATTGGCCCGCTTGGTGCGTGGCCAAGTGCTGTCGTGGCGTGAGCGTGAATTTATTGATGCCGCGCGCAGCCTGGGCGTGTCGACCGTCTCAATTGCCTTTCGACATATCCTGCCCAATATTTTGAACTCCGTCATTGTGGCTGTCACCTTTGCTTTACCCGCCGCCATTTTGGCCGAAGCCACTCTTAGCTTCTTCGGTTTAGGCATCAACGACCCGTTGCCCAGTTGGGGCAAAATGGTCGGCGTGGCCATCTCCTTTGCCAATCGTTTGCAACAATACTGGCATCTAGGCATCCTTCCTGCCGGCCTGCTTTCGCTAGTCATGCTCGGCTTCAGTTTCTTCGGCGATGCCCTGCGCGACGCACTAGACCCACGCGCAACCAGATAAATAGACCCTAACAGCAGGCTCCGACTGTTATATTCCTTCCTAAATGGAATCAACCAGCTCAGATGTGCCGGTTCCCAAAATCGTCAAAGGGGTGATCGAGCGCATCACCTATCAAAACGAGGAGAACGGCTACACCGTGGCCAAACTGCTGCCCGATAAGCGCAGTGACCGCGGCCAAGATGATTCGCTCATCACTGTGATCGGCACGCTGAGTGGCGCGGCAGTGGGCGAAGCGCTGGAGATTACTGGCTTCTGGCAGCACCACACCCAGCACGGTTGGCAATTTACCGTTCAGAATTACAAGTCGATATTGCCCGCTACCGCGCAGGGCATTCGCAAATATTTGGGCAGTGGCTTAATCAAAGGCATTGGCCCCAAGACCGCCGACAAAATCGTCAATCATTTTGATGCGCAAACACTTGAGATATTAGAAAGCGCCCCCGCCCGATTAAAAGAAGTGCCCGGCCTAGGCAACAAGAAGATCGGCTTGATTACCGCGGCGTGGCGCGAACAAAAAGCCATCAAAGAAGTGATGATCTTCCTGCAAGGCCATGGCGCAAGCACCAGCTTGGCGGTGCGCATTTATAAGCAATACGGCGATGCCTCGATCACGATTGTCAAAAACGAACCGTACCGGCTAGCCCGCGAGGTGCACGGCATCGGCTTCAAAACCGCCGATAAGATGGCGCTGGCGATGGGCTACACCCACGAAGACCCAGAGCGATTAAAGGCCGGCACGCTCTTCGCGCTGTCCGAATCTACTGACGATGGTCATACCTATTTGCCCGTGCTGCAGCTGTCCGAACAAGCTGCCGATCTGCTGGGCGTGTCGCTTGACCTTGCGCTCAAATCTATCGACGACCTGATCGCCGAACAGGGTGCCAAAGGCGAGCTGCTACACCGTCATCCTGACGGCACGCTGGCTTTTGCCGCACCACCAGTCACGAAAGGGAAGCGGTTTAGCGAAGCACGGGCAACGTGGGGCGTTGAGCGAAGGGCGTTGGGCGAGAGTGATGATCCGTGGGCCATGAGCAGCGAGCCGCCATCAATGGTTAATGGTCAATCGCCCATGGTCAATTCCGCTTCTGTCGAGCCCGTCGTCTACCTGTGGCCCTTCTACAACGCCGAGAGCAATGTGGCGCGCCAGGTGCGGCGACTGCTGGGCTGCACGGCGGCGCAAGATAAGCTGCGCGAGTTCAAGCAAGTGAAGTTCGATGCGATGTTTGAGTATTTGGCTGAGAAAGATGACTTGAATCTAGCCGACAAACAGCGTGCGGGTGTGCAGATGGCGCTCACTCACGCAGTCGCCATTCTCACCGGCGGCCCGGGCACCGGCAAAACCACCAGCATGAAGGCGGTGATCCGTGCGCTACAGGCCAAGCGCAAACGGGTGGTGTTGGCCGCCCCCACTGGCCGGGCCGCCAAACGTCTAAGCGAGGCAACTGGGGTGGAAGCCAAGACGCTGCATCGGTTATTGCAGCTTAAACCGGGTGGCAAAGCCTTCTTCGACCAGGACAACCCCATCCCTGCTGATATCGTGATCGTCGATGAGACCAGCATGCTCGACACGCTGCTGATGAACACCCTGCTCAAGTCGATCGCAATCGGCACGCACTTATTGCTGGTGGGGGATGCCGATCAGTTGCCTAGTGTAGGTGCGGGCAATGTGCTGGCCGACTTAATCGCGAGCGAGCAGGTGCCGGTGACACGGCTTGATCAGATATTTCGGCAATCGGCCGCCAGCGCGATTGCGACCAATGCCGCGCGGATTAACAAAGGTGAGATGCCCCTTAGTGGCGGCGAGATCAATGACTTCTTCATGTTTATCGAAGACGACACCGAGAAAGCGGGCGATTTGGTCGTCGATTTGGTCACCCGTCGCATCCCCAGCAAGTTTGGCTTTAAGCCGGCGGATATTCAAGTGCTGGCCCCGATGCACAACGGTAAGTGCGGCGTGGGCTATTTGAACGAAACGTTGCAAGCCGCACTTAACCCACCCGCCGAAGGCAAGCCGCAGAAACAGTTTGGCAATCGCCTGTTCCGGCTGGGCGATAAGGTCTTGCAGATGCGCAACAACTACGATCTGGAGGTTTTCAACGGCGATGGCGGCACGGTCACGGATATCGACGGTGAAGCGCAGACGCTGACCGTGCAGCTGGAAGACAACCGCAGCATCGAGTATGACTTCACTGAGCTGGATCAATTGGCGCTGGCGTATGCGATGAGCATTCACAAATCGCAGGGCAGCGAATATCCTGTAGTCGTCATCCCTGTGGTCATGAGTCACTTCATGATGCTGGAGCGCAAGCTGATTTACACCGGCATCACCCGCGCCCGCAAACTCGTCGTGCTGGTTGGCAGCCGCAAAGCGCTGGGCATGGCGGTGAAAAACGCCGGGGCCAACAAAGCCGGCCGCTTCACCGGGTTGGCCTGGCGGCTGCAAGAGCCGACACCGCTGTGACACTCTGACTCCCAAGATGGACTCATTATGAGAAAACTGTATTGCTATGTAGACGAAAGCGGCCAAGACACAACTGCGCAAAGCGGACGAGAGCGCATTTTTATTGTTGCAGTGGCCAAGAAATAGGGGAAGAAATGCCGCCCTCTTAACTGCGGGGCGGCGGAATGGCCTATCTCACAATTGCGAGCCTCCTCGCCATCCGGCGACTTTTCGGCCAACGCAGCTAACTAGATTATACGACTGGTGCTTCGATATTTGTACAACTTTGTGCGATTTGGCTTAAGCATCAGTTCTGATAAAGTCTGAAAACTAAAACATGTTCTCTCTAAAAAATACCCTGCTAGATGTCGCCATCCTCGACCCAGTCGCCGACGTTGCTCGTTCTGGCACGCGCTACTGCACCGGCGGCTATATCTTCCAAATCACGGATACCAAACTGGGTCCGCTATTGACCGGGCCAACTTATCCCGATTCGTTCAATGTGTTTGACGGGCAAGGCATTCCTGACGCCTTTAATTTGGCCCCGCTTAGGACGGCCGAAAGCGATCCAATCGCGCTGATCCTGGGCATTGGCTTATGTAATCTGGTGGAGCGCAAGATCGTGGCGCCCTGCCAATGGCAGATCGAGCAAACGGACACAGCGATTCGCTTCACCACCCGCCATGTCTTTCAAGAATGGACGATCGAGCTGGAGCGTGCTGTCACCCTCATTCAGCGCACAGTCCGCTCAGAAACACAGCTGCGCAACACGGGCACCCGATTTGCACCGATAAGTTGGTTTCCTCATCCATTCTTCCCGCACTGCCCAGCCGGACAAGATGAGCTGATCAAAATTAATTATCCAGTCGAGTTCCCGGACAGCGATGGTTATGTTATGTCTAGCAATGGCTTTATCAGCCGGAAAGGCTGGCCATGGACGGGCGGATACTATCAGCCGCTTGATCAACATTTTAGCGGGAGCAGCTTTATGTTAACTCAACGTCATCC
The DNA here is from genome assembly GCA_031392845.1 of Chloroflexota bacterium. GTDB lineage: Bacteria > Chloroflexota > Anaerolineae > J036 > Brachytrichaceae > JANMVQ01. The sequence continues at coordinate 30,398 of JANMVQ010000338.1, forward strand.
TGTACTCAATCAAGTCACTGCAACTGGCAATTATGTTCCTAGTTTCTTCCCTATTTGGGGCAATCCAAGCACATTTTCGTGGGAGCCGTTTTATGAGCGCACCCTTGCGCCAGGTCAGAATGCCAGTTGGCGTCTCGATTATGATTTTTAACCCTGGATTTGTCCGTAATAGTCGATAACTCAAGTTGCTGCAAGCTTGTATTTAACATAATCTTATGCGCTAGTCATAAATCGATTTGTCCAAATTAAGCAAACAAGGTAAAATAGAACCTCACTTCAGCGTTCGATGTCTGCCAACGGCCCCATTGCAGACGATGCATAGCGAACTCATCGGGATCACGACAGTCCATCGTCAAGTTACCTCGGAGACGTTGAGCATAATAAACAAGAAATTTATGGCAACAAAAGCAGTTAAAGAGACGAAAGAAGCGAAGGTAATTAAGGAAGTCAAAGAGGTGGTGCCGGAGACACCGAAGGAAGTAATCGCCCCTCCCAAAAACCGCCGCAAGTCCATCGTCTTGCGCGGTAGTCAACCTCCTCAGATTTACCGCACCTATCGCGACTGGCAAGAAACCCAGAAGCAGGATACCCGGACAGCTCATGAGCGTGGGATTCAGGTAGGTTCACCTGTGCTGTGGCGCCATAAGGAAAAGCATATTATCGTGACCGACCGGGCCCTGGTCACCGAGATTTCACCGTCTGGTAAGACCCTCACCCTACAGGTGAAAGGGGTAAAGGACAGCAGTGTAAGTGTGCATGTGCGCGAGATCGTGATTGGCGAGGATACCCACTTGTCGATGCGTGAGATGAACCAGCGCACCTACTTGATGAGCCTGGCTGATGGCAGCCCGACTACCAGCGGCTAACTGGCTGAGCTCATTCATCATATAAGGGCGCAACGTTTTAACGTTGCGCCCTTTTTTGTGGCTCTCCTGACTTTGCCGGGATTTTCACCGCAGACACGCAGAGGGCGCAAAGGATCTATTGCGAAATCTCTGCGCTCTTTGCGCCTCTGCGGTGAATTTCTGCTGCGATCCCGCTTTACTCGGTAGAGCCCTTTTTTGTTAACGTGCCACTGCCGCCAACGTCTGCAGAGTCGCCAACATGCGGCGATCCATCCCGGCATAACTAAGGTGAAAATCTTTGTCGCCCTCATCGATGAGACCGAAATTGGGCAAATTGCGCGTAGCGGCGTAAAAGTCTAAAAGCGGAATTTGATATTCGGCGGCCAACTTACGAACGATACTATTGATAAAACCGGACGGCGCACCCGCAGCCGTCTCGATGTCATCGGCTTTTGTTACGGCAATCGGCAACACGCCTTTGGCAAGTGCGTGCTCGATCATCTTGCGGTAGTGCGGCTCGAAATCCTGCCAGGTATATTGCTCCTGCGTGCCAATAGCGATAAATACTACACTGGCGCGCGACACCCACAACTCGCAGGCAAATGGCCCTTGACCGGTTTTGGGGTCGCATAACGCGCCGTCGGCCCATTGCGGGTCCATCATCATGGCTGCGCCCAATCCGCCTGTGGCTGCCAGGCTGATGCGCGAGAATGCCTTGCTGAACTTCAGCACGACCGATTGCAATGACCCCAACCCAGCCACATTAAACTGACCCGATGCGATACGTTGCAAATACACCGGTGGGAGGGAGTTGCAATCCCCCACCACGGTAAACATGAACGGGTCTTTACCCGCCGCGACTGCGCGCTGGTAAATTGCCTTTTGAGCAGCAGTAATCTGTGGGATCCATGGAGGCAGCGCCAAGGGCTTTTTGCTGACCGGGGGTGCCGATTTCAATACGGGAGTGACCACAGGCACGCTTTGAACCTCACCGGAATACGGCGCGGCCAGATCAGCCAGTAGCCATGTCTCAGGGGTCTTTGCGCCAGCCACGCTAATGCGCCACCAAGCATTATCAGCGGTTCGGGCATTCACGATATAAAACTGCCCTTTCGCCACTGGCTGAACATTGGGCGCAATCAAACTCGGCTCACTGCGCAGCCAGACAAGTGGTGCAGTAATCGTGATCTTGACCTCACTGCCCTGCGCCCGCACTTGCAGCGGGGTGAGTAGAAGCGCAGCAAACAAAAGAAAGGCAAATCTTTTCATGTATGGTAATTGCAGAAAGTCATAAGTCGACTCGTAAGTTATGTCTCATGACTCGTGACCTCTGACTCCCTCTACTTCCCACTAATTGCACTAAGTGTCTGCAAGGTCATCACGATCCGGATGTCCATGCCTTTGTCGTTGAGATGGAATGGAGTGGTGACCTGGCCGCTGGCGTTATGTTCTTCCATCAAACCTCGGTTGGGCAACGTTTTGGCCACTGCGCCAAAGTCGATTACTGGAACGCCATATTCTGCGCCCAAAGCTCGAACCACATTGTTGATCGCTTCGACCGGTGCGCCAGCTTGCAAAGATTCCAATGTATCGGCCTTGGTTATCAGCACTGGAATGGCGTTGTTGCTCAATACATAATTGATAGCCTTGCGATACGGTCCATCAAAGTTCTGCCAGCTAAATGTGTCGCCAGTGCCCAGCGAGATCAAAATGATGCTGGCTTTGGACAAACGCAGCTCGCAAGCGAGTGGCCCTTCACCCGGAGTACATTTCTTGGGATCACTCCAAGTGTCATCAAAGGCAGCACTGACATTGAAACTGCCATGTGTGGCTACACTAGGGCGCACAAACGAAGGAGCAAACCAACTGGCGGTTTTCTGCAGCTTGGGGGCTAGGCTCAGATTCACTGCGCCAGCCGCTAATCGCCCAAAGAAGACTTGATACTCGGAATTGCAATCTCCCATCACCGTGACCAGTTTGGGGTCACGCCCCACCTTGAGCGCTTGCTTGTAAAGCGCTTTGATACGCGGCGTAATGGTGGACAGGCCAGCGACGGCCGGTGGTACGGGTTGACTCGTGGCGAGCAAGGTTTTCACTGGCGGGACCTGGGTCATGTCTAGCCCTTCGCGCATGCGCACGGCACTGCGCGGGACCCATGCCTCGCTACTGCCATAGTTAAACTTCAGCCATTCGTTATTCGGATCACGCCCGATCACGGGGTAGCACTGAAACTTGATCAGCCGACCAATCGGCAAGACCCAAGCGTTAGTCTTGTAAGCGTAGGCGCTGTCGACATGAACCATGAGCTGAAGGCTGTCTGGGGCGCTTTCCTGACATTGGAATGGAATGCTCACTTGGGGCCGAGTGGGGGAAGCAGCGTAGGCTGTATTAACGGGTAAAGCGGCCAGCGATGAAACAACGATGCTGGTGAGCGCGGTTAACAGCGCGCCTTTAAAGATAGGTATCCCTCGCATATCGCAAGATATTACCATCCGCGCCACCGACCCTAACAGATTTTTTGACGACGCCTGCCCCACGTTTATACTCACGACGGGCAGGAGGTGTTTCCCTATGACAGTTCAAATTGAACGACGACTACTGACCGTGCGCGAATATGACCAAATGATTCAATCTGGCGTTTTTGGCGAAGATGAGCGCATCGAGTTGATCGCGGGAGAAGTTCGCAACATGAGTCCTATTGGTAGCAAACATGCCGCGTGCGTGAATCGCTTGAATATGTTTTTGACTATGTCTTTGGCAAAAAAAGCCATGATCAGCATTCAGAACCCTATTACATTATCGGATCTATCTGAGCCACAACCCGACGTAGCGTTACTCCGCCCACGCCCGGATTTCTATGCAACTGGTCTGCCCATCCCTGCGGATGTGCTCCTGCTAATTGAAGTATCGGACAGCACACTCGACTATGACCGCATCGAGAAACTGCCGCGCTATGCCCAAGCAGGCATCCCAGAAGTTTGGTTAATAGATATTACGAACGAAGTGGTCGAGCAATATTCGCGCCCGCGCAACAACCGCTATGCCGACGCCACCACGCTGGAGCGCGGGCAGATGATTCAAGCCCATTCGATGAGTGAGCTGTCTATCGAGGTCGATCAGATTTTGGGCGCTACAGCGTAATAAGCCCGATTCGTGCAGCTTTGCTAATCGCCTCAGACCGACTGGCTGCGCCGAGTTTGACATACACGGCGGATGCATGAAATTTCACAGTAGCCTCGGTAATCCCGAGCTCCTGCGCAATCAATTTATTGGGCAGACCACGGCCTAGCCCATCCAGCACCTCGCGCTCACGCGGGGTTAAGTCAATCTCGGCCGCAGTTGGCGAGGTCTGCGCTGACATGAGGGTGGGCAACAGTTGCTCAGCCAAACTATTCGGCAGCACGGTCAGACCCTGCGCAACGGCACTGACGACTGCATGTAGTGCATCAGCGCTGGCATCCGGCGGGAGAATTCCCCAAGCGTGCGGGGCCAATCTTCGCATCTGGACCACGCTGTGCAATTCATCTCTATCCGCTCTATCCGCCAACACGACCAGCGCTTGGCCAGATAACTTGCCGTAGCTGACAGGGGGCAAATCTTCGCTGCTGGCAAACACCAGCACATCCGCACTATTGAATGCCGCCAACGGCATCCCCAAATCATCCAAGCGGGTTGCCTCGCCAATCAACTCGATGGAAACGCTCATCGCCAGCATTGCGCGCAAACCGGCGCGCAATGCTGGCGAATGGGCGATTACGAAGACCCGCGCCATGGATACGCCTATCAAACAGCAATCCCTTGCGGCGCCACTGAGTCGCGCGACTGCGCCAACCAGGCCGTTGCCACATGGCTTGGAATTGCCACGCTCATATCGCCGCCCATAATCATGGCATTGATGCCGATCACCTCGCCAAGCGCATTGAGCAGCGGGCCACCCGAGTTGCCAGGGGCGAGCGCCACATCACTGCGCACATATTCTGCCGTTCGGTCTGTGCCGTGTATCCCCACTCTGCCAAAGCCACTGACAATGCCGTGGGTAACCACATCGCGCGCACCCCACGGATTACCAATGGCAAATACCAGTTGACCAATACGCAGTCGCGAGGAGTCAGCCACTTGGGCTGCCGTCGCCGCACCCGTATCAATCCTTAACATCGCTAGATCCAGATCGGGGCTGCGTAGGATTACCTGTGCGATAAACTCACGCTCATCTTGCAACACGACCCGGATCTGGCCCTGTTCAGCTGCCACCACATGATGATTGGTAAGCACTGTTGACAGGCTATTGGTAGAGTGCCAAATCACCCCAGTGCCGATCCCGCGCCCACTGCTGCGCACTTGCACCACGCTTTCTTTTGCGCGGGAAAGCACATTGACGGCCAAACTGTCAAAATTATTCATAATCAAGAGTTAAGGGGTAGGTTGTTCGCTCCCATGAAAGGTTGCTAATACAGTCATAAGTCATAAGTCCGGTTTGATCAACGCTTATTGGTACAGTTACCGGACTTATGACTCCAGACTTTTCATCAGACAGTCACAGATAATGTGAATGAATCACGCCTGCGCCGCCTATTTACGTTGTCCCACCACCACCGATACGGTTTGCAGTGTGCCACCACGCACTACGCCCAGATTGACTGCGCGGCCGACCCGATCGCCAGAGAGCAATCCCATCAACTCATCGGCATTGGTGACTACATGGCCATCGACGGAGGTCAGGATATCACCCATTAACATTCCACCCTTTTCAGCCGGACTATCGTCTTCCACCCGCATGACCAGCAGACCATGCTCCTGGCTCAGACCCGCGCGCTGGCTGGTTGGCAATTTCACTTGCTGGCTAATGACGCCCAAATAACCGCGCTTTACGTAACCCTGTGATGTAAGTGTCTGCGCCACCCGCAGCGCCAGATCGAATGGGATGCCTATTGCAACATTACGCGCTAAACCAGTGGTGAGAATACCAAGCACAGCGCCGGTCGCATCGGTCAGCGGGCCGCCAGAGAAGCCGGGATAGGGCGTGGCATCGGTGCGGATGTAGCGCTCGACATTCACTCCATTGCCCATCCGTAAGGGGCCGCCAACGGCACTGACTACACCGTGGCTGGCCATCAGACCCTCTTCGGGCTGGCCGACTGCCAAGACCCACTGGCCAACCCGGGGTGCGGCGCTGGCGGCAGCGCTCGGCGCGCTCAAACCGGCAACCCGCAATACCGCCAAGTCGGTCGATGGGTCGCGCCCGATGAGTTGGGCAGCCAGCTTCTTGCTATCGGCTGTCGCCACACTCAAGTTGTCGTCGCGTTCCAACACATGGTCGGCGGTTAGCACCAATTCGTTGGCATAGACAATGCCGGTCGCCGATTGGCGATCTCGCCCAAACACTGTCACGATAGATTTGGCCACACGCTCCACTGCGTCCGCCATCTGGTTCGAAAGTGCGCTCAGCGCATCAGAGTTGCTCATTTCTTTTTGTACTCCATTTTTTGCCGGGTATGTGAATCACGAGTCATAAGTCCGGTAAGTGTTAATTGTTGACACAATGGGTTATAGGTGTTCGGTCGGGCTAAAACTACTCGTCGTTCGTTAGAAGCATCCTAGACGTTCGTTGAGGGAAAGAATTGAGAATTGAGAATTACGAATTCAGAATGAAGAAAGCACTTAACACTTGACTCCTAATTTCTTAATTCTGCATTCTGCATTCTGCATTCTCAAATTTCAATTTACGCATGTGGTATCGTTGGCGCTCTAGCAAATCAGACATGATTGGACGAATCATTACGCTCACGCCCGAAGATGATGTGACCAGCATTAAGGATCGCCTTGAGTGGGCTAATGCGGATCGGGTGCTGTTAGTAACCTCTAGCACGTTGCGACGAGAGCTGGATTTGGCACGCTTGCAACGGCTACAACAACAAACCGGCACCCAAATCGGCATTGTCTCATCTAGTCTGCAATTGCGACATATGGCCAAAGAGATCGGGTTGGTCGCATTCAGCAGCATTGAGCAGGCCCAACGCAGCCTATGGATTGCTTCTAGTGACATAGAACCGATTGCTCGTTTAGAGCCTGCGCGTCGATTCGTCCCGAATTCGCTACAACGCTTCTTCCCACAAAGCCATGTCGTCACCCAAGGGATGCGGCTGTTGGCCATGTTATTAGTAGCGGGAACGTTGGGCGGTGCGGCACTGGTTATTGTGCCCACGGCAAAAATCAATATGACCGCCTCACGCCAGCTTATCTCGCGTATTGTGCCTGTCACGCTAAATATGCGGGCCGATAAAGTTGACCTAGACGCGCAGGAGATTCCGGCCCAGCGGGTGGATGTCGTGGTGGAAGATTCGCTCAACACTCCCACGACTGGCAGCAAGGACGTGCAACGCTTCAAAGCGGGCGGGCGGGTTGTCTTTTTCAATAATACTGTGGCTGAATTTGAAGTGCGCAAAGGCACGGTTGTGCGTACCTCCAACACCAGCAAGCCAGTGCGGTTTGCCACCCTTGTTGCAGTCAAGCTTCCACCCAATGGACAGGCCGTCTCAGACATTGAGGCTATCGAGCCAGGACCACTGAGTAATGTTGGGCCAGACACCATTAATCAGGTGGAGGGCATTGCCGGCCTAAGTGTGCGCACAACCAATCCTAATGGCACTGGCGGCGGCGGTGGCGACAGCGTGCGCTCGGTCACCCGCGATGACTATGCGCGGGCGCGCCAAGAGCTGCGCGCCAAATTGTTCGACGTGGCGTGGGCTCAAATGCAACAGAAGCGCGAGATTGTCGACAACGGTCTGTTTATTGTGCCGGATTCGTTCTTTATTGCGGATGTGCAAGACGAAACGTATGATCGGTTTATGGGTGAGCAAGCTGAGTCACTGAATCTAAGCATGCGTATTCAAGTGAGCGCCATCGTCATTGCCCCCGAAGACTTGAACGCCATCGCCAGCAACGCATTACAGAGCAGTGTGCCAGAAGGATTTAGCCTATTGGCGGCATCTGCTGAGCGGGGTGAAGTGGTGGAAGAAGGCACCGGTATCCGTACGGTCTATTACATCAATGCACGCGGCATGGCCGGCGCACAGATCGATAAAACACTAGTGCGTCAGCTGGTGCACGGCAAGTCTGTGCCAGAAGCGCAACGTATTCTGCAAGGCAACTTTTCGCTTAGCCAAGCCCCGCAAATTAGCATTCAACCCGCCTGGGCCGCCCGTATACTGAATCGACTGCCGTTTGTCAGCTTGCGGATCGAGCCCGAGGTGACCAGGGAATAACACGTGGGGCGAAGAGCGAAGAGCGTGTGTGTAACGCGCGCGCTTCGCCCTACGCCCTTCGCTTCACGACAAGATGGCACGTTCACTTGGACTCGACATCGGCAACCGGCGGATTGGCGTTGCGGTCAGTGATGCAATCAAGCTGATTGCGCGGCCACTCGCGGTAATCGACCGTAAGACTGAGCGGGCGGTTGAGCGGATCGTGGCGTTTGTTGCGCAGCAGCAGGTTGATGAAGTGATTGTGGGACTGCCCTACAATGCGGATGGCAGCGCGGGCGAACAGGCGGCGCGGGTCGAGCAGTTCGTGGCACAGTTGGGCCTGCATCTAGCGGTGCCGATTCGTTTCTGCGACGAACGCTACAGCACCCTGGCCGCGCGCGAGATTATGGCTGGCAAAAAGCAAAAAACGCCCAAAGACGGCGATGACGCTATTGCTGCTGCCGTCATTCTGCAACGCGCTTTGGATGAGCGGCGGGCGAAACAGCCAGATGAGCCGGACAAGCCAGATGAGTTTGATGTAGAGATGGAAGAATGATGAGTCACGAGTCATAAGTCACGAGTCATAAGTCATAAGTTGCGAGTCATAAGTCATAAGTCATAAGTCCGGGCCTTCGATGTACCGGTTTGCTGACTCGTGATTGGTGACTCGTGACTGCTGACTCGTGACTGCTGACGCATGACTTGTGGTTCGTAACTCATGACCTTATGAGACGCAACCAAAAAATTACCCCCCTTAAGTTTGTGCTGTTTGCTCTGGCATTGGGCGTATTGGGCTTTGCTGGCAATACGTTTTCGCAGCGCATACGCAACGTGAACAATCCAACCGGGCAGCTGAATGTTCTAGATCGTTTTCTGGCGGGCAACTATATCGAGCTGATCATGAATAACGACATCAATCGGCCGATCAGCAACGACCCGACCTCAGTAGCGTTTACAGTGAATCAAGGCGAATCGCTGGATTCCATCGGCGAACGCCTGGCAGAAGGGGGGTTGATCCGCGACAAGAATCTATTTCGGATTTTTGCGCGGGTAAACGAGTTGGATCGCAAAGTGCAGGCCGGCAATTTCACTCTGCGTCGCAACATGAGCATCGCTCAGATTGCACAATCCCTCCAACGCGCCAGCACCAAAGAAGTGACGGTCACTATTCCGGAAGGACGCCGCATCGAAGAGGTGGCCGAGCTATTGGAAGAGCAACTTAACAAAGATGGGCAGAAGTTTGACGGCAGCGAATTCCTGCGTGCCGCTCGACGAACCAATTACGACTACCCGTTTCTGCGCGATCTGCCAGAAGGCGCGTCGCTAGAGGGATATCTGTTTCCCGACACGTATCGGCTGCCCGAAAATCCATCGCCGCTGGATGTATTGTTGAAAATGTTGGATAACTTCGGCGCAAAGGCTGGCCCACTGTTAGACCAAGCTCGCCAGCAAGGGCGCAGCCCGCGCGAGGTGATGACGATTGCATCGATCGTGGAACGCGAGGCGGTCAACCCGGCCGAACGGCCCACGATTGCGAGTGTGTATCTGAACCGTCTGAAGATCGGCATGCCCTTGCAAGCCGACCCAACCACGCAGTATGCCTTGGGTTATGACCCAGAAAGCAAGAAGTGGTGGCGCCCAATCACTCAGGAAGACTACAAGACGGTAGACCCCGGTGGCTACAACACCTATATCAATCCGGCCCTGCCACCCGGGCCAATTGCCAACCCCGGTCTCTCGTCCATTCAAGCGGCTGTCAATCCTTCCCAGACCAATTTCCGTTTCTTCCTGGCCTGCCAAGGGGACCGGTCACATCAGTTCTCAGTAACGTACGAAGAGCACTTGTCGAAGTTTGGCTCATGCTGAGTTGCGTGGAGCGAGAGGCGATCTCTTACGCTCCACGCCCTACGCTCCACGCCCTTCGCTCTTCACTCCACGCCCTACGATTCATTCGCTGTCTGGGAAATTCGCGGCCAAGGGCGCGGGCTGCGCGCACTTGGTTTTGAGGGTGATGCGCTTGCCTTTGCGAGCGGACTCGTGGAAGGCATGCATCATTTCGAGGGCATGGCTAGCCAGCGCACCGTTGGCGCGATGCGGACGCTTGTTGCGCAAGGCATAAGCCATATCGGCTACACCCAAGCCACGGCTGTTCTCGATCCAGCGGTGCTCGATCGGCACCTCCTCGAATTCTTTGGCGTCAGCACGCTTGATACGGACTGGGCCACCGAATGTGTTCGGATCCGGCGCTTGCAACACAGCCTGGGTGCCGTGAATCGTCAGGCCAATCGCGTAGCCTTCGGACACATCGAAACTGGTGGCCAGTGTGCCAATCGTGCCGTTGGCGAAATCAATCAAGCCCATGATGGTGGTGGGTGTATTCACCTGAATCTTGGTGCCATACAGTGGCTGGCTGGTGACCGTGCGTTCGGGATGCACGATCCGGGTGCTGCCCGAAACGGCCGTCGCTGGGCCGAGTAGGGCGATCATTGCAGTCAGGTAATACGGACCCATATCAAACATCGGGCCGCCGCCGGGCTGAAAGAAGAACTCGGGGTTGGGATGCCAGCTTTCCATGCCACGGGTCAGCATTTGACCATGCACATAAACTGGGGTGCCGATCGCGCCCGCGTCGATCAGACTACGACAGGTTTGTAAGCCGCCACCCAGAAACGTATCCGGCGCGCCGCCGACGAGTAGTTTCTTCTTCTTAGCCAACGCCAACATCGCTTTGGCTTGGGCTTGGTCATACGCCAAAGGCTTCTCGTTATAGACACTCTTGCCCGCTTCCAACGCTTTTAGTGCGACATCGCCGTGCGCCATCGGAATCGTCAAGTTGATCACAATCTCGATAGCGGGATCGGCCAGCAATTCATCGGGCGAGCAGGCTTTGGGCACGCCATATTTGTCGGCCTGCGCCTGTGCGCGAGTCATGTCGATATCGGCGACCGCGACAATATTTAATATCTCAAATTTCTTCGGCGATTCCAAATAGATCGAGCTGATGTTGCCGGTGCCGATAATGCCGACATTCACTTTATTTTCTGTTGCCATGATTGTGGGTAAGGTTACCGCAGAATACAATGTATCGCACCAGCAAGATTGAAAAGTATTGGAGAGACGAATGAAAGTCGTCTACGATTGTGAAACCGACACGTTAACGATAGTTTTTGCGACAACGCCAATTTTTGAGAGTGATGAAGACAAGCCAAGTGTCATCCTTGACTATGACGAGAGCGGCAAACTGATCTCATTGGAAATTCTCGATGCCTCGACGCGGGTGACACTGCCCAGCCGAATTGAGTATGAGGTTTCATCGACAGCGCGTGCATGAAAATTGCCCAGCCAAGTCATCAATCTTTAGTATGAATTTATAAACCAACGATGCCAGTTACCATGAAGTCTATACATCAAGCGGACTACGGACGGCGTTGGGGCCTTTGTTTAGGACATGGGTGTAAATCTGGGTGGTGCGGATGTCGTAGTTGGATTCCAGCAGGTGGGTGGCGAAGCTGTGGCGAAAGGTATGGCAGGAGGCGTGCTTGGTGATGCCGGCTTTTTTGATGGCGGCTTTGACGGCGCGTTGCAGACTGGCCGGATGGACGTGATGCCGTCGAATGATTGCGCTGCGCGGGTCCTTAGACAGCTCGGCCCCCGGAAAGACCCATTGCCAGCCTAGTTCTTTGCCTTTGCCGGGGTATTTGCGGGCCAGGGCGTAGGGCATCTCGACTTCAGGTGCATCGGCGGCACGATCTTTGGCGTGGAGGGCTTTTACGTATTCGAGTTGAAGCTGTAATGGCTGAACAAGACTCGTGGGGATCATGGTGACGCGGTCTTTTTCGCCCTTGCCATCGTGAATCGTGATCTGCTTATAGGCAAAGTCGAGGTCTTTGACGCGCAGGCGCAGGCATTCGAGCAGGCGCATGCCGGTGCCGTAAAGCAGGCTGGCCATGAGTTTGTGCGTACTAGTCAGATGGGATAACACCGCTAATGCTTCTGCCCGGGTAAGCACAGCGGGCAAATGTTCTGGTTTCTTGGCCCACTCGATGTTTTCAATATCGGCTAAAGGGACGTGCAAAACTTGTTTATATAGAAAGATAACAGCGCATAACGCTATATTTTGGGTTGAAGCTGCGACGTGTTTATCAATGGCTAGATGTACTAGAAAGTTACGGATATCCTGCGCACCGAGGTCACGCGGGTGGACAAATTGGCCCGTCCGATTTTTATGGAAATGAATATACTGGGTGATGTAGTGGATATAGTTTCGCTCAGTACTGAGGCTCATGTGGCGCAGACGAATACTTTGGCGAACTTGATCTAGGAGTTTAGGGGGTGCGTTAGACGGATTCATGGTGCAATCTAGTATGTACATAGATTACACGAGTTGCAATCTAATGGCATCCGTCGAGAGTACTAGATTGCAGGAGTCGTCTAATATGAATGTTGCACTGGGAATGTGATCATCTTGACAAACGCATCATTATTGATACACTGTCTATGTGGACAGTGAAGCCAAAGATGACGAAGTTCGCAAAGAACCAATTCTGGTCGTTGCGTTTTATCAAACTGAAGCAGGTAACGAACCCGTACGCATCTGGCTCAAAAGCCTGAAGAAAGAAGACCGCAAGGCTTTGGGCGAAGACATTAAGACTGCGCAGTTTGGTTGGCCTATTGGAATGCCTTTGGTTCGCAAAATCGAACGTGACCTATGGGAAGTTCGATCAAACGTAAGCAATGGCATCGCACGAGTGTTCTTCACTGTTGAGGGTCATACGATGATCTTGCTGCATGGCTTTATCAAAAAGTCGCAGAAGACACCACAGGCAGATTTGAATACAGCAAAGCGGCGAGTAACTGATTTGCAGTTGGAGTGACGTGATGAACAAGAAACGTATTGGCAGCAACTTTGATGACTTTCTGCGCGAAGAAAATCTATTTGATGTTGTGGAGGCAACAGCGATCAAGCGCGTGATTGCATTTCAAATTGCACGCGAAATGGAACGCCGGAGTTTGACGAAGACAGCGATGGCAAACCAAATGAAGACCAGTCGAGCGGCGTTAGAGCGATTGCTTGATCCAGCCAATCCGTCGGTGACTCTGTATACCCTTGGGCGAGCGGCATCTGTGTTGGGCAAAAAACTGCGGGTTGAATTGACCTAAATTGTCAAAGCGCAGCCGCAAAGCTAGTTTTCGCTGGGTGTTAGTCTGGTGCGGCAAAAGTCGGTGCAACACTGCACGCACCTGACGCGGCAAGCTATGGCGGGGTTTGTTTTGTGCGAGAGAGTTTGTTGTGTGGCGGGCAGCCGCGCAGGGGTGCATACGTTAGGCCGCGTTATCTGGGTAATCGTTTGAGCTTCATCGAAGTTTACTCCGCGTTTATGAACATTTGCTTCGGCCTTAGATTCATCCCACTCAAATATGGTAGCCATAGCGATCACCCTGACCGATAGGTTACCGCAGGATTGGGCATTTTACAAATTTGACTGCGGTGGCATCTCTACAAGGAGATTTTCTTGGACGATTTGGCTATACGCCTGCTAGATCCCGAACACTCAGCCAGAGAAGAACGCCGGCTCATTATCGGCACATCCGACAGGCGTCGCTTGTTGGTCATCAGCTTTACCGAGCGCGGCAAGAAAATTCGCTTGATCAGCGCACGAAAAGCTACACGCGTGGAGCGCAACCAGTATGAAGAAGAAGACCACTTTTAAGGCAGATGCCAAAGACGAACTGCGCCCGGAGTATGACTTTTCGGGTGGTGTACGCAATCGGTATGCCAAGCAGATGAGAGAAAACGGCTACACGATTCGGGTGTATCACCGCAATGGCACGATCACGGAAAAGCGCTTCCCAAGCGAGAAGACCGTTACGCTTGAACCGGATGTCCAGAAGTATTTCCCTACATCACAAGCCGTCAATCAGGCCTTGCGCACGCTGATCTCCATAATCCCAGAGAAGCGAAGAGCGGCCGCCAAGAAAGTCACCAGCGGGCGAAAATCGCTCAAGGTCGATAGCGCAAAGATAAGGAGCGCGGGCTAACTACGGGCACCACGACGTCAAAACAAGATGCGTTTCGACGGAACTAAGCACTGCGACGTCGCAACTATCCTTGTTGGCGCATATGTTGGCCGTGTCGATAAGGCAGACGTTCACTTTATTTACAGAAATTCAGCTATCGCTTTAATAGTGCGCGAATCAGAGGCTTGCCACAAACGGCGAACAAGGCTATAAAGTCTGAAAAAGTGTGCGGCAGAAGAAGGAGAAAAACCGCACCTACGAGCGGTTTTCTTGCTACTTGGGCCGCAGTTGTTGGCACACGTAAAAGTTGGGCCTTTGGCTGAGGCAGCCGATGGGGTGTGGCATTTTGCGACAAGAAACAGGTAGAATAACCTTATGCGGTTCTACAATAGTGGTTCTAGCGGTGCAATTGCCATCCTTAAGGGTGGAGAGATTGATCAATTCTCCGTATACGCGAAGGGCTATTTCCATGCGGCAACATGTCTTGCAGAGTCTCTTGCCCAGCGTGAACGATTCCCAGACTATGACGGGTATCCTTTGATTTTTCTGTATCGACAATCTCTTGAACTGTATCTAAAACATACGATCTATCAAGCAGCAAGGATTGTTAGTTACAAAAACTTGAAGCCACTATCAGATGAGCTTTTGAACAAGCACGAACTGGCCTCGTTTGCGACGCGAGGGGCTGAAGTGCTTAAGGAGCTATTTCCGTCTGATGCGTCTTTGCATGCTTTTTATGATCGAGTTGTAACCGTGAGCAGAGAATTTGAGGAAATTGATCAAAATTCATTTGTGTACAGGTATCCGGTTACGACGAAAGGAGGGCCAGTAACAAATGCCACTCAAACTGTCACGCTTGACTCTTTCTGCGCAACGATGGGAGAAATCCTTTCAGGGTTCGATACACTGGACTTTGGGCTAGATGTTGAGCTTCAGCTTGAGCAGGAGGACAAAGCTCACATTCTTGAATTGCTTGCGAGCATAACTCGCTCGTAGCGATTGCATGTGATGTTGCGTATCCGGCCCAACACAGCATGCAGGCGACGGCTCATGGCCTGTGCGTCGCTGGTGGTGGCTCGGTGGGTGCGGCCATGGCCGCGCTTGATGCGAGCCGTTGGGCAGCAGACGGTTTTCCCCAAGTTTGGCTTGGTGTTATATTCGCAGCTATGCAGATCGATAAAATAGTCTGCTCAGAAAGATGTGTATGCTGCTTTTGGACAAACATTCGCAGGCAGATTCTTATCTGTGTTCTTCATTTACAAACTGATTCAAAAGCTCGCCATCATCATCAGTGCGCGAGACATGAGTAAAAAAGAGCGAAAAGCCTATGAACGTAAATAAGCTAAGCACCATTTCCAAAGCTGGAACGGATGAAGCCGTCGGAGCATTTTGGGATGAACATGACTTCACTGAATTTGACGATCCAAATGCACCGGATGTCGAGTTTGAGTTCACCTGCACTGTGCCGATTGAGCGAGAGTTATTTGCAGCCATCGAACGACAAGCCCAGAAACGAGGCGTGATGATCGAAACGCTGGTGAATCTCTGGCTACAAGAGAAGCTATTGGGAAGTACAAGCTCGGAAGCAGTAGCGTAGCAATATTTGGTAGGTCGGTTTGTCTGCTGCGGGTCGAAGGGAATGCCCGGCTGGTCAAAAGCGATGCAGCAACAGAAGTGGCAAGGCTCAAGAACCTGCCCGGCAAGAACATGAGCATTGGTGGTACTAATACAAATTACACGGATAAAAACGGATTAGATGACAAAATATCTTTGCAAATCCGTATTTATCCGTGCGCAAAGCGTCCGTGTTCTAAAGTAAGCACGATCTCTTTGCGCGTAAGTCCTACACTTATCAATCGAGCAAGTCGCCACTGAAATTGGGTTTGAATCTGCAATCACTTTTCGAGGGCATTTTCGCCATGGCGTGGGTAACAGCCCCCAAAAATATCAACGTGCTTTTGGTACGAATCTGAACTGAAAGATAGCGAAGGGCGCAAAATATCAAATTTTGCGCCCTTCATTCCTTTACTCTTTACGACTTAGGCCGCTCCAAGAAATAAACTTATAGCAAAGCACCCTGAGCGAAGCGCACGCAAAGCGTGATGCGCGGAGTCGAAGGGCGCGGCCAAACTTATTTCTTGGAATAGCCTTAGTGCTTATCCGTAAATCCTTACGCTCCGCATCGACTTCGCTCAGGATGCTTAAGCTTGGGTTTACTTCAAAAACGTCGTCGTGCCGCTCGAGCCATCGTACGTGCCGACTTTGTCGTAGTCGCTGCCATCGGCCTTGAGCTTGTAGATGTCCAGCAAGGCGATGGCCTGGTCGCCGTTGGCATCCAAATAGGTTTGGACTTGGGTGCCGATGTAGTGATTGGCCACAAACGGCAACACTTTCTGCACGGCCGAGCCATCGTTGCCGGCCATGATGATGCTGAGCATGGCGATGTTGGCGGCGTCATAGGCGTAGTTGGTGAAGGCACCGGCGTCTTTGCCAAACTTGGCCTTAAACGCATCGTTGAACGGCTTGGTGTTCGGGTTGGCGCTGCTGGCGGCCGAGGCCACCGTGAAGTTCACCTTGCTCAAGAAGGCGGCGTCGTCTTTGTTCTCCAGCAGCTTCTTGTTGAACAGGTTCTCGATGCCCAACCAATCGACGGTGCCCAGGTTGGCATCGACCGCGGCCAACTTGATCACTTTTTGCGCATCGCCCAAAAAGCACACACAGAAGAAGGCGGTCTTGCCGGTCGCGGCCAAACGTGCCACTTCGCTGCTGGCTTTGGTGGCCTCGCTGGAGAGATCGGGCGCATCGGCCTGATACTTGACCGACGCGATCTCCCCACCGCCAGCGGCCTTGAAACGCTCAGTGAAGCCAGTCAGCATGCCGTTGCCGAAGGGATCATCGACATGCATCACCACGACGTTCGAGTAGCCGCGAGTTGAGGCGATCCCCTGAAAAGCCTGCGCGGCAAAGCTATCCGGCGGGTTCATCACCCGGAAGATGTAGTCGTCCGGGATGCCACCGGCCACGCCCGACGAGGCAGGCGCGACGATGACGACCTTGTTGCTGTCGGCAAACTGTTTGGCACCCAGCACTTCGCCAGTCGTGAGTGGGCCGATCACCACTTTTGCCCCGCTGGTCTGCACCACCGTCTGCACGGCCTTGGCCGCGCCATCGGGCGTGCCGGTGGTGTCCTGCGAGACGACCTTGAAGCGTAACTTCTTGCCGGTCTTGGCCAACTCGGCATTCATCTGCTCAACAGCTAAATCGATGCCATCTTTGAAGCCTTTGCCAAATTCGCCCAGTGAGCCGGTAAAGGGCAACGCTACACCTACCACCACTTCGTCCGACTCAGCTGCTGGTGCCGCAGCTGGTGCCGCCGCCGGGGCTGCGCTGGTGACTTCGACCACACGGGTCACCTCGACTGGCTTTTCCACCGTGATGGTGCGCGCCTGACAAGCGGTTAGCGCCACTGCGACTAACAAACCAATTCCGATGCTATTTATACGTTTCATTTGTTTTATTCTTCTCCTTTTGACTGACTCCGGGGGCAAAAGCCCTCTCCCCACAATCTGAATTGCAAGTGAGTGAACTGAAGTGAGTATATGTTTGAATGGCGTCGAACATATAATCGCGTTTGCTCTTTCAAATTTGCACTTTCAAAATCGTGACACTTGCACTCCTGTTCGATTCCCTCTTACGCTCAATCCAAGTGGGTAGCCTATATGCGCTGATGGCATTGGGGCTAACCCTGACGATGACCGTGACTCGATTACCCAACTTTGCGCATGCCGAATTCATCACGGTCGGCGCTTATGCGGGCTTGTTGGTCTCGCTGGTGGTGCCGGGCAACTTACCAATCGTGCTGATCTGCGCTGCGCTGGCCTCGGCCAGCGTGGCATGGCTGTCGCATCGACTGGTCTACCGCCCGCTCGCCAAACACAACTTGAACACTTACGGCATGATCTTGGCCTCGTTCGCAGTTGGCTTACTCATTCGTTATCTGATCTTTTTGTTTATCGACCGTTTTGATTTATTTGACAAACCGATGCAGGTCTCGCAGCAGGTATTACTGCGCGGCTCAGGCTATGTGATCACCAACACGTTTGCCTACAGCGTGCTGGCCGCACTGGTGCTGGTGATGGGACTGAGCCTGCTGCTTAATCGAACCGGGCTGGGGCGCGAGATGCGCGCGGTGGCGGCCAATACTGTGCTGGCGCGCATTATTGGTATCTCTACCGACCGCGTGCACGATGTGACATGGCTGATCGCAGGCGGCTTGGCCGGCGTGGGTGGTGCGCTGTGGGGGATGTACACCAGCATCAACCCGCTCATGGGCTTTCTCACGATTCTGTCGGTTTTCGCTGCCACTGTGCTGGGCGGCATGACCAGCTTCGTCGGTACCATCATTGGGGCCTTTGTGGTCAGCCTGAGCGAGAACGTGCTGATGCAAGTCCTCAACAGCACCCTCGGCCTCGATTTCAGCCTCAAACCGGCAATTCCCTTCGTGATTATCATCTTGGTGCTGCTGATCCGTCCGCAGGGCGTCGGGAGGGGGGAGTGAAGGGGATGAAGGGGTGACGAGGATGAAGAGGTGACGATAAAGCAATTGTGATTGAGTAATCGGACTTATGATTTGTGATTCCTGACTTTTAACTTTCCGTTTTCTGCTTTCAACTTTCAACTTTCAACTTTCTACCTCATGTCCATCGATCTTCCCGCAACCCTGATCGCGCTGCTGACTTTCTTCGGCATCTCAGCACTGATGGCGTTGAGCCTGAACCTGGAATATGGCGTGGCAGGCATACCCAACTTTGGCAAGGCGCTGTTTGTGAGCATTGGCGCGTATGTGGCCGGGCTGACCTATACGCGACTATTGCCACTGTGGGTTGGGTTGCCCGTCATCGACCCGTGTGGCGAGGCGTTGGCCAAAGCCTTACAGATGCGTAGCGCCATTCTCAGAAGTGCGCCCGACATTGGCTTTGCCAACTTCGCCCTGACGATAGCGATCGCCGCGCTGGTTGGCGGGGCTGCTGGTTGGCTGGCTGCCCAATCGGCCCGCCGGGTCAAAGAAGAGTGGTATCTGGGGCTGCTGTTGCTGGTCGGGAGTGAGGCGGTGCGCATTATTGTGCGGGGTAGCAAGCCGATCGTGTGTGGCTCGAATGGCATATCGGGCGTGGCCCAGCCATTTGGCTTTATCGATAACCCAACCCTCGCCGCGGCTTTGTTTGCCGCGCTGGTGTTGGCGCTGGCGGGATTGGGCTATCTTTACGCCCAGCGGCTGACCCAATCGCCGTATGGCCGCCTGTTAAAAGCCATGCGCGACAACGACAAGGTCACGCTGGGGCTGGGCAAAGATGTGACACGAGTGCGCGCACAGGTGATGTTCATCGGCTCGGCCATGGCCGCCATCGCAGGCGTACTGTTCGCAACCAATCTGGGCTTCGTTAATACCAATGACTACGGCGTGGGGCTGACTCTCGATGTGTGGGTCATGGTCGTGCTGGGCGGGGTCGGCAACCATCGCGGCGCGCTGTTGGGCGCACTGATCGTGACTGTGCTGAATCGCCTCACCGCAATTCTGGCGATTGTGCTCAACGCTAGCGGCAGCCAGTTTGAATTTAACTATGTCCGCTTTATCGCCTTCGCCTTAATCTTGTTGCTCATGCTGCGTTACCGGCGGCAGGGGTTGCTGCCGGAGCGTGTTCAAACTATCCAGTCAACGAATGTAAACGAATAAACGAACGTGCTTCCATTCGTTGACTCATCCGTTGATCGCATTATCCTCAAATTCACATGCTGGAAATCCAAAACCTCACCAAAAGCTTCGAGCAGCTGCGCGCCGTCAATGGCGTCTCGCTGAGCGTGCCGCCTGGCAAGATCGTTGGACTGATAGGACCCAATGGGAGTGGCAAGAGCACTTTGTTCAGCTTGATCGCTGGCGCAGCCCAGGCTGATGGAGGACAAATCGTGTTTGACGGGCACGACATCACTTACGCCACGCCCGACAAAATATTCAAGTTGGGATTAGTGCGCAGTTATCAGGATCCACAGCTTTTTTTCAGGATGAGCACGCTGGACAATGCCATGTTGCCGATCAAGGCACAGGTGGGCGAGCAAGTGCGCACTGCCTCGTGGCATCGACGCTGGCGCAAGCAGGAAGCCACACTCGCCCAAGATGCCAACACCCTATTGCGAGGTGTGTTGTTAGATCGTCATGTCAGTGCGCTGGCATCTGATTTATCGGGCGGGCAGATGAAATTGCTGGAGCTAGCGCGCAGCCTAAATGGCGCACCCAAGCTACTGCTGCTGGATGAACCCACCGCTGGGGTGGCTCCCAAACTGGCCCGCGAAATTTTCGAGCGCATCGCCCAATTGCGCCAAGAGCACGGCATGACCATCTTTGTGATCGAGCATCGGCTGGAAGTGCTCTTTGACTACGCCGACGACATCTATGTGATGCATCTGGGTCAAGTGATCGCGCATGGCACCCCTGCTGAAGTCGCAGCCAATGTGCAGGTGAAGGAAATTTATTTTGGGAATTAATCGTAGAGACGCGAAACGCTTTGCGCGCGTCTCTACAACAACGACACATTCATGTTAACGATCACACACCTGACCGCCGGCTACGGCAAATTGCAGATCTTGCAGGATATAAACATGCAGGTTCCGAAGGGGCAATTTGCCGGCATCATTGGGCCAAATGGCAGCGGCAAAAGCACGCTGATCAAGTCGATTTTTGGCTTAACGACTGTTTTCAACGGCCAAATCGAACTGAATGGCAACGACATCAGCGGCGTGACCACCGAAAAACTGGGGGGATATGGCCTGGCGTATGTGCCGCAGACGCGCAACGTGTTTACTCCCTTGTCGGTGCAGGAGAATTTGCAATTGGCGCTCCGCCGGCAATCCACAGCCCAAGCCCGCCACAGACTGGACGAGGCGTATACGCTTTTCCCCATCCTGCAACAACGGCATAGTCAACGTGCGGGGCAGATGAGTGGCGGTGAGCGCCAGATGCTGGCCATTGCAATTGCCTGGCTCAGTCACCCCCAACTGATGCTGCTGGATGAACCCAGTGCTGGTTTATCCCCGCTTTTTGTCACTGAGGTTTTTCGCAAATTGCGTCAACTCTGTGAGAGCGGCCTAACTCTCATCGTGGTGGAGCAGAACGCGCGCAGCCTACTACGCATCTGCGACTACGCCTACGTGCTGCGCGAAGGCCAAATCAGCTTGCACAACACGGCGACCCGCTTGCTGCAGGACGAAGCAACCGTGAAGAGTTATCTGTCGATTTGACCGCACAATTTTCTGGCGTAGCCAGCTGTATCGGGTCAGGCAGGCACTGGCACAGCGACTGGCGCTTCTCGGCGAATCTTACGCAGGCTGTTGGCGAGGGCGTTACGGCGGTTGCGACGGGCTACGGCCATGCTGATGATATTGCTGATGGCCTCAGGATAGTTGAATCCGGCAGCAGCGCATCCCCCGGCAAACCCGCCTTCGTAAGTGATATCCGGATTCGGGTTGACATCGATAACGTAAGGTTGACCGTCGGAATCGACGCGCAAATCGATGCGGGCATAGTCGCGGCACTCGAACATACGATATGTTTTTAAGACGATGGCCTCAATTTTGGCTCGCAACTCAGCGCTGACCTGCACCTCGGTAATGACAGGTTGCGTGTTCCAGTCCTGGCTGTCCGGGACCCACTTGCTGTCCCAGGTCACCATGCGGTGCAAGGGGTTATCAATGCTGCTAAAGTCGATCTCGCGTAGCGGTAGCACCCGCGGGCGGCCATTGCCCCACACACCCACGTTGATCTCGCGACCCGCCACAAACTTTTCGACCAGCGCAGCTTCTTTGAACTCGCGGTTGCAATAGTCCACTCGGGCTTTTAGCTCATCCAGATTGTGCACTACCGCATCACGGTTGACACCAGCCGAACAATGTTGGCTGACCGGTTTGACGATGGACGGCCAATGTTCCCACGCCGTGATTTCGGCAGAGCTGCCAAACTCGTGCCCTGGGGGAGTGGGGATTTGCCAGCGATCCAGCACCTTTTTGACTTTGCCTTTCTCTACCGAAAGTTTCAGGGTCGTGGGCGAATTGCCGGTGTAGGCAAAGCCCAGCGCATCCAGTTCGGCACAGATGCGTGCGTCACCCCCAATTTCGTCTTCCACACCTTCGCACCACTGGAAGATCACCCATTCGTTGGGATTAAACCCTTCTAGAGCGGGCCGCACGTCCTTCCAAAACTCGATCACTTTGACGGTGTGGCCCAGCTCACGCAGACCATTGACCATGACATCCAGAAGACGTAGTGCATCTTGGTATTCTTCTGGTTTCCAGGTCTTGTAGTAGTTGTAGAGCACGATCACCTTGGCGCGCTCAGCGACAGTGTCGCGATGCTGGTTGATGTTGTTTGTCATGTTAATTCAGCCTTTTCGAATAAATATAAAGATGGTCGCCATCGTGATAGTAATCGTTCACGACGGCGGCCTGGGTAAACCCTTTCGATACATATAAGTGGCGCGCGGGTGCATATGCCTCAGTGGACGAGGTGTAAATTACCATCAGACGCGCATGATGTTGTGTGGCGCGCACCAGAACTTCGGCCAAGAGCTGACTGCCTACGCCCTGGCCACGGGCCGATGGCGCCACGCATATCCAAAACAGATCCCAGGTGCCGTCGGTCAGCGATTCGGTGCCATAGCAGGCATATCCCGCAAAGGTGTTCTCATGCCAGCACGACAGCCAGTGATATGTATCTGCATTTGGATCTTCTGCCAAAGCCGCCCAAGTGCCACGAAACATGTCATCGACGCAATCTGCATCTTCCTTGCCAAATAGACCGGAGTTCATCAACAAGTCGTAAATGAATTGGCGGTCATTGGGAGAGGAGTCGGCAATGGTGAGTTGTGACTCGTGACGCATGGCTTGTACTTCGTGACTCATGCGTGCAACTCCTCAAGCACCGGTTTGTGCGTATTTTCCTCTACGCTAAATTGGTGTGGCGCACGTTGAATTGCAAACTTGATGATCTGTTCCAGCATTTCGCCGTAGCTCAACCCAGCTGCACGGGCGGCGTTCATAAAGCCGCCATCATCGCTTACATCGCAGTTAGCGTTCACATCCAGCGCCATCGGCTGGCCATCCTTCAAACGCAGATCCACCCGTCCGTAATCACGCACGCCAGTTGCAACGTAGGCGGCCATAGCTACGGCCTCGATCTTTGCCTTTAGTTCAGGTGTGACTGGGGCGGGGCAAATGGCCGGAATTTTCTGGTAAGCCTCACTATTCGGCTCCCATTTGGCCTGAAAAGTGCACAGCCGGTCATGAATATCCGGGAAGTAATCGTAGGTCATGGTGGAGATGCCCAACACGCTTACATCCACGCTGCCCCAGACCGATACGTTGTATTCGGCGCTGTCGAGAAATTCTTCGATCAGGGCCGGCCCGCCATTAAACTCTTTGGCGATGGCTGCGACCTGGGTGTAGGCTTCCTCAACATTCAGCACTACTGAGTCGCGGGTGATGCCATAAGAGCAATGCTCCGCCGCAGGCTTTACGATGGCAGGGAAGTGCTCGAATGTAATGGCCTCGCCCTGATTCACCACTTGCCAGCGCGGTGTGGGCGTGTTACCTGCCTCCATCAGCGATTTCATGCGCCACTTAAACTGCGTCTCATTCAACGACCACGAGTCTGAGCCCGTGAAGACATAGCCCAACTCAGCTAATCCACGCGTCACACGAGCATAGTAGAACGCTTGGTGCGGCGAGCCTTCACACAAATTTAGCACCAGCCACTGGTGCGGCGAATAAGGCTGGAGCGGGTTTACCAAATCATGTGTGATCTGCAGAGGCAATACCTGCCAACCACGCTCAAATAGGGCAGCGGTCGCTTTGTGCACCAGCGACAGGGTTGACTCAATCTCGAATCGATGACTGGTTTCGTCGAGACCGTAAAGCAATAAGATCGCGGGCTTGGAAGGCGGGCTAGGCTGGGTAAATTCGCTCATGAGCAGTTTCAAAATTAGATGAGGTGATACCTTTTGCGGGCCGCATCCAGCACGGAACGCACTAATGCGCCATGCGTCCAACCTTCGGCTGCGGCCATGAGGGTGAGATCGCTCCGCGGTGTAATGCCAGGCAAGCCATTAATTTCAAGAATATAAGGTTGTCCCGTTTGATTCAGCATGAAGTCCACTCGCGCAAAATCGCGGCAGCCAGTGACCAGAAAAGTTTGGTGGGTAAGCCGTTGAATCTCGCGAGTCAGGACATCGCCCAACGGGGCCGGGCACTTGTTTTTATAGAATGCGTCGTAGTCGATTTTTTGGAGTGAACCATAGACTGGCAGCAGGCCTTCTGGGTAACCGCTGAAATCGACCTCGGTGATGGGAAAGAAGTGCACATCGTTGCCGTTGCCCACCAGTCCACAGGTGATGTCCCGGCCTTCGATATAGCTTTCGACCAGCGCCGGTTGCTGATATGCCTCAATTAGATAGGCCACGTAATCGCGCATCTCTTTTTCGGCGTGTAAGATGCTGCGGTTGTTGATGCCCATACCGGTGCCTTCGTGGGCCGGTTTGGCAAATAGTGGGAACTGCAAACCTGGGTGCAGCACATCATCGGGTGTCTCAAACACCTGAAACAGGGGGGTGGGCAAGCCATAGTAGTGCAGCAACCGCTTGGTGGTCGGCTTATCGTGGCTGACGGCGGCAGCTAATGGGGTTGGGCCGCTGTAGCGTAGGCCAAGCATCTCCAGCAGGGCAGGCACCTGAGCTTCACGGCTGTCGCCTCGGAAGCCCTCGCAGACATTAAAGCAAATATCGGGCAGAATTTCGGCTAGATGAGTCGCCAGAAACGGTGTGCCCTCAAAAGTGAGCACCTCATGCCCTCCCTCACGCAAGGCAGTTTCGTACGATCTGACACTCTTTTCAGAGTCCAGTTCGGCAGTGGCATCCGGAGCAATAGGGATGCCCTGTGAATCAGGAGCACCTTTGGCGCTACTGACGATCAACGCGATCCTCAACGCATGAGCAATGCGTTTCGAAGGATCTGCCGCGGCTTCTGCGGTAGTTGCGCCGTCGACGTGTGCGTTGTTAGATGCTGTGTTGTTTGGCGCTGCGATAGATGTCATATTCCAGTTCGCTCAGTTTTCAACCTTAGGGCTTTATTTGATGCATTTTTGTCGATCGTAAATCCCTTTAGGTTTTCAAACCCTCAAATTTATGCAACTTCTAAGTCGGGATTTTATAAAGCGAACAAGTAATGTCAACACTTTTAAACTTTTCTGGTGCTTAAAGTTTTTTTTAACAAGCTTAACAAGGCTTAAATACTTTTCTCTGCGACTTTGGCTGGAGTATGTGGCCCGCTCAAAGCATCCCGATTCCTGAATTCTGCACTTTGCCTGGTGTTGTAACGCTTTGAAGACTCTAATAGGAGCACGGATGATTTCTAAGGTTACGTAGGTTTCTGCGATTGCAGCCATTCTGCTTCGCTCACCAACTCACCACCGGTAACCTGACGGTTGGTTTCACGTCGATTGGCATCGAACCACAGTTCCAGTTCGACCTGGCCGTAGCATTTGTTGTCGACAGCCACTTTGCGCACGTAGTAGTTGTCGTTGTCATCCAGGCTCAAGTCATTGCGCATGTCGATGCGCAGGCGAGTGATGGCACCGCATTTTTTGCCTTTCAGGTAAAAATAGAGCGCACTGGTGTCTTCTCCAGCAGGTTTACCGCCACCAAATAATTTTTTTAGAAATTCCATCATCTTGTCCTTATAAAGAAACCAGTTAGTTATAGATTTTTGTTAATCCTGCCAAAGTCGGGAGAACCAGATATTCAAGCCCGTTTGGCCTTGCCAAAGCCGGTGGCAACTGCAATGATCACTGTAGTGGTCATCGCCAGTAACGCAACCAGCACAAAGCCGCCTTCGCCCAGAGCGCGGCTGAGCAGCCCCAACTCTGGTGTAAACCAAGCGTAGAGGCCATACACCCCCCAACCTACGATCCAACTCCATAGCAACAGCCGCCAACGCTGTGTTGCACTCATCCTACTCAATTGCTGGGCCAAAACCCTAGCGGCAATCAACGTGCCTATGATCATGCTAAACAGAGTGTAGAGAAAGGTGGATTCGCTAACTTTGGCACCTGTCACTGGCACAGGCATAACAGTTGGCGCAGGTGTAGGCGCAAGCGTTGGGAGGATGGTGGGGGCGAATGTTGGCTCAGGTGTAGCCGTAGGTGCTGGGGTTGGCTTAATCGTCTCAATCGAGACTTGCTCATTGTCGCTGATATTTAGCTTAATGATCAGCGAACGGAGTGCCGGCTCGGCAATCGCGCGCACTTCCACCTTGCCTTTGCGGTCGATGACAATGGATGTCTCGGCGATCCCATCGCGGGTATAGACTGGATCTTGACGCTGTTCCACCCGTTCCACAGGAAAGCGTAGTACAAACTGCACCTGGGTGCCGTCTGGCACGGGTCGTCCATTCCGATCCAGCACCGGGCCTGCTCGTAATTTCAGCTTATCGTTGATCTTTTTATCCACCAGCACAGCGGTGCCTTCGGTATTGGTAATCGTCTCGTCAGTTGTAAGAGAGATTTCCTGCTCTGGGTCAGGCTCGACCCGCTTGCTGAGTGAATAATCTAGCGATGGCACAGATACCGGCGATGCACCCGGGGCCACCTCACCGAACAGCGTGCGCACAGCCGCTTGCAAAAAACCGGGTGAACGACTGTAAGCCCCGAAATAGGCGGTGACCTTGCTGATTTCGGTGGTGTCCAAATAATACGGTGCGCTAAAGGCGAACACGACTACCCGCTTATCGCGCAAAGCATCCGCTCGTTTGGAAAGAAACTCGCGCAGTACGCGGGTCGACGGCACGGCGGGATCCATATCGAGCATGGCAATCACAATCCATTGCGCCCCATCAATTGCGCTTTGCACTTTTGGCAGGCTGGATGTTACGATTAAGGTGGGTGTGAGGGTGGGTATGGGTGGACCTAGGAATTGAGCAGGCGCAACCGTACCGGTGGCCTCTCGGGTAGATGTAATGGTAAGCCCGATGGGTGTGATAGTCGCAGTTGTTGGAATGGCAGGCGGGTTTACTGTCTGGGTTATTGTTTGGGTTAGCACTTGGGTCAAATCACTAAACGTCAATGCGGTGACACGGTCTGGGCTAACTTGGCCGGTCGTGTTGGGTCCATATAAGGTCAGGGCAGTATCTCGCAGGATCGTGGGCGAGATCGCTGTGGAGGGTGTACACGCCTCACACTGTTTGATGAGGCGATCGTCGGTGATAAACACAATCGATTCTCCCTTGACTGGAGCGCTGGGCAGCACCGCACGCAAATCGCGCAGGTCGGGTGAGAGTAACGTCATGCCGTCTCTGGCGATGGCTGAAATAGCCTGTTGATTAGGCTCGATCTGCGCAGCAGCCACCGGATCGACTTGGGCCTCCTGCAAGTTAAATCGACCGCCATACAATCGCAGCTTTAGGTTTAATATCCGCCGTAAGGCATCATCGACCCGCGCAGCAAAAGCCCGGTCATCGCGATACTTGGACTGAAAATACGAGATGGTGTCTTTAATTGTGTCGAGCTGCACTTGCCAGTCGTCGGTCAGGCCAAAATCGCCTAGCAGCAGGGCGTCGTTGCCAGCCACAAAGGCATCCTGTGCAATCTGCCGACCATTGAACGTCGTCTCGAGCGGATCGTAAAAGCGCCGCACACTGCGGCTGCCCAACACATCGCTAAAGGTAACGCCCCCGGCAGCGCGCCATGGGCCAATCTGTGGCAGGGTCATCAGGGCTTGATAGGCCGTCGCATCAAAGCTGACTGGGCGAGTACTGGCACGAATGTTGCCCTGAAAGCCGCGATAGCGAATATGCGACACGAGCAGCCCATCTGCCGCAGACTCGTTGGCTGGGTCGTTTTGGGTGACCGCAAAGAACGGTACCATATCGATCTGCTTGAGCTGCTCCAATGATTTTTGCACTGTGGGGATTTCTTCGTCTACGCTGCGGTCGGATGATCCCAAGCCGGGGAAGTTGCGCGGCACCACCGCCACATTATTGTGACCACCGCGCCGGACACCCGCTACATACGCTGCCCCAAACCGGCTCACCCAGAATGGGTCGCCGCCAAACACGCGTGTGCCAGCATCGCCGGATGCGCCGGGTTTGGGATTGTCGGCCACGTCTAAGGTTGGGCCAATGAGCACGTTGATGCCCATCTGGGCCAACTCTTCTCCCAGTATGCGCCCCACGATCTCCGCGTTTTCAGGTTTCCAGGTGGCTCCAAGCGCCATCTCGGTGGGGATGGGGGTCAGGCCTAAACTGGACTCGGTGTGTGGCGAACTGACGCCATCTTGCGATATGGCGACGAGCAATGGGATGAATGCATTGGATCCAGCCGTGTCCGTACTGATCTGGGTGCTGCTTAGTGCAGCGCTGGCAGCCAAGGTTTGTAGGTCGTTGGTTAAGGAGGCAATTTGTTCGGCGGTGCGCAGGGTGTTGGAGAAATTTTGATGGGTAGCGCTCAACTGCACACCACCAATGTGGTTGTCAATAATGAGATGGGCGATATCCGAATTGATTGATGCATCGGTGCCGCGAAAACTGACGACAAACAATTGCCCGACTTTGCGCTCCACGGACAAACTCCGCAGCAGGTCTTCCACCTGAGTATTCAGTGCGTCAACCGGTGTGTAAGCATGGGTGATCTGCAGCGGACCCTGAGTCAGCAGGACTGCGATCAACGTTAATAACAGAAGCGTTCGTCGAGCCATGGGTTCGCACTAATACCGCGGAATCGTAGGATCGACACTGAGCGACCATTCATTGATGCCACCATCAAGATTGGCAACGCTTTTGACGCCAGCCTGGGCCAAGAGTTGACAGGCCATCATGCTCCGCCCGCCATGATGGCACATGATGACGTAGGGTGTGTCCTTGTCGAGCGTCGCCGCCCATTCATGAAGTTGGCCGAGCGGTTTGAGTTGTGCTCCTTCGATGTGAGCGACGCTGAACTCCCACGGCTCGCGCACATCGATCAGGGTTGCGCGGACGACCTGATCTTGCGCTGCGTACTCACGTGGCGAAATGGATTTAATTCCTTGCATAGGTGCATTTTAGCGTTGACACAGTCGATTACGGAGGCGAAGACGTGAACGATCACGAAGACCCCGACGAATACGTTTACGAAGACGCATAATAGAATAGACCCATGAGATACCCCAACTCTTTCAGTGTGAATGCCCATCCGGACGACATAGCCCAAAGCGGCAGCAGCGCCATCGGCGTGGCGTGGGATTTGGGTGCATCCCTATTTAAAGCGATTGACGATCCGGATATTGATGTGGCGTTGGCGCACGGTGAGCAAGCTGTAGCTGAGTTTGAACAACATTATCGCAATGCCATAAACGTGCCCGGTGGTCCAGCTGCGTCTTTGTTATTGGCCGCGCTGAAAGATTCAGAAACGTTGCATACGGGGCTGTATCGTATTCATGGCTTTGCTGCGCTTTCGTACGCGTCCGATACTAGCCAAGACGGCAACCGCGTGCTATTGCAACGGATTGAGGAGCGCATGACCCATTTGCGCAACCATTTGCTCTTTTTCGATTTGGAATGGATTGCGCTATCTGAGGCAGATGCCGAGCGCCTGATTAATGATCCAGCATTGGCGGATTACAAACACTATTTGCAAAGTGAGCGCAAGAGCAAGCCACACACGCTTAGCGAGGCCGAAGAGAAGATCATTAATGATAAGAACCTGACTGGCATCCAAGCTTGGCAAAAGATGCACTCGGAGCTCTTGGCCAGCGCGCGTTACAAAGTTGAGTTGAACGGTCAGACTCGCGAACTGAACCAGAGCGAAGTGCTGTCCCTGATGCGTGACTCTGACCGTACTGTGCGACAAAAAGCGTGGGAAGGGTTCTACGGCAAATTACAGGAAAATAGCTCGGTTCTGTCCTTTGTATACGATACGCGTTTTCAAGATCATTTGGTCAGCAATCGGTTGCGTCACTATGAGCACCCCGCTGCCGCGCGTCATCTGTCCAATGAGACTGACTCAGAAACAGTGGGTGCGATGATGTCGGTGATTGAGCGCAATTACCCACTAGCGCACCGCTATTTCAAGCTCAAAGCCAAACTGCTGAAGCTGGACCAGCTGGAGTTGTACGACCAGTATGCACCACTATTCGATGTGAAAGAGAAGATGACGTTTCAGGAGTCCCGTCTGGCCACTATGTCGTCGATGCAGCGCTTCTCACCGAAATTCGCCGAGATCGTGCAACGCTTTTACGACGAGCGTTGGATCGATGCGGAGCCGCGCAAAGGCAAGCGGGGTGGCGCATTCTGCAGCGGCACCGCCCCAAAATATAATCCCTTTATCTTGTGTAACTACACTGACGACCTGCGCGATGCTATGACTATGGCGCACGAGCTGGGGCATGGCATTCATTATTACCTTAGCCGCAAGCAGAGCCTATTCAACTACCACCCAACCTTGCCAGTAGCCGAGACCGCCAGCGTATTTGCGGAGATGTTGCTGTTTCAAGATTTGTTGCGCCGCATGGACACTCCGCAAAAGCGACTAGCATTGTTGTGTAGCAAGATCGAAGAGAGTTTTGCCACGGTTTTTCGCCAAAATGTGCTGACCCGTTTTGAGGAGAAAGCGTATTCCGCACGAGTTGAGCGACGGCTGAGTGGCGAGCAGATTGGGAAGCTGTGGTTAGAGGCCAATGCACCCTATTATGGCGATGCCATTCACCAAACATCTGGGTATGAATGGGGTTGGTCTTATATTCCGCACTTTATCAACACCCCATTTTATTGCTATGCCTATTCGTTTGGTGAGCTACTGGTGTTGGCGCTGGTGGGCAAATATCGCCGCGAGGGTGAGGCATTTGTGCCAAAATACACTGCCCTGCTGGAATCAGGTGGCAGCCTTAGCCCGCGTGAGCAAATGAAGATCGTGGGCGTGGATATCACTGACCCGGCCTTCTGGCAGATCGGCTTCGACGAATTAGACCGGCTAGTCACCGAAGCCGAAGCGCTGGCGGCAGGGGATTAGTA
>JANMVQ010000367.1:0-14201 GCA_031392845.1 Chloroflexota bacterium
GCGGCATCGATATATTTGCCAAGCTCTTTGCGGAACTCGGCGATGCTGGCGTAAGGACGATATTCCTGAAATTCGCGCACCATTCGATTGCCTGCGTTGGGCACGGTCAGAATCTGCTCTGCGGTGGCCGTGTTCAAGTTGATCTTCGTGACGCTGGCAACTGCGGCGGCGGGTGCAGCCGTAGGGGTGCTGGTGTCACCACTCTTAGTTGCGGTTGCTTCTGCTTGCGTTGCTGTCGGGACAGCCTGTGCTTGGGTTGCCGCTAGCACCGCTGTTGGGCTGCTCGCCGTTGCGGATGGGGCCGAATTGGACTGTCCACCGCATGCAGCAAACAGCAAGGCCATGGTCGCAGCCGCAAGTAGATATTTGGGAGAGATGGATTTGAAATACATGATTTACTTCCTTTGTGGGGAATCGTCCGGAGCGCTTTACAAATGCAGGATGTTGCGTTTAGCCAGCGCTCCGGACGATAGCCGCACCTCTTAACTACGCTTTGGTCGCAACGAACGTAAACTCCAGTCCCACATCATCGGTGACATCGGCCACGCTGGGCACACTTGGAATTTCCAACTGATACGCGCTGCGTTTGACGGTTGTCTTGGCCGTGCCACTCAGCTCAGTGTCGGACTTCTGGGTGAGGGTGGTCTCAAACGTTACCGGCTGTGACACGCCACGAATGGTGAGATTGCCCGTAACCTTGAAGCTGATCGCAGCACCGGTATCGACTTTGGCTGGTAACCCCTCGATCGTTGTGGGTTCAAATGTGATGAACTTGTTGCCTTCTTTTGAGGTTTGCAAAATGAAGTTTTTGATGGCGCGATCGCGAAAACCAGAGTCGGTGGCGAATTGGCTGGCATCAATCTGAATCGTGCCAATCTTGCTTTGGCTTGGATCGGCCGGGTTCACAGTGATGTCGCCGCTCACGCCGGGCGATGTGCCGACAACGGTCTTGGGGTTGCCCGCTAGTTTTTCGTCTAACGTAAACGTTGCTTTGCTTTGGCTTTGGTCAATCTTAAAGACTACATTCAGCGTTGTCTCGGCGGGTTTGCTCGTTGCAGCTTCGGTTGGTTTTGCGGCTTCTGTGGGTTTGGTTGCAGCCGCCGTTGTTGCTGTGGGAGCCACTGTGGGGGCTTGTGTTGCCGGCACAGTAGTTGGCGCGGCTATGGCTGGTGCCGTGGTGGGTGCAACGATTGCCGTGTTCGTGCGATTGGCTGCGCATGCGCTCAGCACGAGAATTGCAGCTATTGCAGTCAGATATTTGTGTGTTTGTTTCAGGGATTGTATTTTCATCATTTATCCTTCTTTTATCCTAAGTTTTTGTCTGTGCCGATTGGCTAAAATTTTGGCGATGTACGCCGGAACGCATTGTGCGCATATCCAGTAGCAAAATGCTTATGACTTTCTTAATTCCAACCAAATCTGGCTATAACTTACGATAGGCAAGACTGTTTTTATACATTAAGCATCAGATTGATGATGCTTTACACACCATTGCTCTTGTTGCGCTATTGGATCGAGCGATAAATTGCAAATGGCAGTATGACCAACGCAATTTCGGTCAAACTTCGCAGCACTACGCTCAATCCGAAAATGCCGACGCGTTCACAGGTTTCGCGCTGTCCAGACTTTAGGCTAATCTTGTTTAGAAATTATGAAGATGTGATTTGTTAAATGTGTAAATGTCTGTATAGCTCAAAGCTATTTGTTGAGATGTTTGTTTAGCGTGCGCATCTGGTTTTATTTAGCCAAATGCGCGCGCATATGCGCGGGTGACCCGATGTTGCAGTGGTTCGCCGCGCAACCAGCGTCCCAGTTCATCGACCATCATGCGACCCATGCGGCGGCATTCGCTGTCCATACTGCCTGCGATATGCGGCGTGAGCAGTACGTTCGGCAGACGATACAGGGGCGAATCGGTGGGCGGTGGCTCGGGGTAAGTCACATCCAGCACGGCGAATAAATCAGGACGCTCGCTCAACACTTGAATCATTTCATTCTCTTTGATGACGGCTCCGCGTGCGGTGTTGATGAAACTCGCCTCGGGCTTCATCTGGCGAAACAGTGCGCCGGTCAGCATCCCGACTGTCTCTGGTAACCAGGGTGTATGGCAGGTGATCACATCGCTGCGCTGAAACACTTCCTCGAGTGAACACAACTCGATGTTCAGCGATTGCGCTATTTCGTGTGAGACAAACGGGTCATAGGCGATCAACCGCACATCAAACGCACGCAACCGCTCGGCCACCATCCGCCCTATCGCCCCGAGCGAGACCAGCCCAACCGTGCTGCCATACACGCCCGCGACATGGGTTCGTGCGGCCTGGAAGGTTTGCATTTGTCGCACGCGCTGGGCCTGCTGCCAGGTTTGTTTTAAGCAAAGAATGATTTGCGCTGTTGTATATTCCGCGACCGACACGCCGTTGGCGACATTGGCATTGCTAATGGCGACATCGCGCTGCCAGACCTCATCTGTGACAAAGCCACTGACTGCGCCCGCACCGTAAAACAACACTTTCAAATTTGGGAAGATATTGAAGAAAACCGCGTCCATTTTCGGCATGCCCCAACCGGAAAAGATAGCTTCGACCAAATCAAGCTGGCCGTGCCATGTGGGCAATTGCGTCGGTTCGATCTGGGTTGGTGTAATCAACTCGACCTGTGCCGCAATATCGCGTTGCTCCTCTGGGCCATAGATTAGATGCCAATTGTGTTCTGGGAGAAGATAAAGCGCTTTGAGCTTATGGCTCATCTCCCAACTGATTGGATTGCTCAGGCAAACTGTGCACCTTCTTACCTCATTCGAGTAAGCATCCTGAGCGAAGTCGAAGGATGCGAACGATGACGAAGAAATGTTTCCATCGCCATTGGTTTTCGCCGTGTAGCACTGCGAGTCTGATGCTTTAGGCACATCATAGGCGAGTGCCAGAAACCCGGCTTTCGTGCGAAGCGCACCCTTCGACTTCGCTCAGGATGCTATCTGTTTATGAGGGGCATGATACCGACAGGCAATCATTGTACGTTCTCCAATCAGTTGGGAGATGAGCCGAGCTTATTTGTCATTTGGCCCATACCATAATAAAAAGCATTCTATGAATTACACCCGTATCGCCACTTTACGCACTGGGGACGATTTCCGTGCACATCTTGCCAAACTGAAGGTGACGTTGCCTTTTGATGATGTGATACAGCACGGCCCTTCATCGCCCTTGGCGCAGCCGCTTACGAACAAACTCAAGATCATTGGCAATCGCTTTGCCATTTTGCCGATGGAAGGCTGGGATGGTAGCGCAGACGGTCGCCCCAGCGAACACACCATTCGGCGTTGGCAGCGCTTTGGCATCAGCGGGGCCAAACTTATTTGGGGTGGGGAAGCGGTTGCAATCCAACATGAGGCCCGCGCCAACCCCAATCAGTTGGTCATTAACGAACGCACATTGCCCGACTTGGCTGGCTTGCGCGAAACGCTGATCGCGGCACATCAAGAGCGCTTTGGGAACACCGACGATTTGCTCATTGGGCTACAACTGACTCACTCGGGTCGGTTCAGCAAGCCCAATGACAAGAAACGCATGGAACCACGCACCTTGTATAGACATCTTTGGCTTGACTCCAAATTTCACGTGCCAGAGAGCGCATTGCTCAGCGACAATGAGATCGATAGCATCATTGTAGATATGGGCAGTGCGGCCCGTTTGGCCCAACGCGCTGGCTATGAGTTTGTCGACCTTAAGCATTGCCACGGCTACCTGGGCCACGAGTTTCTCAGCGCCTACGCGCGTCCTGGCAAATATGGCGGTAGCTTCGACAACCGCACTCGCTTTCTGCGTGATGCGGTCGCATCGATCCGGGCTGCTGCGCCTGGACTGCATATCGGGGTGCGCCTCAGTGCGTTCGACTGGATGCCCTTCAAGCCCGGTCCCGATGGCACGGGTGTGGCCGATGCGCCTGCTGCTACGGGTGTTTATCCGTATGCCTTTGGCGGGGATGGCACTGGCATAGGTATTGATCTAACCGAGCCCAATATGTTTCTAGATTCGCTTGAAGCGCTTGGGATTGAGTTGGTTTGCCTCACTGCGGGCAGCCCGTACTACAATCCGCATATTCAGCGTCCAGCCCTTTTTCCGCCGTCTGATGGTTATCAACCGCCCGAAGATCCGCTAGTGGGTGTGGCGCGGCAGATCAATATCACGGCCCGACTCAAGCTTCAGCATCCCAATCTGCTGATAGTGGGTACTGGCTATTCGTACTTGCAGGAGTGGTTGCCGAATGTGGCGCAAGCCGTGATTCGTACGGGCGCTGTCGATAGCGTGGGTGTTGGCCGGATGGTGGTGAGCTATCCGGAGATGGTCACCGATACGTTAGCAGGCAGGCCACTTCAGCGCAAGAATATTTGCCGCACGTTTAGCGATTGCACTACCGGCCCGCGCAATGGTCTGATCTCCGGCTGCTACCCGCTCGATCCCTATTACAAATCTCATCCACAACGCGAGTTGCTTGAAGCCGCCAAGGAAGCGCAGAAAAATGCCAAGTAACACGATTACACTCCCTACGTCCAATGGTGGCTTTGCGCCCTACGCCCTCCGTTCCACGCCCCATGTTTCACAGCTGACGACGCATGCTTTCACCAGTCGGGTCGCCTTTGCCGCTGCCCATGTTGTCGCCGATCCCATCGTTGATCATAGTGACAGCACCCGTCCGGCTCAACTGGATTGGGATGCTACGTTGGCCTATCGTCGCCACTTGTGGTCACTGGGGTTTGCGGTGGCCGAAGCGATGGATACCTCACAGCGCGGCATGGGGCTCGATTGGGTGACCAGCCAAGAGTTGATTCGGCGCAGCATACAGGAGGCTAAGTCGATGGACGCGACCATGGCTAGCGGGGCGGGCACCGATCACCTCAAGCCACATCCCGACCGCAGTATTGATGAAGTCATCGCCGCCTACGAAGAACAAGTGGGGTTTGTCGAATCACTCGGCGGACGCATCATTTTGATGGCCAGCCGGGCGCTGGCCGCCTGCGCCAAAACGCCCGACGACTATGTGCGTGTGTATGACCGCATTTTGGCGCAGGTCAAGCAACCTGTGATCATTCATTGGCTGGGTGATATGTTTGACCCGCAACTGGCTGGTTATTGGGGCTCGCGCGATATATCTGCCGCGATGGTCACTTGTCTGTCGATCTTGCAGGCGCATGCCAACAAGATTGACGGCATCAAAATCTCTTTGCTGGATGCGCAACGCGAGATCGATATGCGTCGGCAATTGCCAGCTGGGGTGCGCATGTATACCGGCGATGACTTCAATTACCCGACCCTGATTCTGGGTGATGAGCATGGTTACAGTGATGCCTTGCTGGGTATCTTCGATGCGATTGCACCTGCAGCAGCGGCAGCTTTTCATGCGTTGGATGCAGGAGACACCCACACGTATAGCGCAATTTTGGAGCCGACGGTTGCCCTAGCACGCCATATCTTCCAGACCCCGACCTATCACTACAAGACCGGCATCACGTTCCTGGCATACCTCAATGGCTATCAAGATCGTTTCAAGATGGTCGGCGTACAAGAAACTGCCCGCAGTGTCCCCCATTTAGCCGAGTTATTCAGGTTGGCCGATCAGGCGAATTTGCTGCGTGATCCAGACTTAGCGTTGCAACGTATGCGCGATTTTCTTGGCGAGTGTTAAGCATTAGTCCAATCTTCATACATCCGCCGACAGACAAAGTAGCGTTAGTCTAACCAGAAAGCTGTAGCGCTACAACTTTGTTTTTTTGTTTAGACCGTGAATTAGATCGAGAACAAGGAGAAATTAAATATGAAGATTAAACCAGTGCTGGCCGCATTTTTGGCCGGAGCTATTGTGCTGTCTGCGCAAGCGGCAACATTACCGGCTGCGGCGCAATCAGATGCGGGCACCTCTGTCGCGGTGGGTGTCACACCTCTTGGCAAGGCGCTTGTGGATTCAAAAGGCATGGTGCTCTACATGTACACCGAAGACACTAAGAATACGAGTGTGTGCTATGACCGTTGCGCATTTGCTTGGCCGCCCTTGCTCACTACTGGCGCACCTGTGGCTGCTGCAGGCGTGAATAAACGCTTGCTTGGCACCACCATCCGCAAAGATGGCAAGCTGCAGGTCACTTATAACGGTTTACCACTGTATTACTGGTTCAAAGACAAGGCCGCAGGCGATTGGTTGGGCCAGGATGTGGGCAAAGTCTGGTACATGATGACCCCGGCGGGCAAGGTGCTGAAGACATCTGGCGCGAAGGTCACACTTGGCACAACGCCTTTGGGCCAAGTCATAACGGACGAAAAGGGCAAAGTCTTGTATCTGTTTACTAAAGACAGCAAAGATGGCCCCAGCGTGTGCTATGACAAGTGCGCCGTTGCTTGGCCTCCTTTGTTGACCAAAGGTGCACCCAGCGCAGGCGAAGGTGTCGAAGGCAAGAAGATCGGCGTGACCAAGCGCAAAGATGGCAACTTGCAAGTGACTTATAACGGTTTCCCAGTCTATTACTGGTTCCAAGATAAGGCAGCGGGCGATTGGCTCGGTCAAGACGTGGGCTCGGTTTGGTACATGATGCAAGCCAATGGTGATGCCTTGTTTACCGAAGGCGCCCATTTGATTGTGGGCAGTTTGGCTCCTGGCAATGTCCTTGTCGGCCAAAATGGCTTGACCCTTTACATGTATACCGAAGACGAGAAAGGTGTGAGCAACTGCTATGACAAGTGTGCCACGGCTTGGCCACCCCTGATCACCAAAGGCGCGCCGCATATTGGTGCGGGTGGCGATTCCAAGCTGCTGGGTGTCACCAAGCGCAAGGATGGCCAGTTGCAAGTGACCTATAACGGCATGCCTCTATATTACTGGTTCAAAGACACCAAACCCGGTGATGTCACCGGTCAGGATGTCGGCCACGTTTGGTATGTTGTGTCTGCCAAAGGCGAAGTGATAAAGTGATTTTGTACCGCTAATCCAACACTAGATTAATGCAGAGACGCAAAGCCTAAAAGCTTTGCGTCTTTGCGTTAAAGGGGCCTGGGTTCTTTGCCCAATTTGCTGCCACTCCAAACCTCTGCGATTGTAGAGATAATCTGACCGGCAGTTTGGCAGGAGGGTTGGCTAGACTGGATGCCATCAAAGAGGTATAAGCCTGTGTGTGGTGCGTGGGCCTGCTCATCAGATTTTTTGCATGAGTTGATAGGTTGGTTTTGCATGACCGCTGATTTGGGCGTCACGATCCAAGTAGGACCGGCGGTGGCGTATTCAGTGACCTGACACGTGACGCCGGGGGAAAAGGACAGGTACCCGGCAAGAGGTGCGGTGTTGACGATGAAGCACGGGACGTTTTGAGTCAGCATGATGGGCACAAACACCCGTAGGTTTTGGACCATACCCCACAGGTTTGAGGCGTAACTCGATTCCCAATCGATGCCGCCGCTATTGAACATATCGGCGTGGTTAAAGAACAGGTCAACATGGCCATAGGTATCGAGTGCTATAAGTGCTAAAGCCTGCGCTCCCCCAACTTTCGAAAGGTCAACCTGTAGGGTCGATACGGTTGCACCCCTCTCCTGCAATTCACGTTCTGCGCATCCCAACACTGCTTGATCGTCATCAGCCAGAAGCACACTTATCTTCTCCATGGCACAGTAATTGGCGAAGGCACGCCCAATGTTGGAGCCCACCTCAGTGATGACGGCCACTCGTTGATTGAAGTCTTGTATCATTCTCATATCTCCTATAAAATTATTAGTTACTTGTGATGAGCTTAGTGACTCAGGAGATCGAAAAGTTGACATTTCCTGACACCGAGTTGACAAAGGTTTTTGGATGTGCTGTTACCCTTTCTCGTGAATGATGGTGGCACTCTTGGATTACAATCCAACCATTGAACCGGCGGGAGCGTGACAGCATGGGACGTGTTGGACTGCATTCTGATTCGTTTACCACTTTCGGCGAATTATTAAAGCACTTACGACGGCGCGCACGGTTGACCCAGCGGGAATTGGGCATCGCGGTAGGATATTCTGAAGCCCAGATCACACGCCTCGAAGGTGATTCGCGCAAGCCCGACCCTGCGATGGTGCGGGCACAATTCATCGATGCGCTGAACCTGCGCAATGAGCCAGAATGGGCTCAGCGGTTGATTGAGATGGCGGAGGTCGCACGCAACAAACTGGACGATGAAATGGCCATGTCGTCAGCAAATCTCACTACTACGCGTCGCACCAACCTCCCTGCATCCCTGACCCGTTTGATCGGGCGCGAAGACGACTTGCAGGAAGTGACCCGCTTGATGGGTGTGAACCGTTTGCTGACGTTGACCGGCGCCGGCGGGGTGGGCAAGACACGGCTGGCACTGGAAGCTGGAGGGGTGATGTTGGACCAGTTCACTGATGGAGTGTGGCTGGTCGAACTGGCACCGATCATGGATGCAGCCTTGGTGCCCCAAACGGTCGCCGCTGTCTTTGGTCTTCCCAGTGCATCTAATCATATGCCTGTTGCGACACTGACCACATTCCTCGCAGGTAAGCAGGCGTTACTGATTCTCGATAACTGCGAGCATCTGATCCAGGTGTGCGCTGAGTTTGCCGACATGTTCCTCCGTGCATGTCCCCATCTGCGCATCATGGCAACGAGCCGAGAGCTGTTGCGTGTATCTGGTGAGGCTGCTTGGCCGGTGCCCTCCCTCACCATACCCGACCCATTACATTTGCCCGTGTTCGAACAAATTCGTGACTACACCGCTGTGCAACTATTTATCGAGCATGCCAAGCTGTCTCAACCTGGACTTTCTCTTACACACGACATTCTTGCGACCGCCGCGCATATCTGCTGCCTGCTGGATGGCATTCCACTGGCGATCGAGATGGCGGCTGCGTTGATCGCGGTGCTTCCTATCACGGATATTGTGGCAAGACTGGACAACCGTTTCACCCTTCTCAACAGGGGCAGTCGTGTGGCGCTGTCACACCATCGAACCTTGCGTGAGACGCTGGACTGGAGCTATGACCTGTTAAGTGAGCAAGAGCAGGTTATCCTAGCGCGCCTCTCCGTGTTCGTAGGGGGCTGGACGGCAGATGCAGTGAAGGTGGTGTGTTCGGATGAGGGTTCTCTAGAGTTCGACATCCAGTTGATCCTGTTGCAACTTGTTAGCAAGTCCTTAGTTGTGATGACGCCCGGCGAGGGCATGAAGCATGGTATGGCACCCCGCTATCACTTGCTTGAGACCATCCGACAGTATGCTCGCATAAAGCTGACAGAGCGTGGCGAGGTGGAGTTGGCTCGCACATACAAGCAGCATCTCGCTTATTTCCTGGCAATGGCTGAGGAGACAATGGACCTGGGTGGCCGGCATGTATATGCGTGGGTGAAGCGCCTCGATCCCGACTACAACAACATTCGGGCGGCATTTGACTGGGCGCGAATATGCGCTGAAACGGATGGGGGCGAGATGATGCTACGCCTAGCGGCAGCGCTGCGTCCATATTGGTGGCATTTCCGTGGATCCATGCAAGAAGCATATGAATGGCTGAGCGAAGCCGTGGCACACGGGAGTCAGGCGCCAGCTCCTGCTAGAGCACGTGCACTCATGGTCTATGCCAGCATACTGGTCGTGCGGGCCGAAACAGAAAAAGGTATCCAAGTTGCCGAGGAAAGCCTCGCGATATTCCGAGAAACGGATGACCGCGTGGGTATGGCCTGGTGCATCCAATTCCTCGTTAACCAGGTAGAAGATACTGCGTATACTCAATTGCTAGCCGAGGAGGCATTAGGACTGTTTCGGCTGGTCGGATCGCTAGCCGGTGTGAGTCGGGCACTATGGGATTTGGGTGACTTGGCGATACGCGCGGGTGACTATGCGCGCGCGATGCCGCTGCTTGAGGAATCTATCCAAATTGCTCAGGATACGCTGGATATCCGATCCGCACAGAATGCTTTGCGCATACTCCACCTGATCAACCCAATTCGCGCGAGAATACTGTGTGAGGAAATCGTGTCGCATTTGAGAGAGGAGGGGAGCGAGGAACAGCAGGCTGTTCTCTTAACTCTACTGGGCGACTTTTTTAATGCAAACACTCAGTATGCGCAAGCTCGACAGGTTCTCATCGAAGCGTTGACCTTATGGCAGCAGGCAAGCCGGTATGCGCAAACAACATGGTCTGCGGGCACGTTAGCAGAACTTGCATTTGCAGAGCGCATGCTGAGGCACCTGGACCAGGCAATCGTTTACCTAGACCAGGCGCTTGCACTAACACGCCAGACAGTGTGGATTTATCGAATTCACTCTGTCCAGTTCCAATTGGCCACTTTACTCATCGCACAAGGAAATCTCACCGAGGGTACACCCCACTTGCTGCAATGCCTGCGTGGATTTCACCAAATGGGAAGCTTGCTCGAGTTGGAATCTGTGCTGGTGCAAATGGCGGGCTTGGCGCACCACAGTGGAGATGCGAGGCGAGTGATCCGGTTACTCGCGGCTGCAACGGTTATAAGATCAGAGAAGCATTCTATGGACCAGTGGCGCCGCAATGCTGTGTCCAGTATCGTGGTACCCGCCATTGATGCAGCCCGCGCCGAACTCGGAAACAATGACTTCGAGTCTGCCTGGACCGAGGGTCGCGCCATGATGCTGGACCAAGCCGTCAAGTACGCACTGGCTGGTTATAGCTCTTCAGGGTTGCTTTTGGAAGAGCCTTGGAATCACCGACCAGTGGCCTAAGTAGTCAGCTATACCGTGCCGAGCAACCCGCGAAAATTGACACCCGGTGTGATGTCGCCCAGCACAACCGGATGGGTCGCTCCTGTAGCACTTGGCAGATTGCCGGGGCGCTGCTGTATCGTCAAATAAGCGAGGATTGCGAAGGCCAACGCCTCTTTGGCTTCCGCTGGAATTCCGATTTCGTCCAGACTGCGCACCGCACATTCTGGCAAGTTAGTGCGCAACGCTTGCATCAACACCGGGTTGCGCGCACCTCCGCCCGAAATAACTACCTCATCGGGTAGCGTCGGCAAGAATTGCCGATAGGCCTGCGCGATGGATGTTGCGGTGAACGCCGTAAGTGTCACAATCACATCCATCTCCTGGATGCCCGATGCGCCGGCGTGCTGCCATACTTCCTCCCCATATTGCGCCCCAAATAGTTCGCGTCCAGTAGTCTTGGGTGGATGCTGTTGCAAATACGGATGCGCCATTAGCCACGCCAGTAACCGCGTGTTTATCGTTCCTTGGGCCGCCAATGCGCCATCGCGGTCGAAATGCCATTCCCCGTGGGTGATTCGCCTGGCTGCATCGTCTATCAACATATTGCCGGGGCCAGTGTCGAAGGCGATGTGTGCCGATGATCCGGGTTGCAAAAAGGTCACGTTGGCGATGCCGCCAATATTTTGCAAGGCGCGACTCTTGTTAGGGTGACTGCACAGCAGCGCATCGACATAGGCGACCAATGGTGCGCCCTGGCCGCCTGCGGCAATGTCACGGGCGCGAAAATTGCTCACCGTCGTAATACCGGTGCGTTCGGCAATGCTGGCCGCGCAACCGATCTGCAATGTGGCTTGGCCAGGGATGTGCCACAGTGTCTGACCGTGGCTGCCGATAAGATCAATCTGCTTGAGCGACAACTGGGCTACCTGTGCCGCACGGATGGCCGCATCAGCAAATGCCTGGCCGAGTGCCACGTTTAGTGCGCAAATACGATTCACTGAGCCGGTCTGTGGAGACATACACGCAAATATCTCCTGGCGTACTGCAACAGAATAAGGCAGGGTGATGTGGGCCAGCAGCCGCCAATCCAGTTGACGTTTCTCGATAGCATCACCTATCTCGACCACCGCTGCATCAATTCCATCCGCCGACGTGCCCGACATAAGCCCAATGATGATCATGACCGCAGTCTAGTCCAGCGCGTCCACCATCGCCCACAATTATCCAAGCCAAATTTGACAGCTCCCATACGTGGTGCTAGATTAGTTCTTAATCCGAAGCAGCTTTTTTACACAGTGGCATTACGCTCATCCACTATCCCCAAGGTGTGTCACAGCAAAGTATGCGATCGATAAAACGTGATACAGGTTCATTTCCTAAATAAAACCAACTAAGTCTTAAGATTTTGACACCTACGGCGAAACATAGTATTTCAGCGGCTTTTGCGCTAAATGAAAGCCGTTTTGACTTGTTGGTTTTATTTAGTTCGG
Organism: Chloroflexota bacterium; assembly: GCA_031392845.1. Classification (GTDB taxonomy): domain Bacteria; phylum Chloroflexota; class Anaerolineae; order J036; family Brachytrichaceae; genus JANMVQ01. The sequence goes on from JANMVQ010000367.1 coordinate 12,202, forward strand.
ATTTCGTTACTGAATTGAGTGATTTGACTTGATGTTTAGTCTGATCTTCAAACAGTACCCAAGATCGTTCGAAAACAAGGAGTAATGAAATGGCAGAGTTTCGTAACAAACGTAAGGTGACGCGTCGGAAGTTTCTCGAGCTGGCTGAAGTCATGGGTGTGGCCGCCTTGGCATCCCCGCTGCTGGCCTCCTGTGCCCCAGCGCCGGCCGCAGCCCCTGCTGCGGCACCAGCAGCAAAGAACGCACCCGCCGCCGAGGCTACCAAGCCCAGTGCGCCGGCAGCAGCCCCCGCCGTAAGCGGCATCAAAGATGTGCCGCGCAACAAGACATTTATCGCGGTTCGTGGTGGCCAGCAGGGCAAGTTTGTCGAGTGGGATCAATGGAATCCTTTTGTGCCAGTAGCGAACCACCAGTTTGGCTCGAACCTGATCTATGAGCCTCTGGCGTTCTACAGCGCTTTTGCCGACAAAGAATACATGTGGCTGGCTGAGAGCTACAAGTTCTCGGCTGATTTCAAAGAGCTGACAATCAAAACTCGTTCGGGCATCAAGTGGAGCGATGGCAAAGACTTTAGTGCGGATGATGTGACCTTTACACTTAATGCGTGCAAGGAATATGGTGCCAAAATCCGCTGGGGCAGCAACGTCGCCCAAGTCATGGACAAGGCCGAGACAATCGATCCGACCACGGTCAAAGTTACCTTGAAAGTGCCGTCCCCGCGCTTCTTCTGGCTGTTGACCTATCACTTTGATATCGGCGTATATATGCTGCCAAAGCATATTTTTGAGGGCAAAGACGTTGCCTCATTCACGCACTTTGATATCGCCGGTGGCATGCCGGTGACCACCAGCCCGTGGCGAGTCGTTCATTCGTCTCCGCAGCAAAAAATTCTGGATCGTGCCGATGATTGGTGGGGCGTCAAGGCTGGCGTGGCTGCGCTTCCAGCCGTAGAGCGATTTATCTTGTTGCCTGATCAGGGCGAGCAGCAGCTTGTGCAATCGGTCATCAAGAATGAGGTCGACTTCACCACCGGCATCCAACCTTCCAGCTTCCCAACGGTTTTCAATGGCAACCCGAAGGCCCAGTCTTGGACCGGTAAGAACGCGCCGTATGGCTATGTGGACTGGTGGCCGCACTCACTGTATGTCAATACTGAAGTGGCACCATGGAGCGATAAGAACGTCCGCTGGGCGCTGAGTTACTACATCGACCGCTCCAAGATTGTCGATATTTCGTGGTCTGGCGCATCGAAAGTGACGCCGCTGCCGCTGCCCGACTATCCGCCGCTCAAGCCGTATTTCGATGCGACTGCACCATTGCTGGAGAAATACAATACGCTCGAGTACAGCCCGGAGAAAGGCGACAAGCTGCTGACGGCGAAGGGTTGGAAGAAGGACGACAAGGGCATGTGGATGGATGAGAAAGGCCAGCCCGTCAAGCTCGATATTATTAGCTTCTTCGACTTCACCAGTGTCGGACCAGTGCTGGTTGAGATGCTCAAGCGTGGTGGGATTGATTCCAGTTACTCCGAGCCACCAGATATCTTCAATAACTTCGCGGCGGGTAAGTTCACTGGTTGCTTGTTTGGCCACGGTGGCAGTTGCCGTGAGCCGCAGGAAACGCTGGCACTGTATCAGAGCAGTTCAGAGGCCATCCCTGGCGGCCATGCGGTGAACTTCTCGCGCTGGCACAACGATGCCTTTGACAAGTTGGCCGACGAGGCGTACACCACGCCGCCGACCGATCAGACCAAACTTATCGAGATTTGGCTCAAGGCGATGGATATCTGGCTGCCCGAGTTGCCCGATATCCAACTCACCCACGGTCTACACCGTTTGCCGTGGACAACCGAGTACTGGACCAATATGCCTGATGAGAAGAACCCGTATACGAATTCGGCCCAGTGGCACTTGACTTTCTCGCTGGTGTTGCACAACGTCAAGCCATCGGCGGCTTAACGTTTAATCAACAAAACCTCAAGACCGAGTCGGTTTTTAAAA
>JANMVQ010000403.1:0-5516 GCA_031392845.1 Chloroflexota bacterium
CACTAAAACGCTTGAAGAGAACTTTCGCGAGTTGCTGATCAACATCCAGCAGGTTGCCCGGCACCTCAAACTTGCGGATGAGGTTGGCGCAGTAGCAATCCTTCCCGATCACCATCGGCTTACCGGTATCGTTGATTTTGCTAATGAAGCACCTTATCACACCCGAATTCGACCGGGTGGGGTGACGGATACTGTAATTGAGACCGGTGAACCTCTTCGGTTTCAGGATATTGAACAGCAATTACCTGCGTTAGGTAGCCATCACGAAATGATTGCCCACCAGGGCATAAAGTCTTACGCAGTGCTTCCGCTACGATCACACGCGCTCGGCACTGGAGAAGCAAAATCAGTGGGTGCAATTGCATTCTATAGCCGTGAAAAGAACATGTATACCGACACGCAAATGGGGGTGTTAACGCTATTTGCCAACCAAGTGGCTATTCCTCTGGCATCCCTATGGGCGCAATCGACTGTGAGCGGCGAGGTGTTTTACAAGCGCTACGAATTTATGTTGGATGAGTTGCATGATCGTCTAGGCACTTTCGAGAAGCAAATCATCCATCAGGCTGGTTTGGTTGAAATTCTTCTGGGCTATGGGAAGGTGAACGAAGCAAAAGTGGCCGTTGGGGATCTGGCGCAGGACGCTGAGCGCGTTTATCGAGCGCTCAGGGCGTTGTTGGAACAAGATATTACAACATTGGCGCGGGATGGACTGGTTGCAGCCATCGACCAAGCCATTGACCAAAATAGGAAGCGTTTTAAATCCAATCGACCTATTATTATTACAAAGAAATTGAATGTGTCGCGGCAGCTGCCGTTCGCATTGGCCTACGATACTTATTGGATTGTTTCCAATACTTTGGCGAATTCGATGAAAAGCGTTAGTCAACATGCAGAGCAGCAAGGCAGAATTACCGTGAAAGTAAACGCTTACCCGCATGAGATTCACGTACGGATTCAAAACAACGGCCCTGGTTTCGACCCGGATAAAGTCCGTCTTGGCTATGGCATCACTAGAATGCGCGAAATTGCCTATCGCCGACAGGCAGAGTTCAAAATAACGTCGCACGAAGGAAGCAACAAGACCACCGTCGAATTTTTCTGGCGAGGAGACAAATAACATATGGACAAACAACAGGATCGTAAACGCGTGCTGGTTATCGATGATGATTTTATTGTCGAAGATGGTTATCGTCGACGGATTGAGGCTACTGGGGAATTTGAGGTCGTCAAAATTGCTCAATATGCAGAGCAGGCTCTCTCCTTAGTCAAGGAATTTATGCCGGATCTCGTGATCATAGATTTGAAGTTTGGCGAAGACCATCATGCCGGTGCGCGCGCTATTCGAGAGCTGCGACACGAGTTCCCGGATATTAAAATCCTGGCGGCCTCAGTCCACAGTGACTTAGTGGAAGAAGCGCATGCAGCTGGAGCCAACGCAACACTGGTACGAGGTAGTTCGTTGCAGACCCTGCTCGATAAGATGAATTTTGCGCTGTTGAGCCCTGTTTACCAGCACTTTCAATCAGTCGAGAAACCCAAGATAGAACTGCGTAAACGAGAATATGAAGCTCTCACTTATCTTTGTCACGGGTTGGCGAATAAAGAAATCGCGGTGAAAATGTCGGTAGCCCCCAATACGGTTAAGGGCTATGTGAAGAATATATTTGCAAAGCTTGAAGTGACCAAACGCAGTGAAGTTGCTGGCAAAGCGCTTAAATTGGGTTGGTTGACCAGCAAAGACCTTCACCCGAACGAATAGCCTCAATTTATCGACATAGTGCTACCGGTAGTACCCCATTGGTGGTTTTCACCCCCCAAAGATGCATCCAAATGGGTGCTTGTAAGTTGCCTAAGCGTTTTCGTAGAATGTATTCAAGCTGACCGCTGAGCCAAAACTAAAAAGGCGTTGGTAGTCTAGCTTGCAATTAGCAGCGGCACTGACCATGACGTTGTTGCCGTAGCGAAAAGTATTTGTCTGTATTCAGCATTAAATGAGCTCTATTGCTTTTGCATGACGGATACACGATTGTTAATCATCTGAAGTGGCGTTATTTCCCCAGGAGGTATCAAGTGGAAACGTTTACCTTTCTCGCTATTCTCGGGCTGGTCGGCATTATCGTGGTATTGATCGTCTATCATATCGGATTCACTGCGGGTGTTAGTGCCAATCGATCGTCTTCTCGATAAATCAACGGATAGGTTGCTGAGTGCTTCGCAAGAACACTCAGCAACGAATATATTTGTGAGGATCATGACAAAACTAGACTTGCTACCCTTTGATCCACTGCATGATGACCCAATGGGTTGGAATTTGTTATTGACTGCTTGCGCTGAACGCCTAGAGCGGATAGCCCGGCATGGGGTTGCTTTCAGTGATGAAATTGACGACATTGCTATCGCAGTTAAAGTAAGTGATAGCGAGTCGCTAAATTGCATTATTGATTTGCACGCAGCCCTATTGATATCGCCTAACCAGTCAGTGAGTTTCAACCTTGAAACAGCATTTATGCTCATTGCTGTGGCTGCTCAGTTAAAACAATGGTGTGTATCTGAGCCAATGATCCAATACGATTTCGGCGTATAAGCCAGCAGCTTTGGGTTGCATCTGCCAAAACGGACGTGGCGCTGGTCAAAAGTCTAATGCGGGAGGCGTGATCCATCGCTTGATTTTTTTGGCGATTTTTGCCGGTGTGCAGCGGCTACTTAAATAACGACGGACCGATCGATAAGCTCGTAAATGATGTAGGTATAGACATCCAACCCAAATTGCCTATTGTGTAGCCATGCGGCCCCTCAACAAAAGTTGGTCGACCCTTATTCTGTTGTTACTGGTCATTGTCGTACTGGCTTTTGTGTTTGGTTGCGGTTTAGCTATGCGGGTAGGGTGGGTCACCTGATGGGCCAATTCAATATAACCGTTGGCTCTCCACCAGCCCCAACTCACGTGCCCGCTGCGCAATGCCATAAGTCGGTACTCCCATCTTGTCGGCAATATTCTTGGTGTGCACCCGAAAGGTATTGACACACATGCCTAAAGTGGCGGCAGCGACTTTGCAGCCACCTTAGCCGGGCCCAACTCGGATAAAAGCTTTGACTATTCGTAACTGGGCGTACGCCCAGCCATCCCGCCCCGCCCTGCCGCCTTACCGTTCTACACTAATCTCAGCCTCCGGCTGGCTTCGTGCCATTCTGGCACACAAGGGTATCATCTTGGGCTATGAGGTGTCTCGGTTGGCACGCAACAACAGCGATTGGTATCGCTTGCTGGATTTGGCAGCGGTATTGGGAACCGTGATTGCTGACAGTGATGGCGTATATGACTCGCGTCTCTACAATGACAGGCTTTTGTTAGGCCTGAAGGGGGCCATGAGCGAAGCAGAAATTCACCTGCTTCGACTGCGCTTGGGAGCGGGAAAATTGAGCTTAATCAAGAGCGGTCAATATCGACAAAGTCTGCCAACGGGTTTAATCTGCTTGGAAGATGGCACAGTCGTGAAAGATCCCGATTTACAAGTCCAGCACGCGTTGACGCTTGTCTTCGACAAGTTTGCGGAGTTGAAGAGTATGCATAGCCTGTTGCGCTATTTACATGAACAACACATCACCATTCCACGCCGACGATACAGTGGGCTCCATGTGAGTGGCGAATTGGTCTGGAAGTTGCCTTCGCTGTCCGCTATCAAACATATCCTTTGCAATCCAGCCTATGCCGGGGCTTTTGCCTACGGCCGGTCACAGACAGATCCAACCCGCCGCAAGCCTGGACAAATCTACACACCGCGCGTTGACAAGCCACAAGCAGAGTAGATTCATCTAAAGTTGGATGTCTATCCTGCCTACATTACCTGGGAGCAATATCAAAGCAATCAAGCCCAGATCCAGCAAAACATTTTGAGGTTTTCGCGACACAGCTCAACTCAATCTCCCGTGGGTGTACCTCGTCAAGGCGCAGCCTTGTTGCAAGGATTGGCGGTATGTGGGCGTTGTGGCTGTCACATGTCTACCCTCTTTCACAGCACCGGATCACAGATAGGGGCGTATGCGTGCAGTAGCAACATCCGTTTAGGCGGCCAGAGTTGCCAGTGCGTATCTGCTGCCCAAATCGATGCCGCCGTCGTAAATGCGTTCTTTGAAGCAATTCAACCAGCCGAATTGGACGCGCTGCAAGGGATATTGCAGCGACAACAGCTTGAACACGACCGATTAACCCAGCATTGGCAAGATCGACTACGGCGCGCCCAATATCAGGCGCAGTTGGCACAACGCCAATATGATGCCGTCGACCCTACCAATCGCTTGGTCGCCGCAAGTCTTGAACAACGCTGGGAAGAGCAACTTACTGGGCTTCGCCACGTCGAGCAAGACTACGCTCAGTTTCAGCGTGATCAAGCGAACGATTCGTTCAGTAAATCGCAGCTGTCCGCAGATTTGGTCCGATCATTCAAACAGCTCTCAGTAAATTTACCCAAACTCTGGAACAGTGATCGCCTCGATATCCCAGGCAAGAAGGCATTGCTACGCAGCCTGATCGCAAAAGTAGTATTAAATCGTGATCGCTCAGATCATGTTGAGATTCGAATTGTCTGGATTTCCGGGCATTGCTCACAGCTTTCTACTTGGATCCCTGTAAAAAGCGCCACTCAACTCACACAACATGAAATCATCATTGAGCGTATTCGCGAGCTATCCGCACTCGGCTGGACCGACGTCGCTATTGCCGAGCAGCTCACCCGTGAAGGCTTTCACTCTGCTCGTTCGAACCAAGTCAAGCGCGTCTTCGTCGCCAAAACCAGAACTCAACTTGGTATCCTTCGACCACAGTGGCTGCATTGTCGTAGCGACAAGATTGATGGCCGATGGACCTGCCATGGGTTGGCTAAGCATCTCAATATCCAAACCAGCGACATCGTTTACCGAATTCGGGTTGGAATCATTCCATCCGAGTGGGTCTCGCGCGACCCACTTTCCAGTATCTATTTGATCCAAGATGCCCCTGACCTCTTGGATCGCATCCGCCAAACTCGTAGAATTACTGCATCTCCACCAAAAGGAGCATTTTGATGACCCATTCACCAAGGCATGGATCGTGCTGTCACAGGATTTTTGGTAGTAACACCCCGGGTTCTTACAACACGCTTCGCGCCTTCCGTATTGCTTCGTTTGGGTCGGCCTTGGCTCGATTTCAACATCCAATACGGCACCAACTTCCGCTGCGTCCCATCGTCATACTCCCGTAAATCCAGATGTCCGCAATTGATACCTGACCCAAGCCCTTCCGCTCGGCACAACGGACAATTCGCCGCGCTGTGCGCTTTGCGCGACTTCTTGCCCCGCGCTTTCTTTCCGCTGCCTGCTTGTGATTCCCTCGCCTGCGATACCAGTGCTTGGCTTTTTGCATCCCCGCCCAACGTTAATTCGGATGTCGGCTCGATTGGGCTCTCCAATTTGTCTGTTCTATTGTTCTTCCACAGCCATACCGCTCCTGCCATCATCATTAAACAGGTTAACAGTGC
>JANMVQ010000412.1:0-3783 GCA_031392845.1 Chloroflexota bacterium
ATAACCTGAAGGTCCCGAAGGGGTTCGAATCCTACTCCCGCTATTTTTTTTGTACTACAGTCTGTCAGGCTCGGCAAATCAAAAGACCTGACGATCTGAGGTTCGGAAAACCTAAAACTCTGGAGGTTTTCCAAATGAACCATAGATCGTCAGGTCTGAAGTGAGCCGAAGGTCCCTGGAGCGTAAATTGCGCTCGATTCGTCAATGGGATGCTGAGCGGAGCATGACAGCGTTCCGTCCCGGTAAAGCCAGTAGAGCTCAGATTGCTTAAGACAGATTAATAATTTGCTTGTTTGACTGGCTAGATTGACTAGACAAATCTCCTCGTTGTTCACGAGCGGGCTATCCACTTGGCTTTCAACACTGCACACTCCTTTTTGAGCGCGGATACTCCAGAATTAGATCAGCAGCGGCGGGCACACGCTTCTACGACGCAGCCGCAACTGCAGTGCGCGCAACCACCGCCCCAAGTTGTCGCATCAGCCCAATTTCGTCGAACAACCATTCAACCTCGACGATCCTGCCACCGACAATGCGCAATAACCACAGTCCAGTATTGGCCCAGCGCTTGCCAGTGGCTGGAATGCCCGCCCATTCCCCGCTGTGCGTGCCGCTGGTGCGCAGGCGGCACCACACTTTGTCACCCTCCGCCACTAATTCCGCTACCTCAACATGGTGCCCGGCCCAAGTGGCATTGATCCTCGGGAACCACCCATTAATCTCCGCCGCCCACTTCGGCGAGAAAACCGCCGTCAGACCCGCAGCATCCTGCCGATTAATGGCGTCGAAGCCCCTGAACGCCAAATCCCGGTTTTGCTCAATAGACATGACTGTGCCTCTTGTGGGTTATCGACCAGCCCATTGCCCCAGCCCTTAATTGCTTTGTGGGTCCGCGTGAAACAACTTGCAGATAATCCACCAGCGGTTTTCCACTTTCAACAGTTGAAAATAATCCATGAAGTCGTGCGCGTGATAGGTATCCAGGGCCAATGCCACCGTGGCTGCATTACCGGTCACTTGAATAGAAGTGATCACAAACACTGTCGGCTCACCAGTCTTTGCCGGAACAGGGGTTGAGGCAATATAGTCATATAGGCCTTGAATTGGTGTGATAAACAAATCCTTTCCTAACCAACCGAACATAGATGACTGTGGATGAAAGGCCTTTTTAAGTGTTTCGACATTTCCATTGCGGACACCATCAATATATAGATCGATCACCTTGCGGATGCTTTCCAGATCTGGACATTTCGTACTCCTTTTTTCTCCTATAAATCAGCGCTATCGTAAACTTTTGAATAGAGCAGTGCGTGGCTGCATGTCTTTAATACCAACTCGAGGTCTCGAAAAGTTGTATTTTCCTGACAATTCGATAAACTAACGCCATATGGTAACGAGCCGTGTTCACTGGTCAATTGACTGGTGTCAACCGCTCACATGACGAGTAGTGTCATCGCAAACTAACTATTGATTTATTTTTTCCCGGCACAGGCTCACCGCAGCCGGGAAACTGGTACCGCCTATGTCCGGCACACCAACAGAAGCCTTCACCACATTCGGCGAGTTGCTGAAACACTTGCGACGACGGTCGCGGCTGACGCAACAGGAACTGGGACTGGCCGTGGGGTATTCGGAGAGTTACATCACACGGCTTGAGGGGGACGCGCGTACACCGGTCCCTGGCATGGTCAAGTCACGCTTTATTGACGCATTGAATCTGAAGCACGAGCCTGAATTAGCAAAACGCTTGATTGAACTGGCTGAAGTCACCCGAGAACAAACGAGCCAACCTCTGGCCACATCAAGACACAGTAATTTGCCTGTGCAGCTCACGCGTTTCATCGGGCGTGCACACGAATTGGTCGAGGTCAATCGACTGCTTGCCGCAAATCGCCTCGTTACATTGACCGGCTCCGGCGGCGTGGGCAAGACACGGCTAGCGCTGGAAGCGGCGTCGGCGCTGCTTGAACAGTTTCCCAATGGGGTTTGGATGGTCGAACTCGCCTCCCTCGCGGATGCAGGGCTGGTACCCCAGGTAGTTGCCCGCGCGCTCGGGCGACCCAATCCATTGGCAACCGCGCCCACTGATGCATTGTGTGCCTATTTAGCCGACAAACAGGCATTGCTCGTGGTTGACAACTGCGAGCACCTCATCCAAGCCTGCGCTGAGTTGGTTGAAATTTTGCTGCGATCCTGCCCGCAACTACACATTCTGACCACCAGTCGCGAAGCCCTCAATATTCCGGGCGAAATAGCATGGCGTGTGCCGCCCATGGAAGCCGATGAAACGGTCCAGCTATTCGCCGATCGCGCCGCCGCGGTCAAACCCGGCTTTGCCCTCAGCGACCAAAATACCGCCTTGATCGCCAACATCGGCAAACAACTCGATGGCATTCCATTGGCGATCGAGCTGGCTGCCTCACGCTTGAGTGGCCTATCCGTCGAGCAGTTGACGATCCGACTTCGGGATCGCTTTCGCTTGCTCACCGATGGCAGTCGTACTGCCCTGCCACGGCACAAAACGTTGCGGGCGCTGATTGACTGGAGTTATGACCTTCTGTCGGATCAAGAGCGTATTTTGCTGCGTCGATTGGCTGTCTTCAGCGGCGGATGGACAGCCGAAGCCGCAGAACGGGTGTGCGTTACACCGCAGTCGAGTGACCAAGGGATACCAGATATTGTCGCCCCGAACGTTTTGCCGCTCCTGCTCAACTTGCTCAGTAAGTCTCTGATCGTTGTTGATGAGCAGCGCGGTGAATTGCGCTACCGCCTACTCGAAACTATCCGCGAATACGCTTGGGAGAAACTGGCTGCCAGTGATGAGGTTGCGATCACACGTCAACAGCACGCTCGTTATTTCCTTGCCTTTGTGCAAGAGAGTGCGCCACGTGTGATGCGAGAACAATCACCCCTGCAATTTGTCCTAGGTACAGAATCGGAGCCATGGGTAAGAAAGCTGGACCAAGAATATGATAATTTGAGAACCGCCCTAATATGGTGCTTACGCGAAGCACACGATACAGAGGTCGGTGTGCAGTTGGTGCTCTGGCTGTGTGGGTTCTGGGGGGTGTGTGGGCCGCATACTGAAGCGGTTGAGTGGCTGGAGTGTGCGCTCACACATACCGATGCTGTAGTTCACACCAAGACACGGGTCCAATTACTCTCCGCGCTTGCAAATTCTGCTGGCATTGTGGGTGATTACGTGCGAGCAGAAGCGGTAAGCACAGAAACACTCGCCCTTTGTCGCAAGCTCAATGACCGTTTTGAACTGATCCGTGCGCTTCTAGCCAACACCAGTGATGTCATGCATCGGGGGCATTATGCCCAAGCCAAAGCACTGGCCGAAGAATGGTTATCCATTGCCCGTGAGCTTCAAAATCCTCGGTATGAGGGCATTGCTCTGTTTTGGCTAGGCATTATTGCCATGCACCAGCGAGACTTTTCACAAGCTAAGTGGTTTCACGAAGAGAGTTTGCGGGTCATCCCGATCAACGAAAAAGGAACGCGGGTCGTAGCACAGTTCTACCAAGCCATGGTTTGGTGGTGCTGCGGGGAAGACCAGCGCGCCTTGAACCAGTGCATTGAATCATTGGAATACCTTCGGCATACAGGTTGGGAACAAGCCAGCGCCACCGTCCTGCACACTATGGGCGACATCGTGTTATTCCAAAATGATCTCGATCGCGCCAAACAATACTACCTAGAGAGTATGACCATGCTGCATCGGCAGAGTGCTCGACAGCGCATCGTCTGGCCTTTGGCGGGGTTGGCTGCGCTTGCGGC
>JANMVQ010000480.1:0-18418 GCA_031392845.1 Chloroflexota bacterium
CTTCGCTTCGCTACGGCCTGTCAGGTTTGCGCACTATTTGCCTTGCGTTTATCCCCACAATGCCGATACCGGCACTGCAAATAAGTGTTCGCCGAACGGCACAATACTGTCACCGGTATAAATAACGAGACCACCCACAACACGATCCGCATGAGTGCCCAACGATTGCGAAAATGCGCGCAGCCCATTGAAATCGCTGGATGAAACTGTGGCCGCCGCTTTGACTTCGATCCCAAACAATTGCCCTTGGCGATTCTCCAGCACGTAGTCCACTTCTTTGCCATCATGGGTGCGGTAGTACCACAGTTTGGGTTTTGCCTGACTCCAACCGCTCAACTTAAGCAACTCCATCCCCACAAAATTCTCCAGTAAAACGCCCAGTTGGGTGGGCAATGCAGTCAATTGATCGCTGCTGGCGATATTCAGCAGGTAAGCCAACAGCCCAGCATCGCTGATTAAAATCTTGGGGGCCTTCACCACCCGGCTGCTGATATTGATCGACCAAGGTTGAACCAGTTGCATCATAAACAGTGCGTTCAGCAACGAGAGATAGCGATCGAGCGTTGCGCGTGGCAACTTGACCGAACGCGCTAAATCCGTGATGTTCAGCGGCCCAGTGGCCCGTGCCCCCAGCAAGGTAAGCAGATTGGGCATTTCACCCAACGCCTGGATGTTGCTCAGATCGCGCACATCCCGTTGAACCAGTGTAGAGATATAGCTGGCAAACCAGTCGTGGTAACGCCCTGGCGCAATCTGGCTCACCACCTCAGGGAACCCCCCACGCAGCAAACGCTGAATCAGCGCATCGCGTTGGAGTGGCACCACCCGGCTATCCATAAGGCGCTTGCCAAATGCCAGATCGACAAAATTAGCGCTTAGCGCTTCCGTAATCGTCCGCGCTTCAATTTCTGCCTGCGCCAATGGCCACAACGCGATCAATTCCATGCGCCCCACCAACGCATCGGCCAATTGCGGCACTACCATTGCGCTGGCCGATCCAGTCAGCAAGAATCGTCCAGGCCGCCGATCCAGATCCACTTCATATTTGATCGGCAAACAAACTTCTGGGACGCGCTGGACTTCATCCAAGATGAGGTTTTTGCCGCGAAACCCCGCCATAAAACCTGCTGGATCGTTACGCGCTGCGGACAGCGTCGCCAGGTCATCGAACGTGCGGTATTCCGCAGTCTCCCACGCTCCATTCAACTGCCGCACCAACGATGTTTTGCCGCTTTGGCGCGGCCCCTGTAAAAAGGTCACCGGACGGTCATTAAGCGCCACGCGAAGGACAGGTTCGATAAATCGAGCGAACATTCCATAAGTATAGCTTGTTTCGCGAAATTCGCTTGCTATACAGTCAAAAATCGCCCATTTGATGAGCGATTTTACAAAGCTTGCATCAATTCAATCCGATTCCCAAACGGGTCGAACACATGCACTCGCCGATAGCCGGTTAATGGCGGCTCGTCGTCCTTGACCTCGCAGCCTTGGGCGCGACAAACGGCCAGCATTTGCTCTAAGTCGCGCACCAGAAACGCTGGATGCGCCTTGCGGGCCGGGCGAAAATCCGTCTCCACCCCCAGATGCACTTTGACTGCGCCTAATTCAAACCAAACCACACCGCGCTTGGCCAGTTCGGGCGGCTTGGGCACTTCGCGCAGGCCCAGCACCTCGCCATAAAACTGGCGTGCCAGTGCCTCTTGCCCGACCGGCATCGCCAATTGCACGTGATCAATCGCGTAAATCATATTTGGACACACGAAGATTTGGGACACGGACAAACACGGAAAGACACTGTCCAAAAAACAAACCTATCGTGGCTCCAGCGTCATAGGCAGGCCGTGGCTGGTTTGCAGGGTAAACACTGGCATGGGGCGGACCGGATGACCGGGCTTGAGACGTAGTTTGTAGCGCTCCCATCACCCACTTCCCCTCAAAATATACCCCTCCCACCCATATCCCAATCATATTTTTCTATACGCCGACTAAGACCTAAAATGTATCATTGTGGAACTGCGTCATTTGCGATATTTTGTAGCCGTAGCCGAAGAGTTGCACTTTGGGCGGGCAGCTGCGCGCCTCAACATGGCGCAGCCGCCGCTCAGCCAGCAAATCCGTCAGCTTGAAAAAGAAATCAAAGTGACGCTGTTTGCGCGCAACAAACGCAGCGTAGCGTTGACCGAAGCCGGTCGGGTTTTCTTGGCCGAAACACGTCGCACACTGGCTCAAGCCGATCGTTCGGTGTATGTGGTGCAGCAGGCCGAACGGGGCGAGATAGGCCGTCTGGTGATTGGCTTTATTAGCTCCGCAACTTACTCGGTATTCCCGGATATTCTGCGCAGCTTTCGGATGCGCTACCCCAAGATCGAAGTGATGCTGGATGAATCGACAACCGAACGCCAACTCCAGGCGTTGCACGACAACAAGATCGATATCGGCTTTTTGCGCGCTCCCATCGAAGACAAGTCACTCAATCTGATTACAGTAGTGCGCGAGCCAATTGTGGCGGCCGTCACCGATTTTCATCCATTGGCCAAAGCCCATGCGATTGAGCTGCGCCAGTTAGCAGGCGAACCGTTTATCTCACTGCCACGCAAGCTGTTGCCGGGATATTACGACTATATCGCGCAGGCCTGTCGCAAAGCCGGCTTCGAGCTGCGCGTATCGCAAGAGGCCCGCCAGGTGCACACCATCATCAGCTTGGTCGCGGCGGGCATGGGCGTGGCGCTCGTCCCGGCCTCGTTGCGCAAAGCCCAACGCAAAGGCGTGCGCTTTCTCGATCTGCAGCCGCCTATCACGCTCTCGACCGGGATTGATGTAGCCTATCGCGCCGACAATGTCTCAAGCGTACTCAAGTCATTTATCGATATCGTGCAGGCTGCGAGCATAGGGCAAGATGCGAAGAGCGAGGGGCGTAGAGCGTAGGGCGCACGGCGTGGCTTCGCCCTACGCTCCTCGCCCTTCGCTTTTCGCTTTACGCAACGCCACCGGAATCACCAACTTCAGCCCCGACCATATCGCATCTATGGCTGCGACTTTGATATCGACCAATCCATTGGCCAGAGCAAAATCGCGCACGATGTTTTCGTTCATATCGGTAGGCACTTTAGAAGCACCCTTGGGCCATGAGATCCAGATCATGCCATTTTGAACAAGATGCGCTTTGAGCGCGAGCAGCTGCGATTCATATTCGGCGCGGCTTTTGGTGAAGAAGTGTATGAAATTGAGCTGACCACGCACTGTGGCGAACTGCGTTACGCCGTCCGGCACTGGGCCAAGCGTGTCGGCATAATTTTCGGGCGCATTCACAATCGCGATCTTCATGCCTGGTTTAATGCCCAATTTGTCCACCAAGGTGCGTGTGGAGTAACCTGCCATGGGCGTATATTAATCTATAAACCGAGGCGGTATCAAAAACCGAGGCGGTCTTAAAGACCGCCTCGGTTTATAGATTTGTTATGATCAACTATCATGCGATACCCTACCTTCTTCATCATGATCGATGGCCTGCGCCCCGACGCGATTGCACCAACAAATTGCCCCCATCTGAAAGGGCTGATGGCCCGCGCCAGCTATTCGCTCAAGGCCCGCAGCGTGATGCCCTCGATCACCTTGCCGTGCCACACGTCGATCTTTCACAGTGTCCCGCCCGATCGGCACGGCATTACGACCAATGAGTGGCACCCGATGGCGCGCCCACTCCCTGGGCTAATCGATCTTGCCTCCATCGCCGGTCTAAAATGCGCCACGTTTCACAACTGGGAGCCCCTGCGTGATGTAAACCGCCCTGAGAAATTATGGATGTCGTTCTTTGTAAACACATCGTATCAGGCCGATGGCGACGACATCATTGCCGATGAAGCCTCTCGCTTTATCCCGGTCCACGCCCCGGATTTTGCGTTTGTCTATCTGGGCACAGTCGATACTGCGGGGCACGCCTATGGCTGGATGAGCGACAAATATTTGCGCCAAGTAGAGCATGTGGATGTGCAGTTGGGCAAAGTGCTGGCCGCGCTACCCACCGAGTCCAACATCATTTTGCAAGCTGATCATGGCGGCCACGAGCGCACCCACGGCACCGATAGTCCCGACGACATGACTATCCCGTGGATGGCAGCCGGGTCAGACATCAAACAAAATTTTGTGATTCCAACCCCGGTCAGCTTGCTCGACACCGCGCCCACGCTCGGTCACCTCATGGGCATTGCACCAGATCGACAATGGGAAGGTCGGGTGGTGAACGAGATATTCAGATAAACTTCCCTCTGTTAATTTAGTGTTGAAAACTAGAGACTAGAGGCTAAATAAGACCAACTAAGTCTTAAAGTTTTGACATACCTAAACATAGTATTTCAGCGGCTTTTGCGCTGAATGAAAGCCGTTTTGACTTGTTGGTTTTATTTAGTAATGACTAATCGCTAGTTTCTGCCCAAATTTTTTCGCCATCTCAGGAGGCCCTTATGAAGCGGACTGCAAAATTTTCTTTATTCACCCTAGCCGCAGCTTTGGTATTGACAAGTTGTCAGCAACCCACAAAACGAGTGCAACCCACGGCCATCCCGGATCCGTGGGTGCTGGCGCAAACACCCGGTGCACCCACCAACAAGCCAGACAAGAGCGCCATCAAGCTGGCTATAGCTGCTAAGGCCAGCCCGCTCATGCAGGCGTTGTCGCTGGTGCCCAATGAGGTGGAGGCAATATCATTCACCGATTGGTCGCGCGTCAAAACTTCATTTGGCTTAGCTACTACTAATAATATTGATCTGGTCAAATTCGCCACCCAGATCAAAGAAAAAACCCCCTTTGCCCTGTATGGCCTTCAATATGTCGAAACACATGCCAAAGACTGGGGCTGGGGCACCGCTGACTTGATGTGGGAAGCCGTCACCCGGGTGGGTGAGAATCCAGTGTATCTGTTGAAGTTGCGCGATGATTTTGATCTTACGGCGATGACTGACAAATTCGATACACGCAAATTTACCCAGTTCAATTATCAAGGGGCTACGGTCTATTTGCATCCAGCGAGTGCGCAGGATTATGACAAAACCACCCAGCGCGCTGTCAATGTCGTGGCACTATTGCCAGAAGAAAAGTTGCTCGTGCTGTCATATCAAGCCAAGAGTGTGCAAACGGTGTTGGATGTAAATGCAGCCCTGGGTCCGGTGTTTGGGACCAACCCCATAATCAGCACGCTTGCCCAACAAATGGGTGATCTGGACAGCATCATGCTGGCTCGCCCGGCACTTACTTGCCGCACTCTCGATACACTAATTAAAGAACAGGGTGTTTCTGGTGAGGCGCTCAAAAAAGTGCAGGCGTCTTATGCGGGACAGACCGTCCATGCCTACGATGCGTTAGGGGTCGGTTATCAAATCACAGCTGGCAAAACCACTGGCCACATCCATATGGCCTATGCCAACGCCGATGACGCCAAAGTCGATATGCCCGTACGTCAGGGCAATATCGAAAAGGGTTTGAGTCTGTCAGCGCAGCAGCCCTATTCAACGTTTTTTAAGCTGGACAAGGCCGAGATTGCAGACAACACCCAATTGCGCTTCACCGTAACCCCGGCCGATAATCTGCCCAAAAATCTATGGACTGTCTTTAGCCGACTCGATCTAGCATTCGCTCGTTGCCCGTAAGCCTTCGCTCAAGCTAATGTCGTTAAATCAAATGCAGAAAGCAGAGAGCAGAAAGCAGAAATACTGCGTGAACACAAAGTTCTGCCGTCTGCTTTCTACCTTCTGCCTTCTTGTCGCCCTTGCCCTCTTTCTAAGCTTTTCCCTCTACCAACTCGAGCTGCCCGGTTTTTATTACGACGAAGCGTTCGACCTGACCCCCATGCTCAACCTGATGCATGGCGAACCGACTGAATTGCTGCGTGGGATTGGGCTAACCGTGGGCCACACCAGCTACCCGGTCATGCGGATGGACTATATGGGCAGCTTGAACGGCTATCTGACAATGCCGTTCATGGCCGTATTCGGCGCAGGCTATATGGCAGCTCGGATCGAGCCGATCTTCTTTGCCTGTATCACGATCGTGCTAGCCTTCATTTTGGTGCAGCGCTGGTTTGGCTGGAAAGTGGCTTGCGTCACTGTCTTGCTACTCTCAGTAAACCCCTCATTTATCTGGTTCACCCGTCAAGGCATCACTGTCACCAGCATCATGACCGTCTTCTCATTGGGATCGTGGGTGTTGTTGGATATAGGTCGGAAGAGGCTTCACACTCATCTGTCGTCCACTCTCCCCGTCTTCCTCGCCGGTCTATGTCTGGGCCTGGGCATATGGGCAAAAATCAACTTCGTCTGGTGGATTGCCCTCACCGGCATACTTGGCGCAGTCTGGTACATCACTCAACCCCGAACTTCAACCCTTTCACCTCCTTCATCCCCCTTACCCGCGAAGCGTCACCTCTTCATCCTCGCCCTCGGCCTCCTCCTCGGTGCCGCGCCATTTATCTACTACAACTTGGCCGGCCTGGCGCAAGGACAAACCCCAGCCACGCTGGGACTGCTGTTCAAGGCGCTCAGCAACAGCACCGAAAACGGTGTGAACAACGCCAATTTCCTTGGCAATGTCCAAAAACGATTCCAAGACTTTGCCACTTTCTTAAACGGTAGCTATTTTTGGTTTTTCACGTTTACCTTTGGGAATGTGTTGGCTGTACCGACCTTTATCATCAGCCTGATCGTTGGCAGCCTTCTCATGGCTTTCGAGGCCATTGCGCAGACGCGGGTAGAGGCGGATACAAGGCCCGCCTCTACCCGCACCGACACCGCGGACACATTTGACACCTCCGACACCCGCCTCCCTTCCCATTGGCGCAAATGGCTGGCGCTGCTGCTGTGCATCGTCCTTTATCTACCGATTAGCGCTTTCACCGTCAGCGATCTATGGGCGACTCACTTCTACCCCATTCTGCCCCTGCCTCAGATGATGATGGCCTGCGCGGCGGTGTGGCTTGGGGAGAGCGTGGGGCGCGTAGCGCGCAGAGTGAAAAGCGAAGAGCGAAAAGCGAAGAGCAAAGCCAAGCTTCATATCTCTCGCCTGTCGCCCCTCGCCTCTCGCCTCACGCCTCTCGCCTCTCGCCTCTCGCTCCTCGCCTTAACACTCGCCCTACTCGCCCCCACCTTCGCCCGCGACATCTGGGTGAACCAGCAATATCATGCCCAGTTGGGCAAGACTGGCGGGTCGGGTCGATTCTCAGATGCCATTTACAAATTGGCTGCTCATCTAGACAGCGCACAGGTGGCCGAGCCTATCGCGCTGGATTGGGGCATCGCTGCGCAAACGCGCGTGCTGACCGCAGATCGGGTGCGCCCGCGAGAAATCTTTGGCTTTTCTGCCAAACCTAGCGCAGAGTTCCGCCAACAAGCTCGCGAGCTGCTAAAAGACCCCACTCGCCAGTACATCGTGCTATGGAGCGGCGATAATGAGAATGCGGGCTTTGCCGTTTATAATCGTCTTCAGGAATTTACGCGTCTGGCACACGATATGGATCGGCAAGTGACCGAAATCTTCATCGCACACGAACGCTCTGGTCTGCCTGTGTATGTTGTGCTTCAGGCAAAACAAAACTAGTCTCTAATCTCTTTCTTAATCTCCGGCCTCTTAATGGGAATATTACGCGCTGATATCGGCATCGACCTCGGAACTGTGAATGTGCTTGTCTACGTCAAGGGCAAAGGAATTGTGATCCAGGAACCCTCTGTCGTTGCCATCCTCGCCCGCGAGGGCCAAGTGGTAGAGGTCGGCGAAGAAGCCCGCCAAATGTATGGGCGCACCCCTGATGAAATCGAAGTGACCCGTCCACTCCGAGATGGTGTGATTGCTGACTATCAAGTAACGCAGAAAATGCTCGAACATTTTTTGCGCCGGGCGCGTGGCTTTACGCTATTGCCACCTCGCGTGGTGATAGGCGTGCCATATGGCGTCACCAGCGTAGAACGGCGCGCCGTCAAAGAGGCCGCCTTGGCCGCCGGTGCGCAGGAAGCCTATTTGTTGCGTGAACCCTTGGCCGCGGCCTTAGGGGCAGGGCTGCCGGTCGATACTGCTACGGGCAACTTGGTGTTGGATATAGGCGGTGGGACGGCCGAGGCCGCCGTCGTTTCGATGAACGGCATTGTCGTGGCCAACTCTGTCCGCGTGGGGGGTATACGCTTGGACGAAGCCATCCAAAATTTTATCCGCCGCAAATACAACTTGGCCATCGGCGAGCCGACCGCTGAAGATATTAAGATCAAAATCGGCAGCGCCATGCCGCTCGAAAACGACCTGATCATGCAGGTGCAGGGCCGCGACCAAGTGGTGGGACTGCCACGTACCATCGAAATCAGTTCCAGCGAAATCACCGAGGCGCTCCAAGAACCGCTCGCCCAAATTGTGGCTTGCGTAAAAGCAGTGCTGGAGAAAACCCCACCGGAGCTGGCCTCGGACATCATCGACCGTGGCATGGCCATGACCGGTGGCACCGCCCTGCTGCGCAAGTTGGACGAGTTTCTTTCAAAGGAAGTGAGCATCCCGGCCTATGTGGCCGATGCGCCCATGGCTTGCGTCGCCCTCGGCACCGGTCGTGCTATCGACCATCTCGACGTGCTGCGCAGAACAGAATTTCTAAGTTGATCATCTTGGCCTCCGCCTCCCCGCGCCGCCGCGAGTTGTTGGGTGCCTTGGGTGTGCCGTTTGAAGTCCGTCCCTCCAATGTAGACGAAGACCCGCTACCTGGCGAAACCCCTCTACAGACACAGCGTCGGATTACGGTGGATAAAGCGAAGGCAGTCTTGTATGACGGAAGACGGAAGACGGAGGATGGGCAAACTGCCGTCTCCCGTCTTCCGTCTTTTATCGTCATCGCCTGCGACACCACCGTGCTACTGGATGGCGAAATGCTCAACAAACCTGCTGACGAAGCCGAGGCTTGGCTCATGTTGCGCAAGTTGCGTGGGCGGGTGCACCAGGTGCAGTCGTGTTTGGTGATCAGAACCGGTGATCAGCAAATTATCGATATCGTCATTTCAGATGTGCAAATGCGCGATTACAGCGACGATGAAATTGCTGCCTATATCGCCACGGGTGATCCCTTCGACAAAGCGGGCTCGTATGCCGTGCAACACCCTACGTTCAAACCAGTGGCCGATATTCGCGGCTGTCCTCTCAACGTGATCGGTCTGGCCTTATGTCAGCTACGCAAGCATTTGCCAGAATTACCCCCCTGCGAAGCCGTGTGTGAGCGTTATTCGGGCCAGTCATGCCCCTAGTCGATAACACTGGATGATGCTTCGTCGTAATGTCAGACAGCACGTCAGATGTGTCATTTCGATCATAGCCATATTTCTGCACATATACCGTGTCATTCGTAGCAATATAAGCTTTAAATAGCTTGCTGTGCGTTTGTGAATAAAGAGCCTTGGGCCGCGTCCTCCTACGTCGAATACGTCGAACAATACTAAAGTTGTTTGTCGCCATCGATCAAAATAAGTGAGGCAAATCAGCCTACATACTCATGGATCGGGTTGAAATCGGATATAGGATGATGTAGAAACTGAACGCATTAGCATCGCAGCATCAAGGAGGCAAACGTGAAATCGAAAATGCATTCATCCCATTTAAGCCCCGGCGATATGGCTGGGCTGATTTTGGTAGTCGTACTCATAGCCGTAATCGCTGGGACCTTCGCGGCAATCGTATGGCTGCTGGGGATAAAAGTAGCAATCGCCTTTTTTGTAGGGCTACTCATCAGTGGACTATTGATCGTTCGTATCCGACGCTAATTGCTATAAATAATACGTCATATGCTGCAAATGCAGCACCGGATCGATATTCTCCACATGCACTTTCGCCGGCACGGTTAGATTCGTTGGCGCGTAATTCAAAATAGCGGTAATGCCCGCGGCGACAGCCTGATCCGCCACAACTTGCGCAAAACGGGCAGGCACGGCGATCATGGCCAGATGGACGTCATTGGCTTGCACAAACTCGGCCAAGCCCTGCACGTCTTTAATCACAAATAGGCCAATCTGGGTGCCGATTTTGGTAGGATCATTGTCAAACACCGCTTGCACCCGAAAGCCGCGATATTCAAAGCCGGAATAGCTGGCCACCGCGCTGCCAATATTTCCGGCGCCAATAATCACTAGACCCCACTCGCGCTCCAGCTTCAAAATGCGGCGCAAACGCTCTTGCAGGCTTTTTACCGAGTAGCCCGTGCCTTGTTTGCCAAACTCACCAAAATGCGAGAGATCCTTGCGGATTTGGGCGGCGCTAATCCCCAGCACCAGCGCCATCTCTTGCGATGAAGTGTATTGATGCCCGCTGGCTTCCATTGTGGCTAGTGCGCGCAAATATACCGGTAGACGCGCCACCACAATATCCGGAATCTGTTTTGCTGCCATGCATCATGATTCTAGCGCATGCTTAATTCAGAAATGTCAACCGAGCCCTTCAACCTTCCGGAGTCGGCTCTGGAGTAGGTGCGATGGGGGTTGTAGCAGGCTTGGCCGCTGCCAATTGCGCGTTTTTGTAATAGCACGGCTCGAAATCTGCCCCCGTAACGATGCGATAACGGATGGTCGATTGCGCATCGGGTTGATCGATAATATTTTTGTCTTTGATACCAAAGTTGCGTTGTAACAATGGGATTGCGCTGCCCTTCTTTGTCGTATTAAAGTCGATGATTTGGGTATTGGGTTGGGGTTTGTCTGCTTGGGTAATGCTCACTACTCGAAACCCTAGTTCGCTCAACCGATCTGCTGCCGCAATGCCAAAATCCTCTCGCGCAGTTGCATTCACCAACTCGATCGGAACGCCTTCATTAGCACGCTGATTGAGCGCCACCGTCAGTAGCTGTTGCAAGTAGTCGCGCAGGCCGTTAGGATTAGGCACCAGTAGATTACCGGCGACAGGCAAGGTGATTGAGGTGAATCCAGCCCCATCGATAAAACGACTGCGAATGACCACATCGTCTAATGTAGCCATGACAGTAGCCAGTTTGAGCATGTCGGGCAAGGTCAAATCAGTCTTCACGCTCTTCTCAAATTGCGCATATAGCTCCGGCAACTTGGCAAGCGAATCAATTTGCTTGGCTTTGTTCAATACTGCCCGAATTAAACGCTGTTCGCGCCGACCACGATCCACATCTCCACCCGGCACGCCATAGCGCGCCCGCACATATGCCAACGCCTGCATCCCATTCAATGAATACACCCCGGCCTGCGGAATCCAAATCGTCTGAGTTGGCACGGCGGTGCCCGGTTGCCAAACTTCGCCAGTGAAGCTATCGACATAAGGCGATGTCACTGTCAGTGGTGTGACTGGATCGGCATAGTAGTAAGGATCGCGTGGAAAGACTTGATACAGCGGACAAGTCGCCACCACCTCTACGCCACCCAATGTCTCTACGGCCTGCACCACGCTGCTGAAATTGACCATAGCAAAGTAGTCGACATTAATGCCATAGTTGTAGAGCAAGGTCTGCCGAAAAAGCTGCGCCCCACCCCGCACAAATGCGCCATTTACTTTGCGGTAACCAAAATTCGGCACATACGCCAAAGTGTCACGCGGGATCGAGAGCAACGTCACCGCCGGCACATCCGGATTGATGCTGGCAATTACAATCACATCCGTGTTCAATCCGCCTTGTTTTGGCCGCGTGTCCACCCCTAGCAAAGCAATGTTGATCGTGTTGGCGGGTAGATCCAACGGCCTCACCGGCGGCATGATACTGTTGAAATCGACAGCCAGCGGTACGTTTGGGCTCACCGCAACGGTAAAGGTAAACCCGGTAAACGTATTGGAAATCACAACAGACGGCACGGGTTGATGAGGCAACACCGGTTCGGCCATCGACGTAGGAGTGAGAGTGGGCGCAGGAGTCTCTGTTGGTGGGATGGGCGTCGCCGTCGGGACGATAGTCGCAGTGGATGGCGGCTCGGTTGGGCCAGGAACAGGCAATTGCACCACCGTGGCTGGAACCCCTGATGTCGCAGCGGGTGGAGATGTGTTCAGAATCTTAACAGTCGGCGATAGCTCAGTTTTGCGTTGTACCGCTCTCACCGGGCTGCAAGCCTGCAACGTCATTGCCAGAAGCACCAGCAAAGCGTAGCGAAAATATCCGTTATGCGAATGTCTTTTTTTAGCTAGGTCTATTGCGTCTTGATAAGAGAGGTTAGATAACTGCGCCATTTAACGGTTTGCTCCTCGACCAGTCGATGTTGTTCAGTAGCGTAAACTCGAATTCCTTGCAATGGGATGCGCAGCCCCCTCTGTCGCGCTCCCTCTACAAAAGCATTGATATAAGTCTCGTGTGTGTGTGCGTCATTCAGCAAGCCATACGCATCCTGTGCAAGCACACACTGTCTATGCAATCGGGCGGCCCAAGCCGCCTGTCGTGTTGGCATCAAAGACTGGAGCGCATCCAAAAGATACCGCAAGTTCTTGATGGCAATCCGTAGAGCATGAACTTGCTCTGGTGTAGGATGATCAGGCAACTCATCGTAGGCGCGTACATCGGCAATATGTTGCCATAACCATGCCTCCAGCACATGACGCAGCCGCAACGGCTCGCCTACTTCCCATGCGCGGGCAATGCTGCTGGGATCTGCGGTCAATAGTTCGTTTATTTGTGCCTGCCACTTGGCGAAAGCATTGCTTTGGCAGTATGTTTCAAGCGCGATCACGGCCTGCTTGTGCTCGGCTCGCCAATAGTCGATCATTGGCTGGATAGCTTGTTTACCATCGTCGTCGCAGCGCAACACATGCGCTTCGGCTGCCTCGATCATCAGATGCCAATCGCGGGTGCGCCCAGTTAGCCCGGCCAGTTCGCGCAGTGGCTTATAGAGCGCCTTGCTGACCTTGCGCTTGAAATAGGGTTCAAACAAGCGCAACACGCCACGCATGCGCCGAGTGGCCACTCGCATAGATTTGATGCGTTTTGTGCTCAATACTGGCTCATAAACATCAGAGGTCTCTGAGACCTCCGATGTTTTCTGGGTCGGCAGTAAAACTCGTGCGTAGTGGCGTAACAATGCCTGACCAGACTCTGCCAGGGTGTCATCGGGCGAAAACGGTGGAACTTTGCTCTTACTCATGCGTCACTTTTGCGTTATCCACAATCCACAGCCAGGACAATTCACAGGTGTTGGCCAACTAGGTCAAAATAGAGGGCGATGGCTACATCTACCCCCACAATAGACTTGTCCACATTTACACAGGCACAACAAACCACAGGCTGTGTGTGGGCTGCGATGTTATCACTGGGTTAACCAACATGTGGGGGTTGCGAAATAGATGGCGATTCTTGCGTTATTCTATCGTCCACAAGGGATGTCCATATAGCGAACTGGGATATCCTGACCTAGGGCTACATCTGGCTTAAGTCACCTATCTATACCCTACATCTGGACGCAGCCGCGCTTATCCACATTATCCACGCCTCTATTACTCTCTACTGTAATACAAATAAAAGAAGAAGATAACCCCCAACCGTGTTTTGTTAACCCAAACTTGAATTGTGGATAACAGTGGATAACAAAATCATTCACAAGATACCCAATTACAATCCATACATGTCTACCCGCCAACTAGAAGTCATTGCCGAAACCATCCGGGCCAGTTTTGTGGCCAAGAATACCGCCCGTGATCGGGCCGTGGCCATCTCGCGCGAACTCATCCGCTATTGTTCACTCACAATACGGGCCTCACACCGTGACGAATGGGTTGAGGCCGAACGATTGTTGGGAGAGGCACGCCGGGTAGCAGGTGAACTAAATGCCTGTACCCAACCCTATCCCGATCTGTATTTCACCGGCTACACCCAGGACGCCATGAAAGAACTGGCCGAGGCCAATATCACCCTGGCTGTAGCGCGCGACCTGCCCATCCCGACCCCAGAGCAGATCAATGTCGAATATGCATCCTATCTAAATGGTTTGGCTGAAGCGGCAGGTGAGTTGCGTCGCCGCACGTTGGACAAGATGCGGCGCGGTCATAACGACGAGTGCGAGAAGCTTCTGGCTGCGATGGACGATATCTACGACATCCTCGTTACCATGGATTTCCCCGACGCCATCACCGGTGGCCTGCGCCGCAACACCGACATGGTGCGCGGCGTCCTAGAGCGCACCCGCGGCGATCTCACCACCAGCTATCTGGAGAGCGAATTGAAGAAAAGTGTCGATCAGCTGACTGAGAAATTGAGAATTCAGAATTCAGAATGAAGAAAGGGAAACGATTGCGTGACTCGCTTTCTTCATTCTGAATTCTCAATTCTTCATTCTTACTCCCCCCTCATCTCCTGCTGTATAGTCCACAAGGTGGTTTCTTTCACCCAGCCGCTTTTCCTGCTGCTGTTACTGCTTATTCCTCTCAGCATTTGGATCGCTTTGCCCCGCCTACGCGTGCGCAAGCGGACTGTGTCAAATGCATATCGCCTTTCCGTGCACACATTGGGTGCGCTTATCGTGCGCAGTGTGCTGTTGCTCTGTATAGTCCTGGCGCTGGCCGGGCTGCAAAGCGTGCGGGTCACCAACAAGCTAGCCGTCGCTTTTTTGATCGATGTCTCCGATAGCGTGGGGGCACAAGGGCGCGACACAGCCGCCGATTTTGTGCGCAACGCCATGCGCAATATGCGGGTGGATGGGGCCGATCAGGCTGCGGTTATCGTGTTCGGGGCCAATGCGCAAGTCGAGCGGAGCATGACCAGCATGCGCGACCTAGCCCCACTGGGTGCGCAAGTGCGGGGTAGCGCCACCAACGTCGAAGATGCCATCAGATTGGGCTTGTCGTTATTACCCGCCGATGCCGCCAAACGGATTGTCTTGCTCAGCGATGGCAAACAAACCGTGGGCGATGCACAATCTGCGGCGCGGTTGGTCCGTGCCGTCAACGCCCGCCTCGATACCGTGGCATTGCCTTCCATCCAAGGTTCTGATGCCGCGATCGAACGGATTGATGCGCCGCAACGGGCCTCGGTTGGCCAGATCGTGCCTTTGCAAGTCGTTATTCGCTCCAACAGCAACATGCGCGCCCAGCTGACCGTATTTGCGGGGCCGGACGTGGTTTCGCAGGAAAGTGTCAATTTAGTCCAAGGCCTCAACGAGTTTAATCTGCGCGTCAACGCCACCCGCGCCGGGTTTACCGCGTTTCGGGTGCAGATCAACCCAGAAAATGACATTCAGCCACAAAACAATGCGCTGTCTTCGTCCGTAATCGTAGGGGGGCAGCCCCGCGTGCTGTTGGTTGCATCGCAAAACCCTATTGTCGAAGGCACGAATGTGCGCGAGACCGATGCACTCAAAGCCGCCTTAGTCGCCACGGGCATTACCTACGACGAAGTCACGCCACTGGCCATGCCCAGCGAGATTCAATCTCTCGCCAGCTATCAATCGGTTATTTTGCTAAACGTCCCCGCCCGCGACTTGTCGGTGCGTAGCATGTTCTCGTTACAAAGCTATGTGCGGGATATCGGTGGGGGACTCGTTGTAATTGGTGGGCCGAACAGCTATGGCGTGGGTGGATACTTTAAAACCCCGCTTGAAGAAACCCTGCCTGTCGAAATGACGATCAAAGACCCCCGTCGTTTTCCATCTGTCTCGATTGTAATTGTGATGGATAAGAGTGGCAGCATGGGCGCGCAGGAAGGGGGTGTGGTGAAGATGCGCTTGGCCGCCGAAGCCGCCGCGCGGGTGGCCGAATTGGTCAACGACGAAGACGAAGTGACGGTGATCGGCTTCGATACCGAGCCCGTCGACAAGATCGGCCCGTTTCAGGGGGCACAGCGCAACAAATATATTCCCGAGATTTTGAAGATCGGTCCGGGTGGCGGCGGAATCTATGTGCTGGAGTCATTGCAGGAAGCCGAGAAGATCATCAGCAAATCGACCAAATTGTCTAAGTTTATTATTTTGCTGGCCGATGGCAGCGACGCTGAAAGACAGGACGGCGCGCGCGAGCTGGTGCGCAAGATGCGCGGTCAGGATGTCATCATGACTGTGGTGGCAATTGGCGATGGCAGCGATGTGAGTTTTCTCAAAGCATTAGCGGGTGTCGGGGGTGGGCGTTTTCATCTCACCGACAAAGCCGCCAACTTGCCCACGATTTTTACTGAAGAGACGGCTTTGGCCCAACGCAGCTACATCATTGAGCAGGATTTCTTTCCCAAACAGGGCGTCGATAGCCCGATCTTGAGTGGGATCAAGGCCGTGCCACAGTTGCAAGGCTATGTTGCCACTACGGCCAAACCGGCGGCCCGGGTCATATTGCGTGCAAGCGACACCGATCCACTGTTGGCCACCTGGCAATATGGCTTGGGGCGGGCAGTCGCCTTTACTTCGGATGCCAGCGGACGCTGGGCCAAGAGCTGGGTGGCTTGGCCGGATTTTGCCAAGTTCTGGGCACAGTCGGTGCGCTGGACCATTCTGGAACGTTCGCAAAGTCAGATTCAAGCGCGGGTGTCTCAACGTGGCGAACAAACCTTGATCGAAGCGGATCTGCCCGGCGCAGGTACGGAAGAGAGTGTGGCCGAGACCAAGCTGACTGCCACCGTGATCGATAGTGCTGGCAAGACTCGCGATGTGACGCTGTTGCAAACCGCGCCGGGCCATTTTGAGGCCGAGACGTTTCTCGACCAAGCTGGGGCCTATTTTGTGCGGGTGCTACCGACCAAAGCGCTAAGCACGACGGTGGCGACCAACGCGACCCCCTTGGGTGAAACCACGCTGGCCTGGGTCAAGCCTTATTCTCCCGAATACGCGCCGAACGACGGGGTGAATGGCCAGGATGAATTGCGCGATTGGGCCAGCGCGGGTGGGGGTGATGTATTGAGCGATCCGCGCACGGCGTTTGAACTCAATGCACCCGCAGCTGCCTCACGCACCGATCTCTTCCCGTATCTATTGGCGCTGGCGGCGATTCTGTTGCCGTTTGACGTAGGTATTCGGCGCATCACGGTCAGTTTGCGCAAACTACTGGGGATACAACCCAAACTGGCCGCCTCGCACACGTTGGAGCAGGCTGGGCGGATGGGGCAATTGCTGCGGGCCAAGAGCCGTGTTTCGGCAGACAAACTGAGTGCCGAAACTAAAGCCAGCCTGATCGAAGAAAGTCAGCGCGCTCCGCACAAGCCCGCTAGCATCATGCTGGGCGACCATGCCGACACTGGCCCCTACGCCGAGCGCGAAACCAAAGCTGCCGCCACCGCATCCGAATTGCTTAAGCGCAAGAAGAAGCGCGGTGCGGGTGAGGTGGAGAGTGAAGCGCCAAAGGCCAAGGAAGAAGAGGGACGGAAGACCGAAGATGGATGAGGGTTTAATCGAAGATGAAAGCCGTCGCCCGTTTTCGGTCTTCCGTCAATTAGCCCCATGTTCGACTTTCGTTTGATTCTCGATCGCGATTGGTTGGACGGGGCAACCAATATGGCCTGTGACGAAGCCATCTCGCGCGCAGTGAGTGCGCGGGCACAACCGCCTACATTACGGCTGTATGGCTGGGCTCCGCCTTGCATTAGCTTGGGGCTATCCCAGCGCATCCGCACGGTAGACGAGGCCGCTATACAGCGCGATGGGGTGGCTGTCGTGCGGCGAGCCACCGGTGGGTTGGCCATCTTGCACACCGATGAGCTAACCTACAGTATTGCCTTGCCACCGGATCACCCAATTGCCATAGGAGACGTGATGACCTCGTATCGCCGCATCGCCAAGGCCATCATCCAGGCGTTAAAGATATTGGGCGTGACCGATGCGCAGGCCGATGCCGTCGCCAAAGAGGACAAAGCCACCGGCCCGGTCTGTTTTGAAGCGCCTAGCGATTATGAAGTGATGAGCGCACCCAAAGCGCACGGTGGCAAAAAGCTAGTCGGCAGCGCACAATGGCGGCGGGTCAATGGGGTTTTGCAACACGGTAGCTTGCCACTTACCGGTGATATTGGACGGGTCTGCCAATATCTCATTGATGCGCCTGCGCCCGAAGCCGTGCGCGCACACGCTGCTACGCTGCAAGAGATTGTAGAGCGCAGCGTGTCATGGGATGAAGCCGCGCAAGCCTACCAGAGCGCTTTTGCCGAAACACTCGATATCCAATTTGCACCTGCGCCGCTAAGCACAGAAGAACACAGCACGACGTCCGAGTTAGTCGCGACCAAATATGGCAATGACGCCTGGAATCGAAGGCGGTAAAGAATCATCAGAGGGGACGCGGATATACAGGATGACAGGATTTTATGGATGTAATCCTGTATCGAAGTCTGTGCCGAATGCATTCTGCACTGCCGTACGGGTCGTCGCCGCGACTCCGCGCGCGCTGGACACGGTTGCCTTGGCATCGGTGGTGCTATTGTTGGAATCCCACACCACCAACAACTGATTGGTCTGATTGGCTTCGCTCAGCCACGCTTGTGCATCTTCTAGACGCATGACAATGGGAT
>JANMVQ010000511.1:0-2310 GCA_031392845.1 Chloroflexota bacterium
CTGGTTTCATCAGCGACCGACTGGGCTTTCTGACGATCGCCCTTGAAGTAATACTGTAGCAGCCATTTGCGCCCAAAGCCAACATGGTTGACTTCATCCGCCCAATCAAAATCCTGAAACGTGGTCATCAACGGGTGTTGGGTTTTGTCGCGACACCATTCCCATTCACCACGCTTACCGCCGGGGTAACCCATGGCGCTGGCCTCGGTAGCAATGGCGAGATGGGCATAGCGCTTCTGCGGCGGGTAGGGCATGGTATGCCCAGCGTAGCCCACCCAACTGGGCACATTTTCAAGCAAAATACGCTCACTTTCCAGAGCCACTTGGCCAAATAAACTATGCCGCACCTCGTCCCAGCAGTGTCGGGCCAGATCGAGGCAGCCTTCGTATGGCAAGTCTTCCCATTCATACAGTACGCTGGCGCACAGTTCGGCCGCCGTCATCTCCTGCGAGCGCACCCACATCTTACTGTGCAGGGCCCCTTGCAGGTCGCGCTCATCATAGGGATTCGCCTTGGGGATGGTCGTTGTAAACCGCTCATCGCGGCTGAAGGTCAACGGCATCCGCCAATCACCATTGCTGCGGGTGGGCGGCAATTCGTAGGAGGGTCGCTCTGGATAAGTGCCGTCAATGCCGCCCGCGGCGTCCAAATACGCTTGCAGATGGTCATGCCATTTCAAATCATCAGTTGCTTTTAACTTGATCTCTCGGCCAAACGCCAATTGATCCGCAAGATCAAGTAGGACATGTCGAATCAAACGCACCGTAGGTGCGTCCACCAACGGATTGGTTTGCTCAAGGTAATGATCCAACGCGGTCTTAAGCGCAGGGAGGATAACGTAATAAAGCGCAATAGCCAGTTCGGCATCGGTCTGGCTGAAAAGCGCCTCTTCAAATACATCGGCCAATTTGCCATGCGCATGTCCGTCTATTAGGTGATCGTGGCCGCGCAACTCTTTGGCGCGGGTGAACCATTCACCCCAGTGTTGGGCGCACTCCCACAATTGGCGACCCAACATGGCCTTAAATTCCCAGTTGGCGACTGAAGACATTTTGGCCGCTTGTAGTCGCATTAATTGCTGGCTGACAAAACCAAAACGTCCTACCCGACGCGCACACTCACTGACCATCAATCCTACTCGGTTGACATTCGTAATGCCCGTATAGGAAGGCAGATGAGACACTGTATCTGGCATAAACCCCTAACCTGTTTGTCTTAGCGTTTGGGCAATTGAGCTGACTCAGCAAGTTACATACACACTTTCATATGCTGCAATTTGTGTATTTTGCATACATATTATTTGAAGAGTGTAGCTGCTGCAAGTCAATCTGGCAACTGGATCTAAAAATTTAATGATTCAATCATGGAGTCTGAAAACAACAAGCCGACAAAGAGTTCGCTTGACCCTTAGATACATCGCATCTACACTCATCCTGTCATATGGGTTAGCGATCGATATGACCACGCATGTGATGAGCAACTCTCTTGTTCAACCCCACGTTATCTGTGCAGGCATTCTGGTTGCAGATTTGTTCATCCCGCCTTTGAGCAACTTACCGGCTGCAGGTGAATTGGTCGCCACTACAGATTTTCTGACCGATTCGGGGGGTTGCGCTGCCAATGTCGCCACTGCGCTTGCCAAATTGGATGTTGCGGCAGGTGTGGCCGGCAAACTCGGCCACGACTTGTTTGGCGATTTCATTCTGCAAGACCTGTCGGCCAAAGGTGTGAATACCGATGCCGTTTCACGGTCTGCCACGTATGGCACATCCAAGACAGTGATCTTGCCGGTGAAAGGTCAGGACCGACGCTATATCCATACGTTTGGCGCCAATGCCGACTTTCGAGGATCAGATATTGATTTAACTAATCTGACCGAGGTGCGCGTGTTCTATGTCGGTGGCTATCTGATCCTGCCCGGGTTGACTGCCCCAGAATTGGGCGCCCACTTCAAGAGGGCACAGGCCAATGGCGTGCAGACCGTGCTCGATGTGGTCGTGCCTGCGGACGATCAGCACGCATCCATGCACGCGCTCGAAGCAGTCCTCCCGCATGTGGATGTGTTTCTCCCCAACGATGAGGAAGCGGCCCGCCTGACCGGTGTGCGCGATCAAGAACAACAGGACAAGCGCTTGCTGCAAATGGGTTGCTAAACAGTCGTGATTACTCAAGGTGAACGCGGCGCTATCTTGGCCACTACCCAGCTAGTGCTACACGTGCCGGCCTTTCCTGTTGTGGTGGTTGATCCTTCCGGTGCGGGCGATGCCTTCGCCGCAGGCTTTATTGTTGGTCTACTCGAAAGATGGGAC
>JANMVQ010000515.1:0-17402 GCA_031392845.1 Chloroflexota bacterium
AAAATCAAGTCTTTTGTCGGCTGCAATGTGCTGGCCAAGGTCGCCGCCACAATGATGCGCCGCCCCATCTGCACCGCCTTGGCCGCCATCGGTCGATCGACGCGAATGACATTTGGCCCAGCCGCTTCTGCGCAGCCGCCAATGGTCGAGCAAGTGCACAGCACTACTGGCGCATCGCGCAGCGCCTCGATCTGCGCCCACACCTTTGCCTGCATGGCCTCGGTCAGCCGCCCGGCATCGCGCGCCTCACGCAAGATGGCCTCATCGACGATGTGGGTCGCGGTGACTTCGGGTGCGATCTTGGCGAGAAGTAGGTCAAATGTGGGAATGTGGGCGGGAGACGTGTGGAAGATCACAATCGATTTTGAAGGCATTGTAAATATTTCATCTGTCTGCAATATAACTTTGGATCAAATGGCAGACTTCAACCGCAAGCGTCAGTGACGTTTCTGCTTCTTCGCGCGACGGCTCATCAAGACCTGAATAGCGAATGATCACTGCAAATGGTATTAACGCGATGATGCGTCGCTCATAGTTACTCAGCAACGGCACGATAGGTTTAACTATAGCGACAAGTTCGCGCAAATCATGAGTCCATGGATAGTCAATATCATGCCATGCCAACGTGGCCTTCAATGCTTTTTCAACTGCTTGCTGTGTATGAAAACAAACCGTATCAAGTGCCTGACCGGTGGATAATATGGCATGTGCGGCGATCAGGTCATTCGTGGCCTTGCCGAGAAGAACGCGAGCATGTTCACTGGCTGCGCTCATATAACACCTGCCCATCGCGCAAAACGCGATTAATGAAATGAGTTTGGGAACCTTGCCAGTCAACGATTTCTTCCGGCGTCCACCAGACAATATCAACGCCTGTATTGGTCTGCAAACCCATCAAGGCGTAGTAGACAGGCAGTATGCGTTTGCGCTGCGATTCATTTGAGGGCGCGACGATCAACACATCATAATCGCTATCTGCACGCGCATCACCACGCGCGCGTGAACCAAACAGCACAATGCGCTGAGGATGAAACCCCTCAACGATCCGTCGGGTGATCTCTGCCGTGATCTCCGCTTGACTGCTCATAGGATATTTACTATAGCGCACGGCACAAAACAAAAAGGCGCGACACTCCTCGCGTCGCGCCCTTTTCTTCATTCTGCACGCTTTGCGTCAATTCTCAATTCGCTTACGCCCCGCCCGATCCCGGTTTCACTTCGCGCGGGTTTAGCCACGGCATCATGCGACGTAGTTTCAAGCCTACCTGCTCAATAGGGTGATTGACATCCGCCAAGCGCATCTTATTGAAATTTGGTCGACCCTTCTTGTTCTCGGCGATCCAGTCCTTGGCAAACTTGCCGCTCTGGATTTCTTTGAGAATCTTCTTCATCTCGGCCTTGGTCTGCTTGGTGACCAGACGCGGGCCGCTGACGTAATCGCCCCACTCGGCCGTGTCGCTCACGCTGTAGCGCATAAAGTTTAGACCGCCGCGATAGAACAGATCGACGATCAGCTTCAGCTCGTGCATGCACTCGAAGTAGGCCATCTCAGGTGCATAACCAGCATCGACCAATGTCTCGAAGGCCGCCTTCACCATGTGGCTGGTGCCACCGCATAACACCACCTGCTCGCCGAACAAGTCAGTCTCGGTTTCTTCCTTGAAGTCGGTCTTGATCACGCCCGCGCGGGTGCCACCGATGCCCTTGGCATAGGCCAGTGCGTTCTTCAGTGCGCGCACGCCACCTTGATGCACCGCCACCAAGCACGGCGTGCCGCCGCCATCCTGATAGGTGCCACGCACGGTGTGGCCCGGTGCTTTTGGAGCGACCATGATCACATCGACATCAGCCGGTGGCACAATCTGGCCGAAGTGAATATTGAAGCCGTGGGCGAACATGAGCGTCTTGCCTTTCTTCATATAAGGCTCAACGCTTTCTTTATAAATCGCCGCTGCGGGCACATCCGGCACCAACATCATGATGAAGTCGGCTTCTTTCGCCGCTTCAGCCACTGTGGTCACTTTTAGCCCGGCATTCTTGGCTTTCTCGATGCTCTTGCTACCGGCTGCAAGACCCACGATCACGTTCACACCGCTGTCTTTCAGGTTCAGCGCGTGAGCATGCCCTTGGCTACCGAAGCCAATCACGGCCACGGTCTTGTTCTTGAGTAAACCAAGGTCTGCGTCTTTGTCGTAATAAACTTTTGCCATTTGTTTGTTCTTTTCGAGTTAATAAAGTTCTGAAGGTTCTGAAGGTTCTGAAAGTTCTGAAAGTTTGGAGGTTTGTAACGTCCGAACTTTATGAACCTTCTGAACCTTACAAACCTTACAAACCATACAAACCTTCCCAACTCCCCCGATTCATCCTCTCGTCATCGCTACGCGCCCGGTTCGGACCACTTCCAGAATGGAGTAATCGGCCAGCACTTTGAGCAACGAGTCGATTTTGGTTTCTTCGCCGGTGATTTCGATGATCACCGAGTCTTTGGATACATCCTCAACCCGCGACTGAAACATATCGACGATATGTTTGATTTCGCTGCGCTTGGCTGTATTTTCAACCTTAACCTTAATCAACGCAAGTTCACGCGCCACCATCGGCAAATTTGTAATATCTTGCACGTCAATTACCGGAATGGTTTTCAGCAGATTGCGCTCCACCAGCGCTGCGCTGGTCTTGCTGGCATCTACCACAATCGTCATCCGCGACACAGTCGGATCATCTGTCTCCCCGACGGTTAAACTATCAATATTAAAGCTGCGTCGCCGAAACAGCGACGCCACCCGGTTTAATACACCCGGTTTGTTCTCCACCAGCACCACCAATGTGTGCTTCGTCGGATTCAGCCGCGCAGCGGCATGGTCTATTAGCATTTTTTAGTTCTCCTGATTGCTCTCCGATAGTTCGGAAAGTTCGGAAGGTTCATAAAGTTCCGCAAGTCTATAAGACGCTAGGGCTTCTGAGACTTTGTAACGTGTATCTTTTTTCAAATAATTGATGAAGTTGCTAATTTGGCGCGAGCACTTTTCAGCAAGCGCGCAGGCTTGGGCAAATTCGACTTGATTTAAGTAAACGGCATCTAGTGCAACATAGCACTGGGCGCGAAACTCGCCACAAGACGCCTTGGCACGACTGAGATATTCGATAAAGAGAGGACGCGTGTGGCTCTCAAAGCCTTCCGCGATATTGGAAAGCACAGATACAGCTGCTCGCCGCATCTGATCGCGCAATCCAAAATCGCGTGCAAACTCTCCTCGACTAGAAAGTTGATAAATCATTCGCGCTATCTCCCGCGCTGATTTCCAACACTCCAAATCCTCAAATCGCTCAATCTTGCCCATTTCACTCCGCCAATCCTTTGAGTTTTTAACGTTCGGAAGGTTATTAAAGTTCAAAATGTTCACACGTTGAACTTGTGAACCTTATGAACCTGCTTGAACTTTCCGAACCTTATTGACTCATTTCACCGTCTCAAACCCACCGCCCAATGCCGCTGGCTGAATGGTCTCGCGACGGGTCATTTCGTTCAGGCTCTTGCCGGGTTGTACCATGGGGAAGACGTTGGTCTCGGACTCCACCACGAACTCCATCAGCACCGGGCCATCGTGTTGGCGGGCGGTCTTGATGATCTCGCGGGCCTGTTTGACATTGCGTGCGCGCAAACCGCAGATGCCATACGCTTCGGCCACTTTTACAAAGTCTGGGCTGAGCATATGTGTCTCGCTGTAGCGCTTGTTGTGCATCAACTCTTGCCACTGCCGCACCATGCCCAAATAGCTGTTGTTGATGATTGCCATCTTGATGTTCAACCCTTCCTGCACAACTGTGGCGAGTTCGGGCAAACTCATCTGGCTGCCACCGTCGCCACCGATTGACCACACCTCATCTTCGGGTCGGCCAAACTTCGCGCCAATTGCAGCGGGCAACGCAAAACCCATCGTGCCTAGCCCACCGCTTGTAATCAGTTGATTGCGGCGCTTATGTTGAAAATACTGCGTTTCCCACATCTGATGCTGACCGACATCGGTGCAGATTGTGGCATTCCCGCCCGTCTCCTCCCAAATCAGCTTGATCACATGGGGAGCCAGCAGCATGTCATCTGGCAATTCCACATTGGTTACATCACGCGCCCTGGTGTCGGTGCGCCACTCGTTAATGCGCTCCATCCATGCCGAATTGGTGCGCTGCTCGACCAGATTGGTCAGCGGAGGCAACAAATCTTTCACGTTGCCCACAATGCCCACTTCGGCTGGCACATTCTTATTAATCTCAGCCGGATCAATGTCAAAGTGAATCACACTGGCGTTCTTGGCGTAGGTCGCCAAGTTGCCGGTCACGCGGTCGTCAAAGCGCATGCCCAGCGCAATAATCACATCGGCATTGAAGATGGCTTGGTTGACATAAGCCTCGCCGTGCATCCCCATCATGCGCAGGTTCAAGGGATGATCCTCATCCAGCACACCGATGCCCAGCAGTGTGGTCGCGACAGGGACGCCGCTTTTCTCCACAAATGCTTTAAATTCGTCGTGCGCTTTGGCATGTTTGATGCCCTGACCGGCCAAAATAATCGGACGTTTGGCTTGCGAGAGCAAATCTGCGGCTCGCTGCAATAGGGCTGGTATATCTTGCCCACGTGGGTTAAGGGCGCGATAGCCACGCAAATTCACTTTCGTGCCTGGAACGTATTCCATGCTCTTCTGCTGAACGTCTTTACATACATCCACTAGCACCGGACCTGGGCGGCCGCTGCGGGCAATGTAGAACGCCTCAGCCATCACCTCGGGCAATTCTGCCAAATCGCGCACCAAATAATTGTGCTTGGTGATCGGCATGGTGATTCCGGTCACATCCGTCTCTTGAAAGGCATCTGACCCGACCAGATGCGAAGCGACTTGCCCAGTGATTGCCACGATGGCCGACGAATCCATCATCGCGTTGGCCAACCCGGTGACCAAGTTAGTTGCGCCTGGGCCACTGGTGGCCATGCACACCCCCACCTTGCCGGTGGCGCGGAAATACGAATCCGCCGCTAGCGCAGCGTTCTCCTCATGCCGGACCAACACATGCTTGACCCGGTCGCGGTAATCCCACAACGCGTCGTAGGTTGGCATGATCGCCCCGCCCGGATACCCGAAAATCAGCGGCGAACCTTGTTCTATCAAACTCTCCAGAATAATTTGCGCTCCAGTTAAACGTGCCATTGTGTCTCTCCCAATGCCAGCGACCGCTGACCACCGACAACGGACAACCGAACCTAATATTCGGTCGTCCATCGCCCTTCGTCGGTCGTTGGAAACCAGACAACAAAAAAGCCCTCCGCTTAGGAGGGCTTTTTGTCTGTCGTAAACTTTTATGTCACACTGCGGCGGTGACTGTTGCCGTCCTAAACGAGATGAGGCCCTTGCCGCTAACGACTAGGACCAGGCTAATAAGGACGACGACTAGAACCGATAACACCATGACGATATTGACTTTATACAGGAGCGTGTGATTGTTGTCAAGCCGAGTGCAGCCCGATTCGGTTGCCTTCGGTATCCAGAATCGTGGCAATGCTGCCAAATGGGAAGTCGATATGCGGCAAAATGACTTTGCCTCCGGCGGTTATCACACGGGCCAGTACCTCATCCAGCCGGCCGTTGCAATTGAGATACGGCACAGTTCCGTGGGCTGATGGCGTTATTCGCACATCAAAAATTACGGCACCGCCAACCACGTTGTCGGCGTTGTTGTCGTACGGCAGGAGAGCATTCGGCGTGCCCGCGATCACTTCGCGCCGCAGAGGTGCTTCCAGAATCGTGCTGTAAAACGTCACCGCGCGGTCAAAATCTGTCGACGGAATTTCGAACCAATTCAAAGCGTTATTCATGTTTGTTTCCTTTATTAGCTATTACTCAACTACTCAACTTAACTCTTGGATTTACAAACAGCTTACGCCACGCCTGTGACAACCCTATGGCAACAGCGTGAGTCTACGGTTGGTGACTCTTCAACATTCTCTTGGCCTCGCTGCGCATCCGCTGGCGTAGAGATTCTGGCGAGAGCACGGTCAGTTGACCGCCCCATTGCAATAAGTGCGGCAGCAATTCATCCTCATGGCGCACTGCATAGGTCACTCGCAACCCCTCGGCACAATCCTCGTACTTGCGGGCAAACCAAAAGCGCGCTTCGCGCACCCAACGCGCCACTTTTTTGTCGAACAGCACCTGTGCGACCAGAGTCAACTCGTTATCGCGCTCAGCCCGCATTTCCTGCTTCACCGCTTCGGCATTGGGTCGGACAAATGTCTGTGACAGTACCGATAACGCTTCCATACGATCTAGCCGAAATCGGCGCGCTGCATGGCGTTTATGATCTTGTGCCACCAGATACCAATTCGTCTCCGCAAAGGTTAGTGCGTGTGGGTCGGCTTCGCGAAACTCAGCAGGCCCGGTATCTTCGGCGAAACGGGCAAAGTAACGAAAGCGTACACGCCGGCATTCCACAACTGCCCGACGCAACATTTGTAGGCGATCTAACACGACAGAATTGCTGGTATAGCTGGCGATGAAGCGCAGGCTAGCCTGCATCGTCCGGACCTCACTACGGCGCTGCTCGCTTAACACCCCTTCGATTTTGGCAGCCGCTGAAGTCGCCACTTTGCGATATTGCGCATCAAAACTTTGCGCCATCACATCGGCCCCTAATAACAGCATGGTGGCCTCGTCGCTGCTAAATGACACCGGGGGTAAGAAATAGCCCTCGATTAGTGCATAGCCTTGTCCGGGCGTGGAGACGACCGGCACACCACTCTCAGCCAACGCCTCGACATCGCGATAAATGGTGCGCTTGCTCGTTTCAAACGTGGCCGCTAGGTCTTCGGCGCGTTGCACCCCGTGGCGCTGCAGCTCCAGCACAATTGCCAGCAATCGATCGGTCCGGTTCATGGATGTTATGCTACCCGCATCATGAGCCCAAACCTCCAAACTAAGCAAACCTTCAAACAGCCAGTTACACACAATGCCAAACTCAATTACTGGTTGCACCTGCCTAAGGACTATCGCGATGAGGGCAATCCCTGGCCGGTGATTCTCTTTTTACATGGTTCCGGCGAGCGCGGCAGCAACCTCAAACTGGTCATGAAACATGGCATTCCAAAAATTGCTGCGCAAGATCCAGAAATGCCATTTATCTGCATTTCGCCACAGTGCCCCAGCCACTCTTGGTGGATTTTGCACTTGGATGAATTGATGGCGTTGGTCGATGATGTGCTTGCCACCCATAATGCGGATCGCAATCGCGTTTATCTCACCGGCGCGAGCATGGGTGGCAACGGCACCTGGGCCTTAGCCTATCGCTTTCCAGATCGGTTTGCCGCGATTGCACCGATCTGCGGTCATGATTTGTTCATCACTGGCGTGACCGAGAACCCAGCCAAGCTGAAGCATTTGCCAATCTGGGCCTTCCATGGCGCGGCTGACCCAATAGTGCCGATTTACGAAAGCGCCGCGTTGTGCGATGAATTCCGCAGCCTCGGTGCGAATGTGCAATTTACGGTCTATCCATTTGCCGATCATGATTCATGGAGCGAGACGTATAGCAACCCGGAGTTTTATCGGTGGCTGCTCAGCCAAGGACTCAGATGAAGAGAATTAAAAATTAAAAAGGCACAATTAAAAAAGGCGTACTCTAACGTGCGGGCTTTTTTATAATTTTGCCTTTTGAATTTTTAATTCTCTAAGAGCATCTTTTCCAGCGCTCCGAAATTGCGCTTAAACCGTTCGGGGTTGCGCTTGAGGCTTTCAGCCTCGACCCGCGGCAAGATGTTGGCAAAGCCAGCGCGCAACTCATCCAAATTGATTTGATCAGAACGCAACAGCGCCAGCACATCTTGAAAATCGCCTTCGCGGCCACGCTCAATCTTACTCAAGGCAGTGCTGTATAGGTCGAAGTGAAACACATCCACTTGGCCGAAGCGCCCGACAAAACGCGCCCGCTCCTTCCAGCCGGCGGGGAGCGGAATGAAATCGCCCGGCGAGGCCAACTCGACATTGACCTGCAAATCATCTTTCAGCGTGCGGATGGCGTTGGCAAACTCGGCCTCGTGCTGTGGATCAACTTCGTAGCTGATGTCGATATCCAACGATTGCTCGCGCAACCCTTCGTAAACCAGGGTGGTCCCGCCAACAAGACACAGCCGGGCCGGATGCCGAAAAGTCATCCCCAGTTTCACCAGAAAATAATGCACACGAAGTCGGTCAATGGGTGGGCGCATGAGTGTAATGATACGCGGAGCGCGAAAGGCGAGGAGCGTGGGGCGAAGGGCGAAGAGCGAAGAGCGAGCATTACTTTCGCCCTTCGCATAGTCGCCCCTCGCCTAAGTCCCTAGCGCAATTACCCCGTCCGTCACACAGGGTTGATCACAAATTAAATCGATCACCTGCTGATACGACGACCACTCGTTGAACGGGCTGCTGTCTACAAGGTGATGCAAACCCATTTCGCCGTGCATAGCGTCGGCGCTGGGCAGGGCCAAATCTTGAGTAAAACGCTCGGGGATGAGGGCTTGCTCGCCGATGGCCATCCGCAGACGGGTTCGCCACATGCGTTGCAGATACATGGCTGCCAGATACTGCTTTTGTAACTCTGCCAGCACGTTCTTGGGCAAAAAACGAATGTGGCGCGCCTCAATGAGTTCTGCGCAGACGCTAGCCAAGGTCGGATGCACCAGCAACAATCCAGCCAGCGAAAATCGCAAGCGGGCATCTTTAGTTTGGGACAGCCCGATCAACAATTCTTCATCCGTAAGCGCACGCTCACCACCTGTTGGAGTGGGGGCCAAATAGCATACCCCACGCTCATGCAGCGCTGCAACCAGGTCATCTCGTTCGATTTGCGTTTCCAAGCGTCGGCAATTGTATGCTGGGTTGACTATACTTTCCGCATGACCAGCAAAACCCTTCAGGGAAAGATAGCCCTCGTGGCTGGCGCAACCCGTGGCGCTGGGCGCGGCATCGCATGCGCGTTGGGTGAAGCGGGCGCAACGGTGTATTGCACCGGGCGCAGCAGTCGCCTCAACGCTGCGCCCACAAAAGCCATCTACGACACCGCCTTCGATCTGGCCCATCGCACTGAAACCATCGAAGAGACCGCCGAGATGGTGACCGCGCGCGGTGGGTTGGGCATTCCGGTGCGGGCGGATCACACTGCCATCGATCAAGTCGAAGCGCTGTTTGCGCAGGTGCGAGCCGAGCAGGGTCGGCTCAATATTCTGGTCAATGATGTGTGGGGTGGCGATGAATTGGCCGAGTGGGGCAAGCCGTTCTGGGAACAATCGCTGGACAAAGGCC
Source organism: Chloroflexota bacterium (assembly GCA_031392845.1). Taxonomy (GTDB): domain Bacteria; phylum Chloroflexota; class Anaerolineae; order J036; family Brachytrichaceae; genus JANMVQ01. The sequence goes on from JANMVQ010000515.1 coordinate 9,327, forward strand.
TGCTGATGTTGCAACGGGCAGTGAACACCCACATCATCACCAGCCACTACGGCGTGCCCTTAATGCTAGAAGGCAAAGACGGCCTGCTGGTCGAGATCACCGATGGCGACAGTGCGGACTATCGTGGCAACTTCTTTTACGACTTGGTGAAGAGCACGGTGATTCGGATGGCCTATGCCTTGTCCGAAGAACTGCGCCCACACCATATCACCGCGCTGGCAGTCACGCCCGGCTTTCTGCGCTCGGAGGCCATGCTCGAACACTTTGGCGTGACCGAAGCCAACTGGCAGGCTGGGGCCGAGCAGGACCCACACTTCATCGCCTCCGAGACGCCCTCCTATGTTGGGCGGGCGGTCGCAGCCTTGGCCGCTGACCCGGAGGTCTCCAAGAAGGCTGGCAAGGTCTTCGCTTCATGGACCTTGGCTCACGAATATGGCTTCACCGATGTGGATGGCCGGAAGCCGGATTGGGGCAAGTATTTTGCGGAGAAGGTGGCAGGCGAAAAATCAGTTCAATGCTAAACATGGTTTGCTGTGTCAAAGAACATACGGTCGCACCGAATAGTTCAGCATTTCGGGGTCGCCGGCAAAGCCAAAGCGTTTGTACCAGTTCACACTGGTCTCGCTCGGCCACACAATCAACTCCTCGAAATCTTGCAGGTGCGCCCACTGCAAAGCCTGCTTCATGAGTTGCGTGCCAATGCCTTGGCCGCGATAGGCCGGGCGGGTATACACGTTGGTCACGTAGCCAAATGCGTCGGCCAGGCGATTGGGTTTGGGGACTTTCTCAATCCGCTGGATATAGATGTGCGAAATGATGGTATCGCTCTCTACGGCGATCCAATAGGCCCAACGATTGTCGGCCAGCCCGCGCCGCAGGAACTCGGCGCAAGCCACGACAAAGCTGTCATGATCGTTGACCGTCGCGCCGGGCGATTCCTCCAGGCGGAAATCCCAACGCATTTGTGCCAATTGTGGCGCGTCGGCATGGGTGGCAATTCGACAAGCGATCATTTGTTCTCCAGCAACTATTGTATGGCGCGTTTGACTTTCACTAATTCCAGAAACAGCCATACAAGAGCGCTTAAACCTAATTGTGCAGCAGCTGCCCCAAGAGCGGGCCATGGAACTGCTGGACTTTGCGCTGTTTTTGCAACAATTGGCGCAACGATCAGAATCAGGTGAACTGGTCTATGCTACCGACAACATAACTGCCTACGATTGTATGTTGGCCAGCGAGGAAGTTTTGGCCAGAGATTGGAACACGCCCGAAGAAGATAAGGCCTGGACCAACTTATGAAACTGTCTGCAGGTGATGTGGTGGTGGTGCCCTTCCCGTTTCGAGAAGCGGTAGGCGCAAAAATGCGCCCAGCATGCGATTTCATCGTTTGTAGATAAACCAAATAGACTTAGAACAGATCATCCCGGACGCTTTGAGCCATCCGGGATGATTTGTGTTGCTGTTCAGTGCTTCCTATTGGTTTGAGCCCTTCAGCTTCTTCGCGGCCAATTCGGCCGCCTGGGCTTGCCAGTTGGCATAGTCCGGCGTCTTGAAACGCTTCGGCGGTTTGATGATCTCCGCCAACTGCTCGACACTGCTATTCATCAACGCCTCGTATGTGCAGATGTCTGCGTTATACAAGCGCATTTCAAACGTATGCCCGATGCCACCGATCGGTTCAAAGTCGTCTGGGTCATCGCCGGCCCATGTGCGGCCCTGGGTGTCCGATTCTTTGGCAAGCTTCAATGCATCCGCGCGGATTGCACCAAAATCGATCTTGATCAGCTTGGCGCCGGTCTTCGAGGCCGCCGCGATCTCATCTAACTTAAGGGCCTTGCGCAGGTCGTCGTCGTTCATATGCGCCAGCTCCCAGTAGGTGCCGATGCCATACTCATACAGACGCTGCTCAAACACACTGCCGATTCCGCTGACTTCAGACAAGTGCTGTGGGCATTCGCTCCGCACGACCTGCACTCCAGCCTGTGCTGCGGCTTCATTCGCAAAAGACTTGTCCAGCAAACCCGCAGTCTTGGTATTGCCTGCGGCCTTCGCCTCGGCGCAGGCGGCTTCTAGCTCGGTAGCGGCGGCTTGCAGCTTGGCCGCGTGTGCTTCCAACTCGCCGATGCGCCAACGAGCGTCGTTCACGTCTTTGTCTTTGGCTGCAATGCTCGCATCCAGACCCGCTTTGGTATTGCGCAGTGCGGCAAGATCGTTCTCAAGTGCACCCAGACGGGCATTGACTTCGCCCAACTCCTGCTCGCGCTCTTTGAGCGTGGACCCGGCGGCAGATGCGCCCGCGGTCAGGGTTGCGATTTGGCTCTCGCTGTTGCGCTGGGCATCCGTGGCTTTGGCCAGCTGCGCTTGCAGCGCGCCCAAACGTGCCATCGTATCGGCCAGCTCTTTCTCACGGGCCTTTAGGGTATTCTCGACGTCGCTGCGCACTACGACATGCTGGTCAAAGTCACCTTTGAGCGCGCTGAACTTGCCGGTCCAGCCTTGCACATCGGCCTCTTTGCTCTTCAGCTGGCCTTCCAGATTGGCCCGGGCGGTGCCGGCTGCGTTCAACGCACCTTGCACTTCGGTCAATTGGGCCTTGAGCAAGTTCACTTCGTTTTCTTTGCTCTTAATCGCGGCTGCGGCTGCACCTGCGCCTGCCACCAGCATGGCAACTTCACCCACCTTGCCGCCGTGCTCGTTCTTGAGCTTGTCGTATTCGGCTTGTAGCGCTGCCACACGCGCATTCACATTGGCGACATCGCTCTCGCGAGTTTTCAACGTGCCTTCCAAATTAGCACGTGCAGTTGCCACTGCTTTCAGATCAGCATCCAGCTTGGCGTTGTTCGTCTTTAGTTGGTTCAGCTCGCCCTGCAATGTGTTGAAGCGGGTGTCCCAGTCTGCCAGGCTGATGTCTTTGGCCTTGAGTGATGCGGCTGTTGTCGCGGCACCGGCAGTCAGAGCGGCAATCTCAGCCACTTTGCCTGCGTGGTCAGTTTTCAATTTGTCCAGCTCGCCTTTCAACGAACCCGTATCGGCCTGCACTTTGCCGAAGTCGGTTTGCAAACTGGCGAATTGGGTGCGGGTTTGGCCGTGGTCGTCGTTGGCCAATTTGAGCTTGCCTTCCAAGTCGGTACGGGTTTTGCCGAGAGCATCGAAGTCACCTTGCAGCCCAGTAATCTTGCCGCGCAAGTCGCCCACTTCTTTCTGCAAGTCTCTGACGGTGATTTCCAGCTGGCCACGCACACCGCTGAGATCAGCCACATTGGCTTTCAACGTGTTGATCTCACCGTCTTTGGCTTTGATCGCGACTGTAGCAACAGCGGCCCCAGCGGCCAATGCCGCGATCTCGCCGACTTTGCTGCCGTGTTCGCCTTTCAGTTTGTCGTGATCCGTCTGCAATGTGGCGATGCGGGCATTCAGCTGGTTAATATCAGCGCCCTTGGCTTTGATTTGACCTTCCCAATCCAGCTTAAGTTTGCCCAGTTCAGCATCTTTCGCCTTCAGGTCACCTTCCAGCGTTAGCGCGCGGCCCTTCAGTGTATCGAACTCACTTGTTTTGGCTTTCAGCTTGTCATCTACCTCGGTGAGAAGACTGTTCAAAGTCACAATCTCACTGTCTTTGGATTTGATGGCTGCTGCGGCTGTTGCTGCACCAGCAGTGAGTGTGACGATCTCGGCCAGTTTGCTGTTGTGTGTCGCCTTCAATTTGTCCAGTTCAGCTTTTACTGAGCCGGTGTCAGTTTGCACTTTGCCGAAGTCGGTCTGCAAACTGGCGAATTGGGTGCGGGTTTGGCCGTGGTCATCATGGGCCAGCTTGAGTTTGGCATCCAGGTCAGCACGGGTCTTGCTGAGGGTATCGTAGTCACCTTGCAGCCCAGTAATCTTGCCGCGTAGGTCGCCCACTTCTTTCTGCAAATCTTTGACGGTAATTTCTAGCTTGCCGCGCACACCGGTCAGATCGACCAGATTGGTTTTCAACGTGCCAATCTCGCCGTCTTTGGCTTTGATTGCAGCGGCGGCGACAGAGGCACCTGCGGCCAGCGTGGCAATCTCAGCCACTTTGCTGCTATGGTCGGTCTTCAGCCCATCGAATTCGGCCTTGAGCGAACCGGTGTTGGTTTGCACGGTGCCGAAGTCGGTTTGGAGTGCCGCAAATTGGGTGCGGGTCTGGCCGTGGTCGTCGTTGGCCAGCTTGAGCTTGCTTTCCAATGCAGCGCGGGCGTTGCCAAGGATATCGTGGTCTTTTTGCAATCCACCCAGCTTCACACGCAGGTCGCTCACTTCGGTTTGCAATCCGTTGATCTTGCCTTCCAGTTGCAGCTTGGTGGCATTCAACCCATTAATAGACGCGCGTGCATCGGTCAATTCCAGATCACGCGCCTTGAGGCTGGTCTCGAGATTGCCTTGGGCATTGACCTTGCTATCGATATCGCCCTTGAGCGCGGTGAACTTGGTGCTCCAATCGGCCTCTTTGCCCTTTAGCTCGGTGCTCAATTCGTTCAGGCGCACATCCTTGCGTTGAATCGTTTGTTCAAGCTCGCCGATCTTGCTGTCCTTGGCTTTGATCGTCGCAGCGGCAACGGTGGCACCCGCGGCCAGCGTGGCAATCTCAGCCACTTTGCTGCCATGCTCGGCTTTTAGCCCATCAAACTCGGCCTTGAGCGAACCGGTGTTGGTCTGCACCTTGCCAAAGTCGGTTTGCAATGCCGCGAATTGGGTGCGGGTCTGGCTGTGGTCATCGGCGGCCAACTTGAGCTTGCTTTCGAAATCGGTCTTTACGCCGCCCAGTTCAATATCCTTGGCTTTTAGCTTGCCTTCCCACTCGGTGCGTAATGCCCCAATCTCGGCATCTTTGGCTTTTAGCTTGCCTTCCCAATCAAGCTTGAGTTTGCCGAGTTCAGCATCTTTAGCCTTGAGTTTGCCATCCCAGTCCAACTTGAGTGCGCCAAGGTCGGCGTCTTTGGCGCGCAGCGATGCCGCAGCCACGCTGGCTCCAGCACCCAAGGTCGCGATCTCGCCAACTTTTAGGGCATGATCGGATTTGAGCTTGTCAAAGTCGATTTGCAGCTTGCTAAACTTACCTTTGATGTCACCCAGTTCGAGGTTGGCCGATTTCACTTGGCCTTCTACGTCGGCACGGGCGTTAAGCGCGCCGGTCAAATCGGAGCGCAATCCCGTAATTTCAGAACCACCGCGCACCAGATTGACTTCTTTGTGCGCCGCTTCTAGCTCGGTCTGCATCGAGAATAACTGCGAACGATCTCCCAAGCGTCGTTTGCGGAACCAGAAGAGTTCCAACAGCCATTCGACTACAAAGCCGGCTAGAAACATTAGGGCCAACCAGGCCCACCATGGAAGTCCTTGCATAGATCCATACTCCTTGAATTTCAACTCTAAATAGATTAAGCAACGCCCAAGATAAATCACGAGCTATCGGCCGTTGCCCCACCAACGCACAATATGAAGTTGTTCTAAATTGGGATAAGTGTTATGGAACAGCGTAAAAATAATGTTAAGTGAGCAAAGTGCCAAGCAACGAAGATAAAATTTTGCCTATTGTGGCAAAAGTCGCTGACTTTGTCCAATGCCAATTGCCGTAGAATGCGCCGCATGTCACAGCCACAAACCCTTTTCGAGAAAATCTGGAACGCGCACATTGTGGCGCAAGAGCCAGATAGTCCAGCAGTGTTGTATATCGACCTGCACTTGGTGCATGAAGTCACTTCGCCACAAGCCTTTGATGGTCTGCGCAAACGCAGCGCCATCGTTCGCCGACCGGAGCGTACCTTCGCGACTATGGATCATGGCATCCCGACTTACGACCGAAGCCTCCCGATTGTTGATGAATTGGCCGCCAAACAGATCGCACAGCTTGAACGCAACTGCGAACAGTTTGGCATCAAGCTCTATGGTATTCATCACAACACCGATAAGCAAGGTATTGTGCATGTAATTGGGCCAGAATTGGGCCTCACCCAGCCGGGCATGACGATTGTGTGCGGCGATAGCCACACCAGCACCCACGGCGCATTTGGCGCGCTGGCATTTGGCATTGGCACCTCAGAAGTTGAAATGGTGATGGCCACCCAATGTTTGTTGCAAAGAAAACCTAAAACAACCGAAGTGCGCATCGAAGGCACGTTACAAAAGGGTGTTTCGGCAAAGGATATTATTCTTGGCATTATCGCCAAATATGGCGTGGGCGCTGGCACCGGTCAGGTGTTTGAGTACACCGGCGCGGCTATCCGGGCATTGACGATGGAAGAGCGCATGACGGTCTGTAATATGAGCATCGAAGGCGGTGCGCGTGCGGGTTTGATCGCCCCGGATGAAAAGACCTTCGAGTGGGTAGCTGGCCGTGAGTTCGCCCCCAAAGGTGCGCACTGGGAGAAGCAGTTGGCCTATTGGAAAACCCTGCCCACTGACGCGGGCGCGACTTACGACAACACCATTACCTTGGATGCAAATGAGTTGACTCCGATGATCACGTATGGCACCAACCCCGGTATGGGTATGGGCATCACGGATCGGGTCCCCGACCCTGCTCAGATAGGCGACATTAGCCAACGCAACAGTTTGCAGAAAGCCCTGACCTATATGGGCCTCAAACCGGGTCAGCCACTGCTCGGTCATCCGGTGGATGTTGTCTTCATTGGCAGTTGCACTAACAGTCGCATCAGCGATCTTCGTTTGGCTGCGGGTCTGCTGAAAGGCAAACAGGTGAACTCCAAAGTGCGTGTGATGGTCGTCCCGGGCAGCGCCCAAGTCAAGAAGCAAGCTGAGCGCGAAGGCTTGGACAAAATATTCACCGACGCTGGGGCTGAGTGGCGTGAGGCCGGTTGCAGTATGTGTATCGCCATGAACGGCGATCAGCTTGAGCCGGGTCAATACGCTGTTAGCACCAGTAACCGCAACTTTGAAGGCCGCCAAGGCAAAGGCGGACGCACTTTTCTCGCCTCGCCACTCACTGCTGTGGCCACCGCCATCACTGGCGTGGTGACGGATGTGCGGACGATGATGAATTGACCATTTGCCATTGATGATTGAATGGTCAATGGTCAATGGTCAATAGTAAATATCCTCATGCAAAAATTTACTGCACTTAACTCCAAAGTCGTGCCGATGCCGACTGAAAATGTTGATACGGATCAGATTATCCCGGCCCGCTTTTTGAAAGTGACGGACAAGCTCGGCCTTGGGGACAACCTGTTTTCGGACTGGCGCTATAACGCGGATGGCTCACCCAAGCCGGACTTTATTCTGAACAAGCCGGAGATGAAAGGTCGCCAGATTTTGCTGGCGGGTGACAACTTTGGCTGCGGTAGTTCGCGCGAACACGCGCCGTGGGCATTGACGGGCTATGGCTTTCGGGCGGTCATCAGCACCAGCTTTGCCGACATTTTTACGAATAACTCGTATAAGAACAGCCTGCTGCCCATCATCGTGGATCGAGACACTCACCAGCAACTGCTGAGCTTGTCCGAAGAAGACCCCAACATGAGTTTGGGCGTGGACTTGGCCAATCAGACTTTGATCTTGCCCGATGGCCGCAATGTGCGGTTCCCCATCGATGGCTTCAACAAGGCCTGCCTGCTCAACGGCGTGGACGAGATCGGCTATGTGCTGGGCATGGATGAGAAGATCGTAGCGTTTGAGGTGGGGCGCGGGTAGGGTTTTGCTCTTTTGAGTAGACGGCACTAACTTAAGGTTTCACAAGGCGACTCGCTATGAGTCGCCTCAATTTTTGACAGATATGGACATGGATACACGTGAACTATCACACCCTCACGCCGCGTCAGCGTCGGATTCTTGAGTTGCTGGCAGCGGGCAACCTTACCATTGCACCCCGTTTTTCCCGGGCGATTTGCAGTCACAGGCTTCGCGGCGTTGTGACCCGTTCACCAGAAAGCCATCGTATTCGTTTGGGCTATCACTCTCGTTCACCTGCCAGCCGCTCAACATAAATGGGGTCACCCCAGCAGCATTGATCCATTCGCCGTTGTATTTGCGGGCCACGTGGGTATGTGCAGCGGGGGCGAACCCACCTTCGCAGGAGGGATGGCCGATGCGCTCACCAGC
>JANMVQ010000572.1:0-3498 GCA_031392845.1 Chloroflexota bacterium
TCCAGAACTGCTTTTTGTAAATACCAGTCGCCTTCTTGCGGGTCTTATGGAAGAACTGCGCATCGGTATCGCCGGCTTTGCGTTCGTCACTGGCATTCTTCAGCAGCCACTGGTTAATTTCCTCGTTCAACGCGTGCGGCAGCGCATCGAAGAACACGGTCTGCAACGCGGTCGCCAAGTGCACCTCAATCGCGCCGACTTGGGCGAACTTGCCAAAGGCATTCTCAGGCAAGGTGCTGGCCCCGTGCTGGACTGCCCCACCCATCTGATATTGGCGGGCATCCACGGACAAATCACCCAATGTGTTGAAGTCAATCGGCACGTCGGCAATCGAGCCATCCGGCAGCACCGTGCCGCCATGTGAGGTGCCAGTGTTGACCGAAATCTTGCTCAGCCCAGGCTGATGTTTGATCAATGGGGTATAGCCCTGCATAAAGGCACGCAACTCGTATATGTCGCTGTTCTTGTGGCCCACTTCGCCGATCTCACCACCCAACGAGACATTAATACCCTGTGGCTCGATGCCGCGAATGTAGTCGCTGAACATCGCGCACAACTCGCAGTTGAGTTTCTGCTGTTCGGGCAAAGTAGGTTTGCTGAGGTCAACCAATGTGGAAGTATCGATGTCGATGTTGTAAAAGCCGGCTTTGACCGCCTCGACCATCAGCTTCTTCAATGCGCCCAGCTCGGCGTCGGCGTCCACCGCGTATTTCTTGGCATTCACTTGGAAGTGATCGCCCTGGAAGAACAACGGGCCACGAAAGCCTTCTTTGATGGCGGCGGCCAGCAACACGCTGACGAATTCGGTCGGCGGCTGCATGGTGTAAGTCATCTCGCTGCGGGCAATTTCGAAGATGAACGCGCCGACGTTCTTCTTAATGGCTGCGCGAATGGCGGCCCGCCCGGTGTCGTAGCTGCCAACTCGGATGTTCATGGCTGGAGTGGTGAAGTTATGCGGCAATGCACCGCGCCCACGGGCGAGATAGAGCTCATGAATGGACGAGGGCACAATGTCCAGCGCCAGCGCCGTCTCGCGGATCAACCAGCGCGCGACAGGTTGTTTTTGCTCGTTGCCAAACACCGCTGCGTTTACCAGTGCATCAATGCCAGTGGCGCGCAATTTGGCTTCGTCCAGCACATGCGCCTGGCCACCTTTCATTTCGATGGCGTTGCCTGTGGCAGCCAATAATTCTTGAATCGTATTGCTCATTTTCTACTGCTTCTCCTGTGTTGCGACTTAGAAAAGCTGAATCCAGAATGCAGAATGAAGAAAATGCCTGTGTGTATCGAGTTTGTTTCTTCATTCTGCATTCCTAATTCTTAATTTTCTTCGCAAGTTAACCGCTTTAGTATATTTTGGACGCCTAGTATATTCAGATTCAAAATCACGTGGTGAGTTCATGTTGGCACGGGTGCGTTAGTATTGACGTATCTATGTCAAATGTGTCCAATGAACATTATGTGGTCGGTCTTGGCGGTACGCTACGCCTGGACAGCCGTAGCCGTGCCGCAACCGAAGCCACTTTGCGTTTTGCCGCAGAGCGCGGTGCACAAACCGAAATGCTGGATTTGCGCGACCTGAACCTGCCGATGTTCGTGCCAGACGCTGAAATTCATGATTATCTGCTGGAGCACCAGCAAAACATTCACCGGCTGATCGATGCCACCCGCAAAGCGACGGCCATGGTGTGGTGTTCGCCGTGTTATCACGGCACTGTGACAGGCGTGTTCAAAAACGCCATCGATTTTATGGAATATTGCAGCGGCTCGGATTCAGTTTATCTGATGGGCAAAATCGTCGGGTTGATTGCGGTGAACGACTCGAAGACCTTTGGCGCAATGTACAACAGCGTGCATGAACTGCGCGCTTACCTTGCGCCCACCCACATTACACTGTCCGGCAGTGACTTTGACAACCAGTTAAACCTGACCAACGAACGTGCTGAAAGGCGTATCCGGCGGCTGGTGGATGAATTGCTAAATTTCAAAATTCAAAGATAAGTTGACTGCTCAGGCTTATTGGAATGCGCTAATCTTTTTCGCGTGGATTCGCCGAAACGAATCAGAAATGGTCTCAGGAAATGGCCTCAGATAGTAACGATGAAAGATGAACGATGAAAGATGAAAAGTCAAAAATAATCGCCCACGTTATCTGCACCTACTGTGCCTGCACATGTGACGATATTGTCGTGACGGTAGAAAGCGACCAGATCACCCATACCCAACACACTTGCACTTTAGGCGAAGCCTGGTTTGGCATGCGGTCTACAGAGACGCGTCCAGTGGCATTGCTGGGTGGGCGCGCAGCCGCTCTGGATGAGGCTGTAGCGATGGCTGCCCAGGTGTTGAACAGTGCACGCTCCCCGGTAATTTACGGGCTGGGCGAGACAACGTGCGAAGCACAGCAGCAGGCAGTTGCGCTGGCTGATTTGCTGGGTGCCACCATTGATACCCCGGTCACAGTGACGCAAGGCTTATCAGGGTTGGCATTTCAGGGCATGGGCAAAAGCACCGCCACTTTCGGCGAAGTGCGTAATCGCTCAGATCTGATCGTCTATTGGGGGGCCAATCCCGTCGAAACCCATCCGCGCCACCTGGAGCGTTTTGTCGCGCCAAAAGTACGTCGTAACCGCACCGTGATTGTGATCGACACCCAACGCACCCGCACGGCGGAAGAAGCCGATTTGTTTGTTCAGATCAAGCCGGACAGCGATTTTGAGTTGTTGTGGGCGTTGCGAGCACTCTTGAAAGGCAAACCGATTGATGCTGGAATCGAACAAAGCACGGGTGTGTCGTTGGCAGCCATGACTGCGTTGCTGGAGCAGATGAAATCTTGCCACTACGGGACTTTCTTTTTTGGGGCGGGTCTACTGCAAACCCAAGCTGCCCACTACAACGCCGATGCTTTGCTCGCGCTGACGACCGACCTCAACCAGTACACTCGCTTTGTCGCTCTGCCCGCGGTGGGAAATGGCAATACTTCTGGGGCAAACAATGTGTTGGCCTGGCAGACGGGCTATCCGTTTGCGGTGAACTTCAGCCGCAGCTTCCCGCGCTCAAACCCGGGTGAGTTTTCCGTGAACAACATGCTGGCGCGCGGAGAGGCGGATGCCGCGCTCATCATAGCCAGCGATCCAGCCGGTAGTTTGTCGGCGGCAGCCATGAATCACTTGAAACATATCCCAACTATTGTGTTGCATCACAAGCCTACTGCCATAGCAACCACTGCCAAGGTTGCATTTACCAGCGCGACCTATGGCATTCATACCGGTGGCACGGTCTATCGTATGGATGAAGTGTCGCTAACACTGCGACCGACATTGGTTTCGACCTTTCCCACCGATGAGGCTATTTTGACCGCGATTAAGGAGCGTGTTCTAACGCTCAAAGGAATAGGTTGATGACAAAAACACCCTTGGAACAAGTGACCGCCCAATACCATGCCATCTGTAAGGATGCGCTCAAGGATATCTCAGAGGTTGAACTGAATTGGCATCC
>JANMVQ010000073.1:0-5109 GCA_031392845.1 Chloroflexota bacterium
ACCAACAGCACCTATCAATTGAACGATGACTGGACGCAGTCCAACCTGAACGATACAAAGATGCTCGAGGCAGTGTCCTTTGTGCATGACCTGGTGCATGTGCATAATGTCTCTCCAGATATTAAAGGTACGGATAACGGCGCTTTGTTCCCGGCAGGGCGCATGGCCATGTCTGGTTGGGGCCACTGGCCGATTCAGGGCTTCCTCAAGGCCAACTTCAAGGATTTTGCCGTACAGTATTGGCCCCGCAAAACCGCGTCAACGACGGTCATCGGCATCGGTGGCTTTGGGATCTACAAGGGATCGCAAAACAAGGAAGCAGCTTGGGAAGTCATTAAAGAGTTGGTGAGCCGTGAAACCTTGCAAGCATCGGCCGATGCCGGCGTGGCAATTCCTGCCCGCCGTTCAGTGGCTGAGAGCAAGTCCTTCCTAGCCTTCCCGCCCAATTCAGAAATCTTCTATGGCTGTTTGAAAGATGCCAAGCCCGTGGCCAGCCCGGCCAACTTCAATGAGCTTGAGACCATCTTTATGCGCCACATGGATGAAATCATGACCAACGCGGCCACCCCTGAGGCTGGCTTGAAAGCCGCCCACGATGAGCTATCGGCGGCAATGGCCAAATTGAAAGGGTAAGGTCATTCCGCCGAAATAATTGACGTCCAAACCCCACATACTTTGGTGGCACCGCAAAAACCTGTCAGGTTTCAGACGCTCTGGGCCTGACAGGTTTAGAAACGGGTTCCAATCTGCTGCGCCCAATATACGAGGCCGAATAATTTATGACCGTGCAACCGTTAGAGCGCGCAACAAAATCTAAGAGCATCGGCTGGCTACAAAAAGATAAAAACCGTGAGGCCATCGCCGGCTACTTATTTCTGCTTCCAACATTTATTGGCTTCATCATTTTTGTCCTGGGGCCAATCATTTCAGCAATCGGTCTGAGTTTCACGAGCTACGATCTCCTAAGTCCGCCAAAGTTTGTCGGGTTGGAGAACTACACCCAAATCTTCAAAGATCCGCGTTTGCGGGTGGTGTATGGCAACACCGCATTCTTCACTATATTGGCGGTCACCTTCAACCTAGGGATCGCACTCGTGTTGGCCGTCTTACTGAATCGAAAACTGCCCGGCTTCTTAAAGTATCTTTTTCGGGCCGCTTATTTCTTCCCGGTGCTGGTGGCGTTGGCCTATAGCTCGGTGATCTGGTCTTTCCTGTATCAAAAAGACACCGGCATCATCAATTACTACCTCCATATTGTGGGCGTCGATCCGATTCCCTGGTTGAGCAGCAAACAATGGGTGATGCCATCGATCATCATCCTGGATGTCTGGAAGAACACTGGGTTTGCCATGTTGGTATTTCTGGCGGGCTTGCAAAATATCCCACAGGATTACTACGAAGCGGCCCAGATTGATGGGGCAGGCCGCTACGCCCTCTTCCGCCATATCACCATGCCCCTCATAACGCCCACACTGTTGCTGAATTTGATTATCTATATGATCGGTGCGTTGCAAGTGTTTGATTCGATTCAAGTGTTGACCCAGGGTGGCCCAGGTGATGCCAGCCGTAGCGTCACGATGTACGTGACCGAAGTCGCATTCCAATCGTTGCAAATGGGCTATGGCTCAGCCATCGCCATTACATTGTTTATCATCATCATGATTCTGACACTGCTGCAATTTCGCATCAGCCGGGCCTGGGTGTTCTATGACTAAGCGGGTGCGTGTCTTCGATCAATGGTCCAATCGGCTAGCAACCCAATGGCCCAGCTGGATAGCAACGATTGGGTTGGCCTTCGGTGCCCTTGTCATGGTGATGCCCTTTCTGTGGATGTTTTCGACATCGCTGCGGCCAACGGGCGAATCGTATAAGCTGCCGCCCGCGTGGCTGCCCACCTCATGGGAGTTTAAGAATTACGCGGCGGTGTTCGAGTCCTCTGTGCCAGTGACATTATTTGCACTCAACAGTTTGATTGTGACGCTGTCGGTGACACTCGGCCAAGTGATCAGTTGTTCCTTCGCAGGCTTTGCCTTTGCGCGCTTGCGCTTCCCAGGCCGCAATGTGCTATTTGTCTTGCTGCTGGCCTCGCTCATGGTGCCGGCCCAAGTCACCATCATCCCTTTATTTATCGTCATGCGTCAGTTCGATCTAATCGACAACTTGCTCGCCCTCATTTTGCCCGGCTTGTTCAGCGCCTTTGGGGTCTTTCTGCTGCGCCAGTTCTTCATGTCCATCCCCCCGGATCTGACCGATGCCGCCAAGATCGATGGGGCTGGTCCGTGGCTGGTGTTTATGCGGGTGGCTTTGCCACTGGCTGGCCCGGTCATCGCCACGCTCATTATTATTACGTTCAACAACACCTGGAACGCCTATTACGCACCCTATATTTTCATCAATACCTGGGAGAAGATGACTCTACCGTTGGGGATCACCGCCCTGCGCGGCTACCTCGGCAGTGGCAATCCGGCCATCGTCATGGCGGCCGTCACGATGGTCATCATCCCAGTGCTCATTATCTTTTTGTTTGCGCAACGCTGGATCATCGCGGGGATTACCCGCACCGGTTTGCGAGCTTAATACTATTAATATGAAAACTACATCTTCCCGCTGGCCGGTGTTAACCCAGTACGACCAGCAACACCTCGGACGAATTGCGCTGCCCCTGGGCGGCATCGGCACGGGCACGGTCGGGCTCGGTGGGCGCGGCGATCTGCGCGACTGGGAAGTGGGCAACCGCCCGGCCAAAGGCTTTAAGCCCGGCAATACATTTTTTGCTTTGTATGCCAAACCGGCGGGTGGCAACGCGGTAGCTCGTGCCTTGGAAGGCGTGATCGACCCGCGCGATTACGAAGGCGCGTTCGGCAGCGCCATGGCCAATCACAGCCTGCCCCGCTTCCGCAAGTGCGCTTTCGAGGCGGCCTATCCGTTTGGACAAGTCGCGCTGTCCGATCTGGACGTCCCCGTTAGCGTCCGCCTGCAAGCGTTTAACCCGCTTATCCCGGCCGATGCAGATCGCAGCGGCATCCCGGTCGCAGTCCTGCGCTTTGTCGTCACGAATAAGACCGACAAGAAAGTCGCGGTGTCCATTTGCGGCAACCTCGAAAACTTTATCGGCCAGGATGGTAGCGGCAGTGTTGTCGGCGCAGTCAACCGCGACACGACCGAGGGCCAGGGCAATTGGAATGAGTTTCGGCAGACCCAACCGATTTCCGGCCTGCTCATGCGCTCACGCTCCATCCCCGGCGACGCTGCTCAATGGGGCACACTAGCATTGACGACCACCGCCAAGCAAGTGACGTATCGCACCACTTGGGCCAATCTCAGTTGGGGTGATTCACTGCTGGATTACTGGGATGATTTTTCAGAAGATGGAAAGCTGGATGAACGCACGGCCAATGTGCGCAACCCGACCGGCTCACTGGCAGCCAGCCTGACGCTCGCCCCGCGCAGTACCCAAGAAATTACGTTTCTATTGACCTGGCACTTCCCCAACCGGCAGGGCTGGGACGTGCGGGCAGGATCTGCCCCCGGCAGCGGCGCGCGCGACACCACCGACCGGGTGGGCAACTTCTACACGACTCAGTACAAAGATGCGTGGGATGTGGCCGAGCGCGTAGCGGCGCAGTTGCCCCAACTCGAAGCCGACACCCTGCGCTTCGTCAATGCTTTTGTCAGCAGCGACTTACCCGCCTCGGTCAAAGAGGCCGCCCTGTACAACGCCAGCACGCTCCGTTCGCAGACCAGCTTTCGCATCGAGAGCGGCGAACTACTGGGTTGGGAAGGCTGCGGCGATAAATCGGGCTGCTGCTTTGGCTCGTGCACCCATGTGTGGAACTACGAGCAGACCACCGGCTTTTTGTTTGGCGATCTGGCCCGCACCATGCGTGAAGTCGAGTTCAAACACTCTACCCGTAGCGACGGGCTAATGGCGTTTCGGGCCGACCTCGCGCTCAGTCGGGCCAAAGAGTGGATCAACGCCGCTGCCGATGGACAGATGGGTTGTTTGATGAAGCTCTATCGCGATTGGCAGTTGTCTGGCGATGACAGCATGCTGCACGAGTTGTGGCCCAACGCCCGCCGGTCGCTGGAATTCTGCTGGCGTCCCGGCGGCTGGGATGCCGACGAAGATGGCGTGATGGAAGGCTGCCAACACAACACGATGGACGTGGAGTATTACGGCCCTAACCCACAGATGGGCACTTGGTATCTCGGCGCACTGCGGGCGATGGAAGAGATGGCGCGTTATCAAGCCCTCTCCCCTGAAGGGAAAGGGCAGGGTGAAGGTGAAAACACGGCCAGCCTAACCGCATTCGCCGACAAATGCCGCCGTCTGTTCGAAAGCGGCAAAGCCTGGATGGACACGCACCTCTTTAACGGCGATTATTACGAGCATGAGATTCGCCCACCTCAGCCCAACGAACTGATCCTGCCGGGTTTGCAGGTAGGCATGGGTGCACTCAATCTGGAAGAACCAGATCTGCAACTGGGCGCAGGCTGTTTGGTCGATCAGCTGGTGGGTCAGTTTATGGCCCATGTGTGCGGGCTGGGTTATCTGCTCGACAAGAAGCATGTGCAGACCACCCTCAAGTCGATCATGAAATACAACTACAAGCAGGGGTTCGCCGGGCATTTCAATCACCTGCGCAGCTTTGTGTTGGGTGATGAGTCAGCACTGCTGATGGCAACCTATCCCAAGGGTCGCCGCCCACGCCGACCGTTCCCCTATTTCAATGAGGTGATGACTGGCTTTGAATACACCGCCGGAGTGCACATGCTGTATGAAGGGCAGCACGCCGCCGGGCTAAAAGTGATTGACTCGATTCGGGCGCGCTACGACGGCCAGAAACGCAACCCGTTTGATGAGGCCGAGTGCGGCCACCACTACGCGCGCGCCATGGCGGCCTGGGCCGGAGTGCTGGCGCTGACCGGCTTCCAATACTCTGGTGTGAGCAAGACCATGCGCTTTGCAGCTAGAGATGGCAAACACTTCTGGAGCAACGGTTACGCCTGGGGGACGTGTGAGCAGAAGTCGGGCAAGGCTGGCATCACCGTCAAGCTGAGTGTGTTGGGAGGCGATCTGCCCTTGAGCCGCTTTGCACTGACAGGCAA
>JANMVQ010000514.1:0-3251 GCA_031392845.1 Chloroflexota bacterium
TCGCGATACAGATGCGCCAAGTGATCCGGCGGTAGCGCTTGACCGGCAACCTGTGTAGCGAGCGCGGCAGTTTCAGTTGCATTCAAAGGGCCAATCTCAATCAATGTTAAGTTGCCCTCGCGTTGCGTCATTTCTTGGAACGTATGCAACGGATGATCGTCGCCGACTTCCTCGCTGCGCACTGTGCCCACCAGCATTAGACGTGAACGCGACTGCGGGTTGAAGCGCAACAGGAATCGCATCCACTCCAAGGTATCCCGATCGCTCCATTGCACGTCGTCGAGCAAAAGCAGCAACGGCTCGTCGCCACTCAGGACGGCGTGCGCCAGTGACTCAAACAATCGTTGACGCTGCCAACCTTCGGTCAGTGGGCTGGGAGGCGGCAACTCAGGGTCTTCCGTCAGCAACTCCGGCAAGATGCGCGCGACCTCGGTCAGCCAAACGTCGTCGAGCCTCGCCATTGACTTACGGATGAGGCCAGTCCGCAACCAAGCTGTTATGGGTGCGTAGGCCAGCGCTCCCTCAGCTGCGTAGCAGTGGGCTGTGGCAGCCATGATGCCCTGACGGCTTGCCCATTCAATCAGTTCTTCCGCCAGGCGCGTCTTGCCGATGCCTGCCTCGCCCGCGATGACGACGCACTGCGGCTCGCTTGCCGTCGCTGTTCGTTCCCAAGCTTTGAGCAATTGCTGCCATTCCGCCACGCGGCCAACCAATGGGATGGCTTGAGCGGTTGCAGGTTTAGGTGGTGCAAACGTCTCACTGTGCAGAAGGCGCTCATGCAGTTCGCGCGTTTCGTCGCCCGGCTCGATGCCGAATTCGCGCTTCAAGATTTGTTGGCAAGTTTGATATGTGTGTAGCGCGCTACTGCGGTCGCAGTTCAAGCTGTGCAGGCGCATCAGCGTGCAATAGGTTGCTTCGTTGAGCGAGTCGTGTTGCAGCAAACGCTGCGCCTGCGTGATAGCGGCACGATACTCGCGCCGATTTTCGAGCACCGCGATTGCCTTATTCGCAGCGCCGACGAACAGTTGGCTCAATTGCTCACGTCTAGACCGAATCCACTCGTCATAGCAATCTGGCAGCAGGTCACCACGGTAGAGCCCGACGGCACGTTCAAAGCCTCCGCTGGCAACTGCCTCTTCAAATTCGCTCACATCCGATGACCATAGTGAACTTGCCGGCCATTGCAATGCCTGGCCCTCTGTGTTGACAAAGTCGTCAATGGCAGGCCACGCTTGGCGCAACTGGAGCAACACCTTGCGCAGATTGGTGCGCGCCTGCTCTTCGATTGAATCTGGCCAAAACACAAAGGCAATGTGCTGGCGCGACTGTGCCGCCTTGCGGTGCAGGGCGAGATAAGCCAGCAGAGACTGCAGGCGCGCGGCATTCACGCTCTTCACTACCTGCTCGTCGTAAGTGATGACAAAACCGCCCAGCAGCCGGATGTGCAAAGTCGCCATAGGCTTTACCATAACATGTCTTGCGTGAAAAAGAGCTGCATTTTCAATGTAGGTATGGAGTAATATCCACACTCTCCAATGACACTCATTTTGTCTCGCTTGAGGCAGATGATTCTTCGGCAGTTGTGTCAATCCTAAGCAGGTCAGGATTGGCAAATGAAGGAATTGATCCGATGGCAATCTATCTTCTAATCCACGGTGGTTTTTCCGGTGGCTGGGTTTGGCATGACGTCGCCACGCAGCTGCGCGCCGCTGGGCACGAGGCCTTTGCACCCACTTTGACGGGCTTGGGCGAGCGAGCGCACCTAGCGCATCCCGAAGTCAACCTTGCGACCCACGTTCAAGATATTGTTGGCGTTTTGGAATGCGAAGACCTGCGGAATGTCATCTTGGTTGGTCATAGCTCTGGCGTTATGGTGATGACCGGCGTGGCAGAGCGAGTACCAGAACGGCTGGCACGGTTGGTCTATCTCGACACCGCCATTCCCAAGACGGGCCAGTCATGGCTTTATCTACTTGGCCCCGCCATAACCCACAAGCTGCTCGACTTGGCCGAAACAGCCGGCGAGGGCTGGCGGATTCCGTTGGTTCCTGGCCCACCACGCTATCAACCCCATCCACTGAAGCCGGTGACAGATCGTCTGACGATCACCAATCCACAAGCAGCTGCCCTGCCTCGTGCGTATATTCATTGCACCGCCAAAGATCCGAACAGCCCAGTCGCGCTGGCCTGGCCTGCGATTGACCAATCCGCCATCGAGGCACAACAACAAGGCTGGTGGTTTCGCACACTGCCAACGGACCACAGCCCACAGCGCACTATGCCCAGCGAATTGACAGTGTTGCTGCTTGAATTGGCATAAACCGAAGCGTACGTTCCAGTCATTTACCCGTCTCCAGCTTAGACGCAGGCATCTGCCAGCTGCTCATCGAATAGCTGGAACCCCCATTTCCATAGAAATACCCCTTTCACCACCCCGAAAGTGACTTGCACCGCGGTGCAAATACCCATTCCGCATAACAGCCCCAACAACTGGGTATTCCCCTACATCGCGCCGTTGCCTACGATTGCACGTGAGGTTCAATCGACATGAATATCCACAATTACGGCAAACAGTTATTGGCAGAATTTGACCCGCCCGCGAAGCCCAATACACTCCCAACCCCCGCACCCTTGTCTCCGACAAAAACACAAGCGATCCTCGATCTACCGCTTACTTCCCTGCGCATCGATCCGCATCAGCCGCGCCAATTCTTGCCTGAGGCCCTGCGGCGACAGCTCACCCATGCCTCACACAGTGCCAGCGAGGTGCTGATGCAGCTGATGAGTAGCGCCGCTCAGGGCGACCTCGCCGCCATTGGCTATGTCGAGAGCATTCGCGGTCTGGCCAGCAGCATCCAGACCCTCGAGCTACAACAGCCGATCATTGTCACACCAGCGCAAACAATTGGTCAGTATCACATCCTGGATGGCGAGCGCCGCTACTGGGCCACGTTGTATCTGGCCTTGCAGCAGGTGCAACCCGGCGAAGCGGCCGCGGCCTATCTGCAACACGCCACGATCCCCGCCATCGTCAATGCCAAGATCGTCAGTGCCGATGATGTGACGCGTGTGCAATGGGCCACCAACCTACAACGCGAAGAGATTCCAGCCATCGACTTCGCGGAGGCAGTTGCCCATGTCCATGCCGATTTCATCGCGCGGCTGGATGCCGATCCCCGCCCATACTTAGAGGCACTGCGCACCAACTACGAGCGCAGTTCGCCGAAGGAAGTCGCCTACAGCCTGACCGA
>JANMVQ010000140.1:0-5868 GCA_031392845.1 Chloroflexota bacterium
CATGGCATTGCATTAGACGGAGAGGATGGGCCGGAAGGTTTTCTCATTCCAAGCGATGCCCATCCGGAGGATCGCACAACCTTTTTGCCCATGACCACGGTCTATCGTGGGTTGATTGAATTTCCGTGTCGCCATGTGCTGGTCATCTTGGACTGTTGCTTCGCCGGGGCATTTCGTTGGTCGAGCACGCGCAACGCGACGTTGGCGTTGCCAGCGGTGCTTCATCAAGAGCGTTACGACCGCTTTGTGCGAGACCCCGCTTGGCAGGTGATCACTTCGGCGGCCTATGATCAACGAGCGCTTGATCTATTGGCTGGGGCTGCGGTGGGCTCGCGTGGTGGAGTAAGTGGCGACGTGGGTCAGCATTCGCCATTTGCAGCGGCCCTATTCGAGGCATTGCGTGGTGCAGCTGATCTCATTCCAAAAGGGCAGGGTGATGGTGTTGTCACGGCATCAGAGCTTTATCTTTATCTACGCGATTACGTGGAAGTGAATGCAGCAGAGCGCGCCAATCATTATCAGACCCCAGGCATTTGGCCGTTGCGGCGTCACGGCAAAGGTGAATATATCTTTCTAGTGCCAGGGTATACGCTGAATTTGCCTCCTGCACCGGCATTGACGGCAGACAACAACCCTTACTGTGGGTTGGAAGCATATGACGAAGCGCAATCTGATCTATTCTTTGGCCGTGCGGACTTAATCCGGCAGTTGGTGACTCAAGTTGCGGCGCAGTCCTTCACCGTAGTGCTGGGCGCTTCTGGTACCGGCAAGTCCAGCCTGGTCAAGGCGGGCCTAACTTCAGCCTTGCGAAAAGTTCCGGACTGGCAGATTTTGTCGCCGATGCGACCGAGTGACCGACCGCTGCGTGTTTTAGCCGAGCGGTTGACCAACGACTTGGGCGGGGATACGCCAGTTGTGCCGACCGTCGAGGCCATTACTGAATATTTTGACCGATGGCTGACTGCTCATCCGCAGACCCATGTGTTGCTCGTCGTGGATCAATTCGAGGAGATGATTACGCTCTGTCGCGATGAGCAAGAGCGGCTGCTGTTTCTGACGCTCTTGACCAACTTGGCCCAACGTCAGAATACATTACTGCGAATTGTCTTGACGCTGCGGACTGATTTTGAGCCCCAATTCGCTGATGCGCCGCTCGCACCCATTTGGCAGTCCAGTAGATTTATCGTGACACCCATGACGCCAGCCGAGCTACGCGAGGTGACTGAGAAGCCTGCTGCCGCCCGCGTTATTTTTTTTGATCCGCCCGAGTTGGTAGATGATCTGATTGATGAGGTTGTTCAAACCCCCGGTGCACTGCCGCTGCTTTCCTTTACGCTGAGCGAGCTTTATCTCAAATATCTTAAGCGTCAGGAGCGGGCCCAGCGCGATGGCGTGACGGTTGAGCGCTCGTTGACCGCAGTGGACTATCAGGCGCTGGGGGGTGTCATTGGCTCGCTCCGCACACGTGCCAACGATATCTATGCCGGATTGGATGCAACGCAACAGGCAACCATGCAACGCATCATGTTGCGGATGGTGGCAGTCGATGGCGGCGAGCTCGCTCGGCGCCGAGTGCTATGGTCTGAGTTGGAATATGCCACCCCGGACGAAAACAGCCGCGTCCAAGATGTAGTCGCCCATCTGGTGGATGCGCGTCTGCTGGTGCAAGGCAGCATTGACTTTAACAACGACAATGTGCCTGATCGCTATGTTGAGCCGGCTCATGATGCCTTGGTGCGGGCTTGGGACCGGTTGTTGATATGGCGGCAGCAGGCGGCGGAGTATCTGCCTTTGCAGCGCCGTCTGACTCAAGCCGCGCAGGATTGGTCACAGAGTTCTGTCTCCGACAAAACTGGGCTGTTGTGGAATGATGACCCAGGGTTGCCTCAAGTATTACCGGAAATTATTCAACAATCGGGTGCGCTGGGCTTTTTATTGAGTTTGCTTGGGTCTTTGCGATCTGCAAGCAAGGTCAACAAAATACCCGCTTGGCTCAATAAGTTGGAAGCGGAATTTGTGACGGCCAGCTTGCGATACCGAATCAGTATTCGCCGGCGCGCGACTCGGATTGCGCTGTTGGTGTTTGTCAGTTTGCTCGCGCTGACGGTTTTCGCTTTTATCCAACGCAATACGGCGCAGCGCCAAGCGGAGGTCAGCCAGAGCACCGCGCTGTCTTCCAACGCCCGGCAGGCAATCCAAAACAAAGACCACGACTTGGCGATTCCGCTGGCGTTGGCCGCCAACCAAATTGTGGATCCGCCGGATTTGGCGGTGAACGCATTGGCGGCGGCGGCTTATGTGCCGGGGACGCAACGCCAATTCGCGGGGCACAGTGATGAAGTAACTGGGGTCGCCTTTAGCCCGGATGGGAGCATTGCGCTAACCGGCTCGTTGGACAAGAGTGCCAAACTTTGGGACATCAAGACCGGCAATGTGGTCCACGTGTTGGATTCATCGCAAATCACCGCAGTCACTAGCGTCGCCTATAGCCCGCTGGGCGATCAAGTATTACTGGGGTTAGCAGATGGGCGTCTTATCGTTTGGGATGTCAGGGGTGGCGGCATTGTGCACGACTTGGCCGGGCCGACGCAAGGGATGACTCGCCCAGTGACGGCGCTGGCGTATAGCCCGGATGGCAAACAAGCGCTGGTGGGCGATGCGGCTGGGACGTTGCGGCTGTGGGCGATCTCGACCGGCACGCTGGTGCGGTCGATGCCCGCACATCGGGGCCGCATTAGCTCAGTGGCGGTTGGGCCGGATGGGCGCACCGCGTTATCGGGCGGGCGCGATGCACTGATGCTGATGTGGAATCTCGACACCGGCGAGAAGATGTGGACGTTCAAGTGGCACGATGACACGGTCGTTTTGGTCGCTTATAGTCAATTTAGCGATACGGTGCTCTCCGGCAGCGTTGACCAAAACGTGGTGGTCTGGAGCAGCAAGACCGGCAAGCCATTGCAGCGATTTCCGTTGAGCGCGCACACCCAGAATATTGGCAGTATCGCCGTGGCATCCGATGGCTCCACTGTGATCTCTGGCGCATGGGATGGCAGCATGATTCTTTGGGATCGGCCCCCACTGGGCACATACATTCGTACCTTGGTGGGGCATCGTGCGCCGGTGATGAGTCTGGCCTATAGCGCAGAGGGTCACCATGTGTTGTCTGGTTCCAAAGATGGTGAAGTGCGGTTGTGGGACATCAATGGACCAGCGCTGCTCAAACGGGTGACGGTTGAACGCCCGTTGGTGCAGGCAGATCCAATCGATCCGGTCCATAACCTTGCCGTTGATGAACAGCGCCAACGGGCGTTCTCTGGCTCGACCGACGCGCTGGTGCTGTGGGATTTGCAGACTGGAAAAGAGATTCGCCAGTTCCCCGCACCGACCAATACTCTCTCTTGCGTTGCGCTTAGCCCAGCTGGGAACACAGCGTTGTCCGCAGCTAGTGGCGACATTAGTGTGTGGGATTTAGCGACGGGCCAGGAATTGCGGCGGCTCCGGCGCCATACTCAGGAAGTGCTGAATATGGCTTACGCTGCAGATGGGCATACTGCGCTATCGGCATCGAAAGATGGCCTGGTGATCAATTGGAACCTCGACACGGGAGAACCAATCTGGCAACACATCCTGACCCCGACAAATACACGAAGTGGGTTTTGGACCATCGCGTTTAGCCCAGACGGCAGCCGTGCGCTCACCGGCGCGGAAGACAAAAGCGTGGTGCTGTGGGATTTAACCAGTGGTCAGGAGATTCGCCGTTTTGACGGTCACCACGATGCCGTCTATTGGGTTGTCTTCAGCCCGGATGGACAAACTGGCCTGTCGGCTTCGGCGGACCGTCAGATCATTCGGTGGGATTTGGCGAACGGCAAACCGATTCGCACCTTTCAAGGTCACACCCTACCCATCCATGCCGTGGCCTATAGCCCAGATGGAAACACCATGCTGTCCGGCGGCGAGGACAATACGATTCGGTTGTGGGATATTGCTTCGGGCGCGGAAATCTTCCGCTTCGAAGGCCATTCGAGTACGATCCAAAATGTGATTTACCTCAGTCAGACGCCGCGCATACTTTCGCGGGCGCGTGACGGCATGCTGATCTTGTGGCAATTTCCGCCGGCGGGTCAAAATTTGCTCCACCTAAACTTGGCCGCTTTACAAGTCTGGGTCCACGACAACCGCTATGTGCGTGAGTTGACCTGCGACGAGCGGTTACTCTATGGGGTGCAACCTTTATGCTAAACACTATGGGTCTAAACTGTTTTTATTAATTGAAAACGGGATCATACGCACATTTGATGGCAACATAGTGCATCGGGTTCACAGTGTATAAAACTCGACTGCAGAGGAGTCAATACAGACAGATTACGACGAAAGAGCGCGAACGCACGTCGCAAATCAGACCAATATTGCCAGCAGGATCGGCGAAATTGGCATCAACTATCCCGAATCGCAGATTTGGTCGTCCCTCAAGACAATGCTGATAAAAGAAAAATGTTGGGCAGATAGTCTTTCCTGATGGAAAGAACTCCAAATACCTTCTTGGTCATCGTGTTGCTTGCCATGATGTGGTGGGCTCGTCGCGGCAAGCCCAAAGCCTCGCGAGTGTCCAATCCCATCCCACTGTGGCGGCGTTGGCGACCTGCCGATCCCTCGCGCTGTGACTGTTGTCGAGCTGAGATTGGTCAGATGTCACCACCAAGCCCGATTTCTGCTGTCGAAGCTTGGTCAACTCGGCGCAGTAAACGCGGCCGCAAGAAACTCATCGATAGTTCCGGCCATTATTGCCCCAATCCCGAGTGCCGATATTATCTAAATCGAGACGCTGCTTCACATGCGCTGGTTTCCAACGGCCATCATGGCGTTCAAGCGATACGCCAATGGGTCTGTCAAGTGTGCGGCAGCTATGTCAGCGAACGCCACGACACCACCATGTCCCATCTCAAGACGCCACTTGCCGATGTAGCCAACGCCTTGGACTTGCTGAATCGCGGCAATAGCCAAGCCGATACGGCTGAACATCGTGGACATGATCCTCGGTCAGTACGATTGTGGCTTAAACGTGCTGCAGCCCAAGCCATGCGTGTTCATGACGCCTACTTCCAGAATCTTAATCTCGGACACCTGCAACTTGATGAACTCTTTAG
Organism: Chloroflexota bacterium; assembly: GCA_031392845.1. Classification (GTDB taxonomy): domain Bacteria; phylum Chloroflexota; class Anaerolineae; order J036; family Brachytrichaceae; genus JANMVQ01. Next base: position 5,148 of record JANMVQ010000140.1, read on the forward strand.
TCACATCAAAGGCGATGCCAGCCGACACTGTATCTGGGTCGCCCTCGATGCTGTCACCAAGATCATTCCCGTTTGGCATATCGGTGGTCGACGCCTGCAAGATGCCCAAGTCGTCGTCCATCAATTGAAGCGGCGTTTGGCATCTGATTGCATTCCCATCTTCACCTCGGATCAGCTGCGTGCCTACTTCACCGCACTCACCAGTCATTTTGGGGAGTTTCGCCAAGTCTTTGCTCATCGCACTCCTATCTGGCATGTCTCGCCAAAGTTGCTCTTTGCCATGGTCGTCAAAATCCGCTCCGGCAAGCGCCTCAAATATGCTTTCACCCTTCCCATCTTTGGCACTCGTGGTCAGATTCGCGATGCCCTCCAAGCCCTCGGCTTATCTGGGCGCATCAACACGGCCTATGTGGAAAGAGTTAACCTCAGTCTCAGACAGCTCATCGCCGCACTCCATCGTAAACCCTTCGACAAGCTCAGGGCGCTTCCTTGGAGTCGCACCACCCTTGATCATCGTTTCACCTGGTTCTGTGTCGTCTATCACTTTGTCCGACCCCATATGGGACTGGCTGGCTTCTCGATCAATGGTCGCGCATTCAAAGCATGTTCTCCGGCTATTGCTGCCGGATTGACTGATCATCTCTGGTCCATTGCTGATCTCTTGACTTGGAGACCTTCACCAGTTTTGACCTAAGCCTTTGACCCGTCCTTGCCGTACTAC
>JANMVQ010000125.1:0-3040 GCA_031392845.1 Chloroflexota bacterium
TTGTTCATGCCAGACAAGTTCGAAACGTTCGGAACGTTTGGGACGTTCGAAACGTTCTTAAGGTTCGAAGGTTTGGAAGGTTCCGAACGTTCGGAACTTTAAGAACCTTCGGAACGTTCGGAACTTTAGGAACCTTCTGAACTTTCCGAACGTTCGGAACCTTCTGAACTTTCTGAACCCTCAATTCGCTCCCAAACGGCGCTTGCGTTCTTCGAGTTGGGCATCGAGTTCGCCCCGACCCAGTGCCTCGTCCATCTGGCTGTCCAGGTTGGTGGCGGCCATCTCACTGCGGGCCGAGGCCTGATCCAGGCGTGTGCGGATGCTGTCGGCCATGCGGGCCACATCCACATCGCCCACGCCAGCCAGATCGTCGAGGGAATTGATGGTCTTGTTCGTCATCTCCTTGGCCTTGGCCAAATCGAGCAGCGCGACCATTTCTTCGCGCTGTTGCTTAATCGTAGTGAGTTTGGCTTGCAGCTTGAGGCGCGCATCCAGCAGCGACTTATATTCCTTCTCCTGGCGTTCCAATTGGCTGTTATAGGTATCCAGCAATGACTTGGTCGAGTTGTATTTGGCCTGAGCTGCACGGGCCAAGTCCTCTTTGTTCTGGCTCAAGAACAGGTCGATGTTGCGATCCAGATCCTTGATCAACTTGTCATACTCATCGCGCTTGCGTTGAATCGTTTTTACCTGACCGCCCACGGTCGCTGCCGCGTCTTCAAGCGCGTCTAGGTTATTGTCTACATCGCGGATATATTGATCGATCACCGCCATCGAGTTGGCCTTAAGGGCGCTATCGACCAGCGAATGCAAGTTTGCCTGAATGAGTGTGCCTACTTTTTCGATTAGAGATGCCATATGTGTGTTGTTACCTCCGCAGGGCAGAAGTTGCCCAGCTAAGTTTTTTGGAATTTATGGAGACAACTATAACGGCTTTTGGGCAAGTCCATGACGTTTGGCTGACATCTTCTTATTTTGCGGCAGGTTGTGTGAGAGTAAGGGGGTGCCAAATGGAGTGGTCATCCTCTTTACCGCTCAGCAACCGGCTTCCACACCCGTCCACGCTCCCCCACATACTGCGATTCGGGCCGAATAATTCGACCAGTGCGTTGTTGCTCAATGCAATGGGCCAGCCAACCGACCACACGGCCCACCGCAAATACCGGGCTGAACAGCGCGACTGGCAGACCCAGCCCATGCAGGAGCAACGCAGTGTAGAACTCCACATTGGTTTGTAACGGATAATCCGGCTTATGCTCGGTCAGCACTTTGAGCGCGATTTGTTCGATCTGTTTGACCGTGTCGTACAAATGCATGTCCCCGGAGCGTTGAAACAGCAATCTCAAACACCATGTCCAGTGCTGGCCCGGGCGCGCCGCCATGCAATGGCCCCTTTAATGCGCCAATCGCCCCAACAACCGCCGAAACCAAATCCGAGCCTGTCGAGATGATGACCCGCGCGGCAAATGTGGAAGCGTTCAAGCCATGATCAACCACGGTGTTGAGGTAGGTCTCCAGCCCACGCACTTGCGCGTCGTCCGCGGGTGTGCCGTTCAACATATACAGAAAGTTAGCCGCATGACCCAAATCGCTGCGGGGTGCGACTGGCAATTGATCTTGCAATAGCCGCCAGTAACTCGCTACGATCACTGGCACTTGGGCCGTAATCTGCACCGCTTGGTGTTCCACAGCATCGTTGCCGACCGAGAGTGTGCCCGCCGCCATCCGCAGGGCATCCATCGGATTTTCACCACCCGCCGCAGCCGCCTGCAATACCTGCATAGTTATGGGTGCCAGCGTCCGCTGTGCACTTAGCTGCTGCGTCAAATCACCCAATTCGGTGGCATTTGGCAGATGATTACGCCACAACAGTGCCATCATCTCTTCTACACTGACTTTCCCCGCCAACCCTTCCACCGGATAACCGGCCAACAAAAGCTCGCCTTTCTGCCCATCCACGCTGCTCAACGCCGTCTGTGCCGCAATAATCCCAGCCAGACCGGGGCTGTAATTTGTACTCATGCAGGTAGTATCAGGCGGGTTAGAATTGCCGTCAATGTTGATCAATAAATCAATCAATATGATGGGTCAGCAGTCCCGTAAGCGACGTGTTTAACCAAATCGCACCTGTCGTGAGTTGTAACTTATGCACCCGATAGTCCATCGATGAGCAAGTATCTTTCTGCCCAAGAAGCCGCGAACGCATTGGGCGTAAAAACAGCCACCCTCTATGCCTATGTCAGCCGTGGATTAATCCGGTCTGAACAAGTCGGCGGATCGATCCGCAACCGGCGTTATCACGCCGAGGATGTGCAACGCCAGAAGCAAAAGCAGGAGCAACGGCGCAATCCGGCCAGCGCAGCAACCCATGCCTTACAGTGGGGCTCACCGGTGCTGGAATCTGCACTCACTTTGATCGCTGATGGGCGATTGTTGTATCGTGGCCAAGACGCCATCGCGTTGAGCCGCAGCCATACTTTTGAGCAAGTAGCTGCACTATTATGGGATACAGATGCCAACAAGCTTGACTTTGCTGAGGACAAAAACACCGCGTTATCAGTTCTTCTTCGGGACTTGCCATTACCGTTAATTGCCAAGTTCCAAACCGTGTTGACGTGGGCTGCTATTGATAATCCTACCGCTTACGACATCCGCCCAACCAACGTCATGCGGATTGGCGGACGCATCATTGGGTTGATGGTACAGGCCACTGGTGCGACCCTTAACGCCAAGATTACATTGGCACAGACTTTGGCAACGGCATGGGCGAGCAGCGATGTATTGATAGAAGTAGCCAGCACACTCATCAACACCGCGCTAATTTTGTGCGCCGACCACGAGCTGAATACATCGGCATTTACGGCCCGTTGCGTGGCCTCAACCGGTGCATCCGCCTATGGGGCAGTGCTGGCCGGATTGGCTGCTTTGCAAGGCCCTAAACACGGCGGACACACCGCCCAAGTCCAAGCATTGTTGAATGAGGTGACCACCCCTGCCCATGCGACACATGCCATTAACGCCCGCTTGCAACGCGGCGAAA
>JANMVQ010000152.1:0-12287 GCA_031392845.1 Chloroflexota bacterium
GGATGCAAAGCCAACCAATAATCCTTTGTCCATTGCGTGATCAGCGCATTGTTTGCGGGGTCAGGGTCAATCCCTACATAAGTTGCTGAGAAGAGGGCCTTGCGGTAGCCCCAAGCAGTGTCTTTCTCCCCAACACGATGCACCGCGCCATTGATGGGATAGAGATGCATCGTTGAAAGTAACGTCGGCAACTGCGAACTGTACTTAACATGGAGTGCAATAGCCTCATCAGTAAGTTTCTCGAAAATATCACCCTTGATATACCAGTTCAGTTGGCTGGGCGGATAAGCAGCGTTGAACATGCTATTTAGTGCAGGAAATGGGATTGGCCCAACCCAATCCATGACCGGTTGACCAAAACCGCGAATCGGCTCAAAGGCTTGCTCGGCATTATCAAGAGAACCGAGGTAGCACCACATAATGCCGCACACTTTTTGACCATGCAATGCTGCAGGAAAAGGTGCTGCCGGTGGAACTGTTAACATGCCACACCAGCCGTAGATATCCTCTGATGCAGTGGCAATAAAGTCGGCATACCAGCGCATCACTTCTGCAGTTTTGTCAAAGCTCCAAAACATTAAGCCACCGTAAACCGTGCTAACCGGATGCGGAATGTGTCAATAGGAACGAAGCCAAAAGGGTTAGGAATTTAGGGAAGATAACGGGTCTACAAGAAGCACCTCCAAGGTGGGTTTGGGTGGATTAATCCAGACGGCATCTGGCGGCACTGGCGCAACAGGTGGGTGGCGGATAAAGCGCTTGGGATGGCGGGCATAAGCATCGTCCAGGACCAGCTGGCGGCGGGCCACAACAGCCAGGGTTTGGCCAGAGTGAACCGTGGCGGGGGTAAGCAGAGCTAGGGCGGTGTGATGGTGATGATTGTTGTACCAGTCGACAAACTCGCGCATCCAAGCGCGGGCATGGGTGATGTCGTCAAAGCGGTTGGGATAGTCGGGGCGATATTTCAAGGTTTTGAAATGAGCCTCTGAGAACGGATTGTCATCGGAGACATGCGGACGGGAGTGGCTTTTGACCACCCCCAGATCGATCATGAGTTGGGCGACAGTTTTGGATTTCATGGGACCGCCGTTGTCGGCGTGGATAGTGAGTTGGCCACGCCCGATCTGCTGATTTTCACAGGCGGTGTTGATGAGCTGTTCGGCGAGTTCAGTGGACATCTCATCGGCAATCAACCAGCCCACGATGTGGCGGCTCGCAAAGCCGGATGTCGATAATGACATACAGCCAGAAATGCTGCCATTTGGCCGGTCCGCGCAGGGCCGAGATATCCCAGCTCCAGACTGAATTGGGTTTGCGGGCCAGCAGTTCTGGGCGCCGATACACGGTGCGGCGCCGCTGATTGCGGCGTTCGCGGACTTCGTTGCTTTCGTGCAAGATGCGATACATGGTGCGCCAATGGCTCAAATACTGGCCTTCCTCCAGCAGGGTCGAATACACCTCACGCGGCGATTGATCTTGAAAGCGCTCGCTGTTGAGGGTCTGTCGGACGACCGCTTTCTCCGCCAGACTGAGGCCGCGGGGTGAGGTCGGTTCGACGGCCACATCGACCGATGGCATGTCGCTTGCCGCTACGGCCACCGCCACCGGTGCTGGGTCGGCATGGGCGTCCCGGTGTGCGCTCCGCGGCACCCCCAGCGTCTCACAGGCCGCCCGCACCCCGATCTCAGTCCCAAGCGCATCCACTTGGATTATTCGTTCGGCTCGTTCGGGCTGGCCATCGGTAACCCAACCAAGTCGGCCAGTTTTTTTTGGGCCGCCATGATCAGTTCGGCGCGCGCCAGCTTTTGATTTAAACCCACGTTCACTTTACGCAACTGGGCGATCTCGCGCGCCTGTGGATCGGCCTGCTTCCCGCGCTTCTTCGACGCCAGTCCCGCCATTTCTCCGGCTGCGCGTTGCCCGCGCCATTTTGCCAAATGCGAGCTATACAGCCCTTCTCTACGCAACAGCGCGCCGACTTCGCCGGTCTTGCATTCATCTGCCTCTTTCAATATCCGATGTCGATATTCCGCGCTGTATACCCGCCGCTCTTTTTGTGGGCTGACTTCGGGATCGACCGTGCTGTTGCCGGGTTGTTCTTCGGGGGTCATTTTTTTGTCCTCGCGGTGGGGAGGGGCTGGGCGTACGCCCAGCCGTACTCCCCCGCGCTCCCGCCTTGTCGGTCTACACTAATCTCAGCCTCCGGCTGGCTTCGTGCCATTCTGGCACAGAAGGGATTGCATGGCGCGGCTGGCTAACTTAACATTGGCAAGTTAACGGCCCTATAATTTACGAGTGAAATAATAGAGGCGAACAGAGTCCTTTTGGTGAAAACTAGATTACTGCCTTAGTCGCCTTCATGATCGAATTAAATGATCGACGGCCAACCTGAAGACACTCCGCTAGATACACATGGGCCAGTGGTGGACTTGGACACAGTTGTTGTGCTTCTTAGCGACTTGCTTTCCTCAACTCTAGCACAGGCCCTCCGCAATTCTTCACTATGGCATTCTCTACAAGCTGTTGACGCGCACCAAATTGTGGTTGCGCTCAAAGATGCCGCTGACCGCTATTGGGGTATTGACCCACGACAGTCCATGACATTCGCAGAAACGATTATCGCAATCGGCAACGCACGCTCAGATATTGGGATTTGTGCATTGGGAACGATGGCCAAAGGCGACGCTCTGAAGTTCATAGGTTCTCAGCACAAAGCTTGGGATTTATTAGAGAAGGCCGGCGATCTTTTCCAAAGTATTCGTGATGAGGTTGGCTGGGCACGTACTTGGATTGGACGATTGCGAATGGCTGTGGAACTTAACAAAATTGATGAGGCCCTTGCGCAAGCGAAAAATGCTAAAGCGATATTTGAGAGATATGGTGAACAGCTTCGTTTGTTGCGCCTTCATATGGGGATGGCGCAGTTATATGGTGCTCTAGACGATCACACTGCTGCGCTGAATCAATATCAACAAGCGCTATTGACAGCTGCGACCTTGGACACTGATGTGAGTGGCCATGAGATGTGTGGTATTTACAACAATATGGCAATCACTGAGCTCGAGCAGGGTAACCTGCGACAAGCACTTACCTTGTTTGAACGAGCTAGCGAAATAGCCAATAATCTCCACGAAGAGGCATCGGTTGCAATATGTCAACGCAATATTGCCGTCGTACTATCGCGCAGGGGACGCTATAGGGATGCTTTGCGCTTGATGGCTGAGAACGAGACTATTATTGCAGCGTTACTTCCACTCGAATCCAGTATCCAAAACGACCGGATCGAGTGTCTCCTCGCCCTCAATCGGTTCGAAGAAGCGCGTGATATCGGTTCGCGCGCACTTCTTGAGCTTCGGGAATTAGGTGCAAAGGTGGGAGAAGCTCGTACATCACTACAACTGGCCACTGCCCTGGCTCAGCTGGACAATTTCAAGGATGCTTCAAGTGCTGCTGAGCACGCCGAACGGATTTTTCAGGAGATCGGCGCAAGACAACTTGTCGCACTTGCTCGACTACGTCAAAGTCAGATTGCATTGCGCCAAAATAATCCAACGGTTGCTCTTGAGCATACACGGACAAGCAAACCGCAATTTGTAGCTCATTCACAAATGCCTTATCTAGTGGAGGCATTATTGGTTGAGCTTCAGGCGCTTGTGCAGCTAAATCGCCATGCGGAAATAAGTGCCATCCGTTCTGCTATTTCCGAGGCTGCATATGCATCCGCAGATGCACCAGTGTGGATTCAAGTGCACGTTACACTGGGTCAAATCGCCGAAGCACAGGGATTTAGAGAGCAAGCTTTTCGGCGCTATCAGGCGGCTGCGGCAAGAATCGAGCGACTGCAACAAGAACTAACCATTACGCTGCGCCCAAGTTTTATGTCAGATAAGCTTGAGCCTGTGCGACGCATTTTCCGCATGCAGCTCGATTCTGGTCGTACGGCAGATGCATTTGACACTACCGAGCGTGTTCGCGCTTTGATTGCATTTGGATACCTTGCAAATCGTGGGGCACTGAAGTGGTCGACCAATGATTTGCACTCCACGCGCCTTGCTGATGAACTGAACGAATTGCGCGAAAAGCATCGCGACTTGTATGCGCGTGCATTTAGCATGGTGGAAGACAAAGAACAACACAGAAAGCATAACCAACGCCAACTTGCAGAGACAGAGCGCCGAATGAAAGAGCTTATCGAGCAGTTGTATCTCCGGTCGTCTCGGCAATTGGTGACACCTTCAGCCGCTAGACTGACTTTGCCAGAGATTCACTACAAACTGGGTGACGACTCAATGTTGACATATTTCATCGACGGAGAACACATACATGCATTTGTCCTTTGCAAGGGTTCTGTCACACATCAACTACTTTCAGCTCAACTAGGTGATATTGATCGCATCCTCAGTCAGCTTGAACGCAATGTGTCAAGAACCCTAAGCATTGCAGATCCTAAACTACATCTGCAATTGCGAAAAATAGCACTCACACTACTCCAAAGGCTCTACCAATTCTTACTGGCACCGATCCAATTGCTATTGCCTACGAATGGGCGAGTGCACATTGTTCCAACCGGAGCACTGCATATGCTTCCCTTCAATGCTTTGTTTGATGGCAACACCTTTCTGATTAATCGGTATGAACTCGTTATTTTGCCCAGTGCAAGCATGCTGGGTCGAGTAGCTGAAAAAGTAAATGCCGGTGCGGTTGTGATGGTAGATGATTGGGAGGGTCGATTGACAAATGCATATACGGAAGGTGCAGCAGTGGCCCAACATTTCCAAATTGAGCAACACACACCAGCAAGCAAAAGCGCACTCCAAGGATCGGCGAGGCAGATTTTGCACATTGTTGCGCATGGCGAATATCGCCTCGATCAGCCGGATTTTTCATTCATTCAACTTCACGACGGTCAGTTGTTCATGGATGATATTTTGCAACTGGATCTTGCTTATGAATTGGTTACCCTGAGTGGATGTGAGACAGGTCGTGGCCGCACTGCAGTACATGACGATGCGTTTGGGTTGAGTTGGGCATTTTTATATGCGGGTTGTAACTCAGTGCTGGCAAGTTTGTGGCGCGTGGATGACATCAAAACATCCGAGTTAATGCAGTATATTTATACCGCTCTCGCAATAAATGCAACGAAATCCGAGGCTTTGCGAATTGCTCAATTACAACTAATAGCCAACCATCCAGATCTCCATCCTGCATTTTGGGCGGCATTTCAGCTTGCTGGTAATCCGGGTGCGCTTTTGAAGATCCACGAAAGCTAATTTGGTCGTCGTGTGATTTTTTGGTGAATTGGACATTTATTCCTATGTTGGCGAACAAGTCAACAGTTGGACACCCAATTTCGTAGAAGTCGACGATAAGAGTGAAGAGAATAAGGAGAACAAATCATGACGAATGGCCATGCTGATACGAATCATCCCGAGCCCCAAAAAACCTCTGTCCCATATGTTTATTTTGCCCCTGGAGAAGTCATATTTGGCATTGAAATTGTCCCACCCATAAATGAAATCGACATTTTTAGGTCCAAATCGCAATTGGCTACTGCAATTACCACCTCAATTAAGGCTGCAACACAGTTAGAACAGGCGTTCGACGTAATTCAGTCTACTGATCAAGAGATTCCACAATGGCCCCTGTTACTGACAAGCACCCAATCTGCAATCCTTCATGTCAAACTTATGTTGAGTAACCTCGGCGATCAAGAGGTCCTCGAGAACAGAGCGCAAAATAGGGAAAGATTGGCTTCATATGTGTCAACAGTAGCAAACGAGCTTATGCAGGGGTTTGACATGCAGGGAGCTGATACAAAGCCAATCTCGGTTTCTGAAATTCCAGGTATTCCATTGATGTCCAATGGCGTGGAAGTCGCTAGAATTCGCACCGTCATGCCAAACTGGGTCTCACGTGGTGCACCAAGTCAGATTGGCACCGGTGGTCCAGGTGGATCACCAAAGGAGGCTACTGATGCTTCGGGTACCCTAACGAGTTTTGTTATGCCTAAGTTGGATGGGGCAATAAGCAACTTCTTGCCTGGTAACAACGTATCCGGTTCGATTGATCGGCCAATAGATGTTTACGTATTGGACACGGTTCCACCACTTGAAGAAGATAATCTAGGGTGTACGCGTATGCCACTGAATCCTGTGAGTCCTATGGTAGCTGTGGCAAACGAACCTGTGGGTAAGTACGACAATCACCCACTTGTAGATTCGCTAAGAAGCTGCCTTATACCTGTAACAGAGGCTGGGGCACCGAAACACTATGTAACAACGAATGGCAAGCTGACACTGACCTATGCTGACGATTTGCAAAAGGGTTCATTCGATGCTATTGCAAAACATCAAATTGATGTTCATGAAAAATTTGAATCCGTCGAGCATGGCACGTTTATTGCTGGAATCATTATGCAAATGGCCCCAAACGCTAACGTCCACTTGATCGAAGTCTTAAACGCAAAGGGTGTAGGGACCGCTGAATCTGTTTTGGCAGGATTGGCAGAGGTTGCTCGCCGACACGGTAAATCAGAGAATGCCATTGCAATCGTTAATTGCAGCTTCACATTCGCGTTGCCAATTTTGACGACAGACCGATCGACGAGTCATATCGTGCGGGAATTGCCAAAATCGCTATTCAACTTTTTGCAAGGGGCGAAAGGGCAATTCATTACCGAAACATTCTTTTCAGGAATGATTCCCACTAACGATAATGGACGCATTGTTTCGAGGTTTAGTTCGCTCATCGAGCCATCAAAGCGTTTTAGGGTTGTTGCAGCATCTGGAAATGATTCTGATCGCAATGGTCAGAATAAGATTGTTGATGCAACAGCTATTCCTCCCACAGTTGGAGAACCGCGTTATCCCGCACGCTATCGGAGCGTTCTGGGGGTGGGTGCACTGACGCAACAAGGTGGCAATATCGCCAACTACTCAAATCAAGCAGATATTCCAGAGAAGGATGGTCTACTCACGTTGGGAGAGATCAAAGGTGTTTTTACAAAGGAGTTACCAAGCACACCAACGGGTTCGCCGTTGCGAACTGGATTTGTAACATGGAAAGGCACCTCATTTGCGGCGGCGGTCATCAGTGGGATGCTGGCCAAAGTATGTTATGAGTGTCACTGTGAAGTAGATAGGGCTGAAACCATCATTCGTGATGCCCAGATAAATAAGATTGGTAGCTCCGAAATCATCGATGCAAGCCAACCTTCTTCTCCCTAATCTACTTACAAATACTAAAATCAAAGCAACAGTGCTACCTAATCGCTTGGCGGTACTGTTGCAATTTGGCTGTACTTTTGCTAATCGCTCGGTTAGCTATAATTGCGTTATGTCACGTTGGCAATTTGAGGAGTACAGATGGACATTGCCCTACTATCGCTCGAAGCTGTTGCACAACAGTGCGAAGAAGAGACACATAAGTATCGGGCAAGATTGAATACCGATACTCGCTATTGCTACGAGCTTTTTCGACGTGCGCTTCAGGCTAATATGCAGGATGCGTTTACCCACATTTTTCGAGTTTTTCGACCGCAAGTCGAACGCTGGGTTCGTGCTAACAGACTCTTTCCCATTACGGGAGAGCCAGTAGCTGACCCCTTCATCAGCGATGCGTTTCTGCGCTTATATCGGGCACTGCATGGAGAGCAATTTCTTCGCTTCGCGTCACTAGAATCGATACTCAGATACTTGCAACTCTGCACAGCTACATCCATTTTGTCCCAGTTGCGCTATCTTAAGAAATCAGCCCTCGAGGTAGATCTCAACGATGAGTTGAAAAATCAGCATGCAGTAACGCCCGATAGGGAAATCACATCCAAACAGGTGTGGCAACACGTGAATAGTCTTCTACCAGACCCTGTGGATCGTCACCTGGTTGATCTTCGGTTCCGTCAGGGACTTGCGCCCGCTGAAATTATGCAGCAATTTCCACAAGAATGGGCCTCGACACGAGAAATTACAGTTACACTCCAGCGTATCTGTAGACGACTCTACAAAGATGAGATTCTTCGTGGTTTTACCGGCGATGAGATTTCTTCTGCTGAGGTGTGATATCAATCGCAATCCTGCGTTTTTCTTTTTGAAGATACGGGATATGCTGGTGAACTATGAACAGTCAAACCATGGCCTGTAGTTGGCCCCCAGCTTTAAGCGATGAGGATTTATTTGCTGTTCTGGATAACATTGCTAATGAGGCAGTCATTGCCCATTTGAGCACATGCCCGTACTGTACTCGCCGGCTGAACGTCACGCGTCTTTTTATTAAGCGCTTGTTGACGCAGACGTATCGATTTGATTGTCCCGATGTTGACCAATTGGCATCCTATGTGATTGGACTCCTTGACCATAACGGCCAAGCGACTATTGAGAAGCATATTCTGTATTGCTCAAGTTGTAGGGAGGAGTTGTTAACATTTCAGAAATCAGATCAAAGATATGCAGAAGTATCTCCCGCAATGGCTCAAGCACAAGAAAGTGCTACCACCCGTTTTACTCGCGCTTTGCGACGACAAATTGCTTCGCTTATTCCGTTGAGGCCGGGGTTAGTGCTTCGCGGGGCCGAACATATATACAGATTCACGGCCACTGCTGGAGCTACTCAGGTTCTCATTGAAGCACAAGAACGTCATGACAAGTGGACATTGAGTGGACAGATAGCGATGCATGGAGAAGAATTGTGGTCAGAAGGGCTGGTTGAAATCTATTCCAATGAGCAATTGTTGCTTACAGGCTTCATCGACGAGCTGAATGAATTTGCGTTTGATGGGCTGCAAGATGGGGTCATAGATTTAATCCTCACGCCTTTGACTGGGACACAAATTGTTATCAAAAGTATCCCTATGCAGCATTGATAAGTTGGCAGATATGTATCGCTTTTGTCGTGAACATTGATATCTAATTTCGAGCCATACTTGTGATTTTTCTTGCCACGGTGCATTCATTTAATCGTGGAGGAAATCTAAATGACTGTTATTTCGATGGGACATTTTGAGGTGGAGCCTAGCAAGGCTTCACAGGCACCGGTATTTATCTGTATGTTGGGTTCGTTTCGTTTGCTCAAACAAAACACACAGCTGTTCAACAATAGCCCCAAAGCTAGATTGTTATTGAGTGCATTGGCAATGCAGCCTAGGCAGACGATTGGACGTGAACATTTACTTGATACACTTTGGCCACACGCTGACCCAAGAACATCAGGCCCACAACTACGGCATATGCTGTTCAAACTGCGTCGGGCTCTCAGTGCAGTGTTGGGTGGGGAACCGCCCATTGTTCGTGAGGGTGACATGTATCGACTCAATATGCACGCTGGCGTCGGTATTGATGTCTCTGAATTTGAGACACTTATTGCACTCGGCGATAAGGCCGCACGATCGCATGATGATGCCCGAGCCGCACAACACTACCTTGGTGCCGAGCAGTTGTATTGGGGAGATCTATTACATCTCGATACAGAGTCAGATGAGCGTGCATATGAGGTCGAGATCGAACGCCAACGCCTGCGCTGCATGCGTGTGCGCGCTCTTGATCATCTGGCTTGCTATTCATATGCGAAAGGCACTTATCTTGATAGCTTGAAATTTGCGCATAGCATTTTGGCAGGGCACCCTTGCCATGAACCAGCGCATCGAATCATCATGTCTTGCCATGCCCGTCGCAATGAGCGTGCCCTGGCGTTCGCACAATTTGAAGTTTGTCAGAACATATTGAGAACGGCGTGTGGTGTGGCGCTTGAGCACGAGACCATCGAGTTGTATGAGCGAATTCGGCTCAATCCTAAGAGTATTTGAGCCTGAACTTGGCTGTGTCGTGCCATGGCAGCGAACATCAGCAAGTTTAAGTAACCCTGCCGTCATCCGAAAAATCCCAAAATGCCCGACGCAACCTCCGAAAGACGCTAAATAAACGCCTTATCTGTATAACACGGGATGCAGGTCGCACAAGCTGATTCGAAGTTATTGAAAGATAGGCGTATGTTAAGTTTTCGCTGGCTTATTTGAGCTAAAACTGAGTGATGACGAGCCTGCATCAGGTTCGTCGGATCAAGAAAAACTGCACCATGACATCCCTAGAGCGAATTCCTGATTGATGCCCTAAAGCCGCCCCCCGAAGGGACTTCGCGCATAACGCTTTGCGTGCGCTTCGCTCAGGCCTCAAGGGCCCCCTTTGGGGGGTGTTTTCGTCGTATACCCAGCACGGCTTAGAACTGCGGAAATGGCAGGGTCTGAAAGTTGAAAGTGAGCAGGGAATCCAACGTGGGTTTGTCGGTGGTCATGGATTGGGAAAGGCGAGCGTTAATAGCAGCGCAGAAATCATCAAAGTTGGCGTAGTGTTTGGCATAGAGGACTTTCTTCTTGATAAATTTCCAATAGCGCTCGATAAGATTGAGGTTGGGCGAATAGGCAGGCAAGAAGAGCAGCTCGATGTGGAGAGCGGCAGCTAAGTCTTGAACTAGGGCACAGCGCTGATAGCTGACATTGTCCAAGACCAAAGTGATCGGCAGACCCAAATTCAAGGTGACGAGTTTGTGCAATAACTCACAGACGGATTGGGCATTGATGTAAGTGTCATTGGAGACCGAGATGAGTTCATGACTGACGGCATTGAGTGCACCCAAGACATTGAAGCGTTTGCGACCAGAGGCGGCTTTGACCCACACGCGAGTGAAACATCACAACATTCCCATGACGGCACAAAACACAAAATGCGAGGCATCGACAAAGAAGACGGCCCGGGTGCCAGCTTTGGCCTGTGCCAAACGGGGCTCAAGTTCGGCTGTTTTGAACTCGGCTTGTTTGACCGGATCGCCTTTGCTGGGCAAGAAGGCGGGCATGAGCCGCTTCATACCGAGGCGTTTGAGGAAGGCCCGCACCTGAGTTGGACTACGTTTGATACCGGTCAATTGTTCGATCTGCGCGGCAGCTTCTTTGACCGTGGCAGGCGGCTGATCAGTGAAATGTTGTTCCAGGGATTTCGTATGGGTCTGCAACTGGCTGACCTGCCCGTGATATCCCAAGTGTTTCAATTGTTCGATGCCACCGTTTTGATACTGCTGGAAATAGGCGCGCAAGGTGTTTTCGCTGACGGCGGTCAAGGTCGCGATCAAGGGATGTGACAATCCGTGACTTTTTAGCCAGAGCGCCTCCATCTTGCGTTGCACGATCGGATGAGGATGATGGTATCGCTCGTATTGAAGCGCGGCTTGATCGGTTTGGCTGAATTCGAGTTTGAGCACGCGCATGAACATAGCGCGAGTCCGCGAATTTTGTGAGGGGTGTACCGACCTCGGAATACGAGTGCAAATGGACTAAACTGTTTGGCGTAAATGGAGGTTCATATGGCGCGGGGCCTTTGGCAATCATCAGGTCAATGCAGCTATTGCGGGCAAATCACCAGCAAAGGTGGCATGTCCAAGCATTTATCGGCGTGTGCCCAACGACAGGCCATTTTAGTGAAGGCGCAAACCAGCAAAATGAGTGATGAGCGATTGCATCATTTACGTGTGCAAGCCGATGGGTTGCCCATGTTCTGGCTCGATTTGGAAATGCGCGGCTCGGCGACACTCAAAGATTTAGATCACTACCTGCGTGCGATCTGGTTGGAGTGCTGCGGCCACCTGAGCCAGTTTTCGATTGGCGGCTGGCGCGGTCAGGAAATCTCTATGAGTCGCAAGATTGATGCGGTCTTTCAGCCGGATGTGACCCTGACCCATATCTATGACTTTGGAACATCCTCCGAAACGTTTATCAAATTCATCGCTATGCGCCAGGGCAAGCCCATCGTTCCTAACCCAATTGCATTGATGGCCCGCAATGTCATGCCCGAAGCGCGTTGCATCGAGTGCGATCAGCCCGCCCACTGGTTTTGCAACCAATGCATGATTGAAGATCAAACCCCTGGAACGCTATGTGATATCCATGTCGAAACCCATCCGCATGATGACTATGGCGAACCTATTGAACTGGTGAACTCCCCACGCATGGGTATGTGTGGCTACACTGGACCGGCAACGCCGCCTTATTGATACACGATCTACCACTCTGGAAATTTTGAAATTCGCACCTTGTCTTCAACTTTGACCTACTGCTAAAACCGCAGAACTAACCCGTGCTGGGTATATATCAATTAGGAATTCGCTCTAGACGTTATGCAAAATAAGAAAATCGAGCTATCGCCGCAACGCTCGTTTGCGGAACTGGACACGATTGTGTAAGGCACAGGCAATAACCATGACAGTGTCAGAATACTCACTCTTGGTGTTTCGGATGATGTCTTTGACGG
>JANMVQ010000160.1:0-3139 GCA_031392845.1 Chloroflexota bacterium
TCGTAGACATGCAAAACCATGACATCATGGCGGCACAGGATTGTGCCGTATGTGTAGAGACGCAAAATCTTGCGTCTCTATGTTTTTATTAAACGAAAACGACCGCAGTTACTAATATAAAACGACCGCACCAAGACATAAACTGCGGACAAATATTAATATAAAACGACCGCACTTGGGAGGCGAGTTTGCGACGTCAGGTGCGGAACACCGTGGAACAGCAGCAAAGACACACCCATAAGTATTTTCAAGGAACAACAGGCCCAGTGGGCATGTTTTTAGCGAGCCGCGCAGGCAAATGCAAATCGACTGATTGCTTTTGATGTCAAGGGGCGTTGCGCCCCTTGACATCAAAAGCTGGCGATTAACATTAGCTGGAGCAGCTCGCGGTGGGTAGGTGCAGCCATGAGCAACCACATGGGTGTGACTAAGCTATCGACAGGGTTCATCAACTGTTAGGTAGCAGGTCGGCTGGGACATCACCTCCTTGGGGAAGCTCGGGGAGCTGGGTTTGGCGCTTGAGGCGATGCTTGAAACGGAATGACTCGGTTCCCAGAAACTCGAGAATGTGAGCGCGATGGGTGAGACGGTCTAGGAGGGCAGCGGTGAGGGTGTCATTGCCAAACACCTGGACCCAATCGGCAAATTTGAGGTTGGTGGTGATCACCAACGAGACGTGCTCGTGCAAGGCCGCGCAAAATTGAAACATGAGTTGGGCACCCTGATTGGTGAAAGGGATGAATCCCAATTCATCCAAGACGATGAGCTGATGGCGACCAGCAGCGGCAATGAGCCGCTCGACTTGATGTTGTTGTTGAGCCAACAACAGTTCGTTGACGAGTGAGGCGGCATTGTAAAAACGGACCCGTCGGCCTTGTCTACACGCTGCCAAAGCCAACGCTGTTGCAACATGTGTTTTCCCGAGGCCGGGCCGACCAATCAACAACACATTCTCGGCATTGTCCAGATAATTTCCACGCGCCAATTCCAGCAGGCTGGTTTTATTGAGACTGGGGATCACACTAAAGTCAAAGTCGGCCAATTCCTTGGCGGTGGGGAGATGGGCTTCGCGAATGCGTAGGGTGTGGCGGCGCTGCTGGCGTTGGGCCACCTCGCACTCAGCCAAGGCCAGCAAAAAGTCGGCATAGCCTTGGTTGGCGTTGGCCGCTTCCAGCGCAAACTTGGCATGATTGCTGATGAAGCTGCCCAGATACAGCTGACGCAGATATTCATCCAGCAATGGGGTGTGAATATCGGTCTGCACGGCGGCATGGTCTGTGGCGGCGATGAGGGTGGCTCTTGGCTTAGGCATAGTGCTGCACCTCCGGCTGGGTTGTCAGCATTGAACTGAGTAATTGGTCATACAGATGAAGTTGGATAGGCTGTCGCCCAATCGCATCGAGTTGTTGTGAGCGTTGCAGATCAAAGTGTTGGCTCAGATCCAACCCCGCTGGCAGGGCATCCTCAGCACGCTGATCGCACACATACAGCCGAACCACATCGGCGCTGATTTTGCCGGTTTTCAAGGCCATTTCGATAGCTTGCTCTAAAACCCCCTCGGGCAATTCTTGGCGCAGCCGCAATATTCGGATGAACTCGCGGATGCCGCGGGTATCGTCGGTTTGGACTTGGGCCAAAACTTGCGCATAGATGGGTGGCCACTGTTTGTGCTGTGGATCATTGATTTGTTCGCGCAATATCTGCATCGGCTTAGCATGCACAAATGCGCCCGGTCGTTGTTCCAACAACGATAGATAGTGCAGCGGGTCGATGATCTCCTGGTGCCGTTCGTAGCAACGCGGATGGCTGGCCAAAATATCCTTGCCATCCAACACTTGCACCTGAAAGGGATACGCCCGCAGCATCAGGTGTTTACTGGCTTTGTCGGCGGGGATCGAGTAGCGGTTGGTCTCGAACACCACTTGGCTGTAGCCCGTCAGTGTGACCTCGTGGGCAGTGCCGCTGTCAAACCCATACTTGGGCAAGGCCATCAAGCACCCGCGCTCTTCTTCATATTTCTCACTAATCGTCTGGCTGTCATCACTCGCCCGGCGCTCATCATCTTTTTGGCAGCGTTTCAATAGCTCGGCATTGATCTCGCCCCAATCTTTGCCGCATATGACCGGCATGAATAGATTCCGCCGCACATACCCAATCCCATTTTCTACCCCGCCTTTTTCGTGTCCCTCGGCGGGGGTGCAAAATTGCGCTTTGAATAGATAGTGGCTGCGAAATGCCGTGAACCGACGCTGCTCTTGCCGTTTATGCCCCTGCAATACGTGCAGCACCGCAGTCTTCAAATTGTCATACCAGAGCGCTTCTGGCACACCCCCAAAATATTCAAACCCCAAGACCTGTCCTTCTAGAAATGCTTCTTGTCGCTGGTGCGGATACGCCCGCACAAATACTTTGCGCGAATAGCACAGTCGCATCTCGAGAAATTGCGCTTTTACTCGCTCACCATTTAGCTCTACTAGCGCCTCGCCCCAGTCCACTTGCATGTCCTTTCCCGGCCCATACACCAGCGGCAAAAATACCTCCGGCCGATGGTCTTGGTTGCGTTTGCGCCACACATACACATGCACCCCTGATTCGCTGCCGGTATATCCGTCGGCATGCAACTGCTCATAAATCTTGTGCGCCGTGTAGCGTTGTTTGCGTGGCATTTTTGCCCCGGCCATCAGCAGCTCATCGATCTTGGCTTTGTATGGCCCCAGCACCGGCGCTTCCCGCGCTTGGCTCTGCTCATACCGCCCTCCTTCGGCCCCTTGCAGTGCTTTATTGATCGCACGCCGCCCATGCCCCATTTCGCGCTCGATTTCTCGCCGACTTTTGCCTTCCAGCATATGCGCGCGTCGGATTTCTTCTCGTTCTTCCACCGTGATCATCCTTTTGGCTCCTGGCGGCTATCTTCTCCCGTCAGAAACCCTTGATCTTGGTGCGGTCGTTTTCGTTTAGTACTTTCTCTCAACTGCGGTCGTTTTCAATTAAAAAAACAATCTTCTCGAAAGAATCGGGGATTGTCGATCTTCTCGCCTGTGCTGAGTGTGGCAAAGGAAGTCAACCCAACGTCTACGCCAATCTCTTTGCCCGTTTCCGGCAGTGGGGCAGCTTCGGTTTCGCAGACAATCAACACAAA
>JANMVQ010000253.1:0-3391 GCA_031392845.1 Chloroflexota bacterium
AGCCCAGCTTCACCCTCGATCAACAACAGGCCGTTGTCGCGGTCTTCCGTATGGATGAATTGCTGGATCTGCTCCTGCAATTGGCGGCGGCCTACAAAGCTGTCGACCTCGACCCGGTTGTAGATGTAATCAGGCGGATCGTAGAAGAGTTCCAACTTGGCGTAGTTGCCGGTGAAGTAATAGTTGGTGATGACCTTGTCACGGGCAACAAAATCGCCGCCGCTGGTGTCGACATTACCCTGAATGCGGGTGCTGTAGCCCTCGGCCTCTTTGAGCGCCTGCTGTAGGGCTTTGTTTAGATCGGTGAGCGAATCGGCGATCTCGGGCAGGTGATCAAGCGCCTGCGAGTCGAAGACCGGGCGAAAGACCTCATCGTGGCGCAACTCTGCCCGCAGCAGGTGCAGGAAGTGTTGGGCGGCATCGACTGCTAGGTTGGTCGGTTTCCCGCTGGTATCTACCAGCGCCCGCGAGGTGACATGATGGCGCGGCGTTTCCACCCATAGATGGGCGAAGTGTACCGGGTCAGGCTCGCGGCCCAAGGTCAGGACAGCCAATTCGGTGGCGGCTTCATTGACCAGAAACGGTTCGGTGAAAAGCTGCGGTCCCAGTTCGGGATAGCTGCGGACAAAGCCGGTATAGGCGCGGGCGAGGGCCTTCTGGAAAGCCAGCTTGGCTGGGTCGCCCTTGATGCGTTTGGCTAGGCGCTCGTCAAGGTTGAGCGGCGCGAGCGCGACGTCTAGGGCTTTGCCGATTACGGCATCGGCGACGGCGGAGAAGATGATTTCGAGCATGCGGCACCTGTGATTGATGAATCGATGTAGGCGATTCTATGCGGTGGTGTGAAATTGTGCTGCGGTATTGCTTACAGCTGAATAATTGCCTCCTATTCACCCGAATAGTTGCTGCTTACGCACAAATGTGCGCATATATTTGCATGCTACTGGGTAGGATATTCGCTGGAAACAGCGCTTTGATAACTATCTTAGGGCGCTGCAAACGCTGACCCATGGCGTAGCCCTGGCCCGCACTCGTGCGCTGTCCGAATTGGAGCAACAAGGGCTGATTCAGGGCTTTGAATTTACCCATGAGCTGGCCTGGAATGTCCTCAAAGACTATTTGGAAGACAAAGGCATTGTCGGGTTAATTGGCTCCAAGGATGCCATCCGCAGCGCTTTTCGCAATGGTCTGATTGAGAACGGCGAAGCGTGGATGACGATGATTCAAGACCGGAATCTCACCTCGCATACTTATAATCCAGACGTGGCCCAAGCGGTCGTCAAGCATATTCTGGAAAGCTTTTACCCGGCGTTTGAGCGCATGGCACAGACATTTACCGCGCTGACCAAAGCCTGAGGCAACACTTTATGAAATACGGCCTGACCGACGAAACGATTGTAAAAATCACTGCGATATTTGCACGCTTCCCCGCCGTAGAACGCGCGGTGCTATATGGCTCGCGGGCCAAGGGCAACTTCAAACCGGGCTCGGATATTGATCTGACCCTCTACGGCGAGGCGCTCACGTTTGACCTGCTCGGCCAGATCAGCTCGGCGCTGGATGATGTGCTGTTACCCTATACCATCGACCTGTCTATCTTTGAGCGCCTGAATCACGCCAAGCTGCAAGCACATATTGAGCGGGTTGGGGTTGTGTTTTATAAGCGCGAGGTGATGCAAGCCGCCCAAGGATTGCTATGAAATCGCGGGCGCGGCGCTTCGAAGAAAAGTGCCACTGAGGCCGTGACACCCGTCGCAATAACGACAAACTAACACCCGTCAATTCCCCATTGCAGCCACTTAAAACGACACAGGCCGCCAAGGGAAATCTTGGCGGCCTGTTTTTTGCTTTCTCGGTTTTATCGGGAAGAATTACCAGCATGTTGGGCCACTCGGCTATGCTCAGGAGAAGGGTTGAGCTGCGGCAAATTTGGCCGACGCAATTGGTGGGCACAGTGACAGGCGCTATGGCGGGTGCAGCTTTATAATCTCTGACGTAAGTGAGGTAAGCATATGCAAACAATTGAGTTGATCAGGCGGGTAGACGAAGGTCATCAAATCCCCTTCGTGGTGAGCACAGCATCGCAAGAGTGGACGATTAACACCGATGCCTACCACGCACGCCGAAAGGTAAGCAACTGGCTTGCGCGCGATGTTGCCATGCTGTTGATGGGACATACGGTCACGCTTGTCTTGGCCGAGCGCCCATATTGGCGTATTAGTGTAGTCCTCACATCGCGCAACGGCATTCGCGGCGAGGTTGGCACGGTAAATGTGGATGCAGACACCGGCGAGATGATGCTCACCCCTGAACTGGCGGACAACCTACTGGGCGCTGCCACCGCCTTGGCAAACGAGCAAACTGCCCATGAACTTGCCACATAGCCAACAACTTGAAGATGGCTATTGTCTAGCGGCCTGCGCACAAATGCTGATGGCCGTGCAAGGCATGCAACGGGACCAAATCGATTTAGCAAGATTGTTGGGTATTCGCCCGGCGCTGGGCGCAGCATTCCCTAACGTATTGCGTCTGGACTCTCGTTTGTGGCGAATTACGTGCCGGGCTGGGACTGAAGAGGATTTACTGCGCGCTTTAAGTGAGAATGCCGCGCCATTACTGGCGGTGAATACAAGTCAACTCCCCTACTGGCATAGCACCACTCAGCATGTAATTGTGTTAGCAGGAATTGACGATGCCCCGCCCCAAGATCTGCACGAGCGTATGGCTCTTGTCCATGACCCGGCATTTTCTGAACCCCTTCGTGTAAGCTTGGGCGATGTGCTACTGGCTTGGGATGAGATGGATAATTTCTATGCGCTGATTGAGCGTAAGTGAGGCAAACCATGCAAGAAAATCAGCCCGCTGACCCACCCTCTACCCATGACGACCTCATGAAGCTGGTCAAACGCCTAGATAGCGACTTCGAGCCCTACGGCAAACGTAGCCGAAGCGATGACGGGGTAGATTGTTCATGTGAGTGCAAACACTTCTTAAAGCTGCGCAGTACGTTAGGCAGCGATTGGGGCGTGTGCGCGAACCCAAACAGCCCACGCGCTGGTCTGTTGACATTTGAGCATCAAGGCTGTGAGCAATATGACAGCAACGGATAGACCGACCACTTGTCACCACCCACCCTCAAACCGCTCCTCCGGCCACACCCGGGCGATGTTATGGTATCCGGCCTGCTCCCAGAAGCCAGGGTGATCCTGCTGGGTAAATTCCAGCGCGCGCAGCCACTTACCGCCTTTCCAGAAGTAGCGCGTGTCGGGGTCTTGGGCGGTTTCCTTCACCATGCCCACCACGACTCGCAGCGGATAACCATGATCTGGATCGAGTGGCTTGCCATCAAACTCGGTCGCCAGCAAGGTGGTTGGGCGCAACATATGAGCCATGT
>JANMVQ010000531.1:0-8733 GCA_031392845.1 Chloroflexota bacterium
CGCACGCCTATTCCCACCCGTACGCCTGTTCCAAGTGTCACACCCATTCCGCCAACTGATGCGCCGAAGCAAGAAGCGCCATCTGTGAATCCGCAACCTGAGCCACCTAAGCCGGAACCACCCAAACCAGAGCCGCCTAAGCCGGAACCCTGCGTACCTGCACCGGGCAAGCAATGTCCGTGAATACTTCCGATATTATTTAGTCCATCATTCCCGCATGTGCGCGGAATGATGGAACATGACAGTAACTACGCGGCATCAAACTTTAAGAGGAGAAGCACATGAAAAAAATTCAAGTGATACACGCGCTCAAGCGACTCGTGCTGTGCATGTCGCTTGGCAGCGGCATGGCTGTGCTGATATTGGTCATGCTGATACTGACGGCACCCACGCATGCTATGGGTAAAATTGCGTCCGCTAGCGCAACCCGCATAGGCACACCAAACACGCCGCAGGCCGCTCCCATCCTCAATTCAATTGAGCCAACCGAAGTGGCGATTGGGAACAGTGGTCTCACATTGACACTCATTGGTGCAGCTTTCAGCAATACAGAACCACTGACAGTGGAGTTTGGGGTTTCTGGCGCGTATACAACAACATTTGTCAACTCAACCACACTACAAGCGTTCATACCGTCCGACTGGTTTAGCGTCGCAAAACTTAGCGGCTATGATGTGAATTTGATCGATGGAAACGGAGATGGGTCAGCCAAGCACTTATTTCGGGTTATCGAAGCACCCCTCCCTGCCCCAGTACTGACAGCGATTCAACCGACGCGCACCCACACACGCACTGAATCACTGATGTTCACGCTGACTGGGGAAAACTTCAAAGATACCGATGGTCTCAAGGTTGAATTTGGCAGCGGAGGTAGCCAATTCACCGCCACCGTCATCACCTCGCGCACGCTGCAAACAGTTATCCCAGGCAGTTTGCTGGACACAGCCAAAACCGTTGACGTTACGCTCGTCAACAAAGACAACCTGAAGTCTGAGATTCGAAAATTTACAATTGACACTCAGAAGCTACTTGGTTATCTGCCGCTGACCTTGAAGAGCTACACCCCGCCTTGTAATCAGAATGCCATCGATTGCTTTGAGCCGAATGATACGTTCACAAAAGCAGTATCGCTAGCGCTAAACACCACGATCACGGCTTTTGCCAAACTAGGTGAAAATGCCAACGACTTCTTCACAGTGACGCTAAAAGCGGGCAAAGATGCCACCTTCACTTTGGCGGGTGTCGAGGCGGATTCTCCGAATCGCGATTTGGATTTGTTTATCTATCGCGGGTCGCCGCCAGACTATAACAAGCCACTTGCTGGTTCTGCCCGTGCTGGAATCAACCACGAGTTGATCACATACCGCCCACCCGTTGACGAAGTGTATTACGTGCTGGTATATGCCTTCAATATCAAGTCCGACACCCAATACACCTTGCGGGTGGTGCAACCGTAAATTCGCTTTTTTACGCAAAGGCGCAAGGGATTTCTGACTTTGCATCTCTGCGTCTCTGCGTTAATGGGTGTCCGATTAAAGACATCTCGCCATTAAGCACAAAATAATTTGTCCATGAGACACTCAAGTGCTCGACATGGGTGTCTTTTGAGTGCGCTGCCGGAGAACGCCGTTACACAACGTTGATTAGTTGTGGCAGGGATTGCCAATCAGTTCAACGCACAGAGAAAGTCAGATGAGGGTGGGAATCAACACATGAACGGACCATTTTGCGACTACACAATCCTAGACGAGCTGGGCCATGGCGGCATGGGCACGGTCTACCGCGCTCGCAACGCGGCGGGCGAGATCGTCGCGCTCAAGGTGATGGCGCAAAATCTGGCCCGCGACAAAGGCCTGCGCGAGCGATTTCTGCGCGAGCCGCGCATGTATCCCAAGCACGAGAATATCGTCCAGATTATGGAGGCGGGTGAGTGCAACGGCATGCCGTTTTTCGCCATGGCCTATATCGAGGGCGAATCATTTGATGCGGTGCTGCAACGCCATCGCTCGCTGGCCCCCAACCAGTTTCTGCCCGTGCTGCGCGATGTAGCCGCCGCGCTGGATCATGTGCATAAGCAGGGCATTATTCATCGCGACATCAAGCCCAGTAATATTCTGATGCGCAACAGCGACGACCGCGCTTTTTTGACCGACTTTGGCGTGGCAAAAAATACGTTGGGAACGAAGCTCACCCAAGTATCAGGTGTGCGCATCGGCACCGCCCATTACATGTCGCCGGAACAGGCCATGGGCAAGCGCGACCTCACCTCGGCGGCGGATATCTACGCGCTGGGGGTGATGGCCTATCACGCCATTAGCGGGCGGGTGCCATTCGATTCGGACAGCGATGTCGTCGTTGCGCGCATGCACATGCAAGACCCGCCGCCGGAGTTGCGCAAGGTCAATCCGCATATCTCCGCCGCGCTGTCTGCGGTGGTCATGCGCACTTTGGAGAAAGATCCAGCCAAGCGTTACGCCAGTGCAGGCGCTTTTGCTATGGCGTTTGCAAAGGCCGTGGACAGCCCAAATAGCATGCCAGTTGCGCCGGTCGCGTCGCGTTTGTGGATGGGGATCTCGGCAGGGGTACTGGCGGCGACTGCACTGGCGGCGGTGTTTTTGCTGAGTAGCAATAATGCTTCCAATTCTTCTACCCTGAGCGCGCAAACCACACTCACAATCACGACTAAAGAGAAGTCTGCTATCGTGCTGGTCTCAACCACACCCAACCCAGATGAACCTACCAGTGCAACCAGCGATAATTCCGCGTCTAGCACGGCTAGCACATCGAGCACTCCTATCGCTCCTGAAATCACCAGTGAAGCTACCGCCACCAGCGAGGGAGCCGGGACAGCAACATCGACACTGGCCCCCACCAGCACCTCTACCAACACTCCACGTCCACCCACGCATACGCCCATTCCCACCCGTACCCCAACCCAAACGCCTACGGATGTGCCCACCGATACCCCGACACCTTCAATTACACCGACACCCACGATTACCCGCACGCCTAAGAAAGTCATCGTGACGCGTTTCCCAAAAATCACTTTGATCGCACCCAAGCTGACTTTGCAAGTAAATATCAACGATTCCAAGATTTCGCCTACAATCATCACACCGGTTATCGTGAAGCCAATCGTGCTGACTACTGTTTTGCGTGAGCCGGTGCAACCCATTGCAACTTTGGTCGTGATCCAGCCAGAACCGATCGTCGTTGCCACAGTGCAATTGCGTTTGCCACCGATTAGAATTATTGTGACAAAGGCACCTTGAGTTTATCGTCAAGTCATCCAAGCATGCAGACGTTTTGCCAGTACACCATCATCAAAGAATTAGGCCGTGGGGGCATGGGCACGGTATATCTGGCGAAAAGCGCCAAGGGCGAATCGGTGGCACTCAAAGTGATGGGGCCGCATTTGCTGCGGGATGAAGCAGCCCGCTCGCGCTTCAAACGCGAGCCGAAGTTAGCGCCAAGCCATCCTAATATTGTGCGGATGCTGGATGCCAGTGAGTGCAACGGCTCGCCTTTCTTTGTCATGGAGTGGATCGAGGGCGAATCGCTCGACACTATTCTGCGCCGCCAAAAGACGTTGCCTCCGGCCCAACTGGTTGGCCTACTGCGGGGTGTGGCTGATGCGCTAGATCATGTGCATGGTCGCAGTATTATTCATCGCGACATCAAACCCAGTAATATCTTGGTGCGCAAAGATGGCCACGTGTATCTGACCGACTTTGGCGTCGCGAAAAATACGTTGGGTGCTACAGCGACCTATATGTCAGTGACAGGAGCCCGCATCGGAACAGCACACTACATGTCACCTGAACAGGCCATGGGTAAGCGCGACCTGACCCCAGCTTGCGATATTTATGCGATGGGGGTGATGGCGTTTCATGCCCTCAGCGGGCGTGTGCCCTTTGATGCTGACAGTGATGTAGTCGTTGCGCGCATGCATATGCAAGATGCACCTCCTGATTTGCGTAGGGTCAATTCACAGGTACCCCAAACCGTGGCCGATGTCGTCATGCGGGCGCTCAAGAAAGACCCAGCCAAACGCTTTGGCAGTGCCGGTGCATTTGTAAATGCGCTTGAACAAGCATTGAATAAGCCAGTGGAACAACCAGTGATTCGCCGCCCATTATTCTGGGGAGTTTTGGCGGTACTGGTCGCGCTTTTATCAATCGGATTGGTGCTAGCGTTAAACGATAGAAGCGAGTCGCGTTCTCCCATCGTGGCCGTCAAAACCACCAGCGGCACGCCAAAAGCAAAGGCGAACTTACCCAGCGGCACCGTCGCCAATGCCACAGCCGTGTCGGCTGCAACCAACACTCGTATTGCCGACACACCGCTGCCCGCAGCCACGGCTACATCGGGAGTCGCAACCCAGCAGCCCCAAGCTGGAGCTACTTCAACATTGGCCCCCACCAGCACACCCGAACCCACCGTCACCCGTGCGCGGCCGACGGTCGTGCAATCTAGACCGACCAGCATCCCAACCTCCGCTGCGACAATGTATGCTGCACCGACTCTAGCACTCACGGTTGAGCAAGCTCAACCGACCAATCCGC
The DNA here is from genome assembly GCA_031392845.1 of Chloroflexota bacterium. GTDB lineage: Bacteria > Chloroflexota > Anaerolineae > J036 > Brachytrichaceae > JANMVQ01. The sequence continues at coordinate 4,566 of JANMVQ010000531.1, forward strand.
CTAACAATCCGCAACCACAGCCTCAGCCTCAGCCGCAACCTCAACCACAGCCTCCATCAGCACCAACGGCTGCACTCTCAGTGCCAACCCCCGCACCCTGATTGGCTAACTAGGATTTGCGCTGAAACACACTGTCCATGTTTTCAGTCTTCAAGGCGGGCGATTCCTCATACAGAAAACAAGCAGCCGCGCGATGGGGATCGGTCTGATAGAGCGGTGGCACCTGCTTCAAGCATTTATCCATGGCGACTGGGCAGCGATCGGCAAATCGACAGGCCGTATGACTGCGCCTGACATTGGGAAACGCCGGAGCAGCCTCTGCCGACCACTGGCGGTCGGGGTTGGCAACTGGGATCGAACTGACCAGCAGGCGAGTATACGGATGGCTCGGATCGCGCACGACCCTATCGACACTCCCAGCCTCGGCGACTGAACCGCGATATAACACGATGATGTTGTCGCTAATCTGATAAGCCGTGGTCAAGTCATGGGTGATGTAGACAATCGAGATGCCAAACTCTTCCTTGATCTTCTGCAAACTCCCCAGCACGGTGGCGCGCAGCGAGGCGTCGATCATCGACACTGGTTCGTCGGCCAAAATCACGCGTGGTTTGAGAATTAATGCCCGGGCGACCATCACTCGCTGACGTTGCCCACCGCTGAGTTGATGCGGATAGCGGCCCAGGGTCTCCTCCGGGCGTAGCCCAACCGTCTCAAGCGCCCGCTCAATCAGCTTCCACTTCTCCAGGCGTGATTTGGCTAAGTTCATGTAATCGATCGGTGTCGTCAGCACATGGTCGATGTGATAGAACGGGTTGTAAACCTCAAATGGATCTTGAAAAATGACTTGTACGTCATTCAGAAATCCGCGTGATTCATCCTTCGTCAGCTTGCGCAGGTCTTTGCCCTTATAGCGCACGCTGCCTGTCGTCGGCGAGGTGACTCCGAGTAGCAGGCGGGCCAGGGTAGTCTTGCCGCTACCGCTCTCACCGACCACCGCAGTAATCGATGGCGTCTCGCCGCCAATGGCCATCGAGAAGTCATCAAGCGCGATGGTTCGGGTTCGATCAAACAAGCCCCCGCCAAAAACCTTGGTAACGTGTTGAGCTTCTAATAATGCGGTCATATTGTTTTAGAAATAGGCCTCAAGTTGCAAAGTGGCAGAAGACCCACAGATCGGGTTCCAACTCGCGCCAGACGGGTAGCTCTACCCGGCAACGCTCGGTTGCGATGGGACAGCGTGGATGGAACACGCAACCAGTCGGCACATCCAATAGTGAGGGCGGCAAGCCGGGGATACCCGTGAACTGACCCTTAGTCTCGGTTGAAGGCAGACTGGAAATCAACAGTTGGGTATACGGATGGCGTGGGCGGCGGAAGATTTCGCGAACCGGCGATATCTCCATCAGGCGACCGGCATACATCACGCCCACCCGCTGCACAAATTGCGCCATTAGCCCCATATCGTGACCGACCAAAATGACCGAAGCGCCAATCTCGGCTTGCACGTTTTTGAGCGTTTCCATCACCTGCCGCTGCACCACCACATCTAGCGCGCTGGTCGGCTCGTCAGCGACGATGATCTTGGGGCTTAAGCTGATAGCGATAGCGATGACGACACGCTGCTTCATCCCGCCGCTTAGCTCATGCGGGAACATGTCCGCAACATTTGGGGCGAGGCCGACCTTAGTGAGTAAACCCGCGACCTTTTCGCTCAGCTCAGTTCGATTCAGTTTCACCCCATGGTCGATTAGGCCCACGCCAATTTGGTCGCGCACGCGCATGACCGGGTTCAGCGAGTTCATCGAACCTTGGGCTACTAACGCGATCTGGGCAAGGCGCAGCTCGCGCATCTTTGATTCGGGCAAGGCCAGCAAGTCTGTATTGCCAAACCAAATCTTGCCGGCAGCCACGCGCCCGGGCGGGCGGAGCAATCGCATGATGGTTAGGGCCATGCTGGATTTGCCAGAGCCAGACTCACCGACCAGCCCCAGACGCTCGCCCGGACGGAGCGAAAACGAGACATCCTCAACTGCATGGGCTGGCCCACGTTCGGTGTCATAGTAAACGGTTAGATTCTCCAGACGCAGCACATCTTCTGAGGGTGGACGGGTCTTACTGACCACAGTGTTGACAACTGGCACAGGTGTGGGGACCAGCAATTTGCGAGGTGACACAAATCGCCGAATGCGCGGATTGGCGATTTCATCAAGGCCCACGCTAATCTGGAACAGACTGATAAATAAAAGGCCAATCACAACGATCGGCGGCAGCCACCACCACCACCAACCGTTGATCACGGCGGCGTTGTAGTTGATCCAGAACAACGTCATCCCAATCGTTGGTGAATCCATCGGCCCGAGCCCCAGCACTTCTAGCCCAACCGAAGCCAATACCGCCGCAGAAATAGATCCGACCAGCGATGCGGCCAGATACGGCAATAGATTAGGCAGAATCTCTTTGAGGATGATCATCCGCCCGGGCATGCCGGACAGCCGCGCCACTTGGATATAGCTGCGTTCGCGCAGCGACAAGACTTGCGCGCGGATTGTCCGCGCCGGATATAACCAAGCGAGTGAGGCCACAACTAATGCCATCTGCTCCACAGTCAGCCCGGATCGCACCATCATGGCGACTATGATCAAAACCATAAGACCGGGGATGGTCAACCCGACATCGACGATGCCACGCAGCAGAGTATCGACCCAGCCCCCGTAATAGGCCCCTACAAACGCAAGCAATGCACCAAAACCCAGGCCAAGAAATCCGGCAATCAAGCCGATGCGTAGGGTCAGCGGCGTGCCTGCCATCATCACGGCGAACAGGTTACGGCCCTGTTTGTCACTGCCAAATGGCAACTCCCAAGAGGGCGGCTGCAGTGGCTTCACCGAGATTGGGCGGGCGTCCTCAAGTTTGACAAAACGCGACCCGAACGTCGATGAGAATAGCAACAAGAAGAACAAGATCAACCCAACGACCAAGGATGGGTTTCGCTTGCAATAGTTGAATCCGCGACCCAGGATTTCGATCAGACTATCCTGATCTCTGGGTCGCGAGCGCAGGCCGTCGCCATCCTCGGCAGATATCATCGTTGTGGCCATGTCATGCTCTCCTATAAGTGATGCGCGGGTCGAGTAATGGATAGATGATATCGAGGACAAATGTCGCCAGACCGATCGAGACAATCACGACAAAGACGATGCCCTGCACAAGATAATAATCCGAGCCGCGAATGGCTTGATACAGCATGGTGCCAATGCCCGGATAGCCGAAGATCACCTCAACCAGCACCGCACCCGACAAAATCTGGCCGAGCGCCAGCGCCAGTGCCGTCACCTGCGGGAGCAGCGCGTTGCGGATGGTGTAACGGGCAAAGATAGTCCGATCTTTTAGACCCATGGCGTCGCCAAAGATCACGTAGTCTTCGCCACGCGTCATCACCATCAGCGAGCGCATCCCCAGCGCCCAGCCACCGGTCGATACGAGAATGATCGACAAGGCCGGCAACATCGTATGTCGAATGACGTCCCAGATGAAGCTCAGGCTCAGGGTTGGGATAATGCCGGTCGAATAACCGCCATACATCGGGAACCACCCCAGAAAAAAGCCAAAGACGTACACCAAAATAAGGCCGAGCAAAAAATAAGGGATCGCGCTCAGCATCATCACCGGGGGCATGACATATTTCAAGAATTGCGGCGAGCCTGGCCAGGCCTGTAATGCGCCAAGCAAGTTGCCGATCACAAAGCCCAACAGCGTGGTCACAAGCAACAGCGAGATCGACCAGGGGAGGGCATCGCCAATCATATCCAGCACCTTGCGGGGATAGTTCGAAATCGAGTAGTTAAAGTCAAAACGTGCCACGTCCGATAAATAAGTCAGGTATTGCTGCCAGAGTGGTTTGTCGAGGCCAAACTTGGTCTCGAAATCTTTAACCATTTCCTCCAACCCTGCCTGAACCGCGCCGCTCAGCGCCGAACTAGACACGAGCTTTTCACGGACAGGATTCTGTCCACCTAAACGCGGCAGAAGAAAGTTAAATGTCGCCGCAGCCCACACAATCGCCAAGAAAATGAGGAAACGCCGAACGATGTAACCAACACTCACTACGAACTCCTATAAATCGACAAAACCTCATAGACCGAGTCGGTTTTAAAAACCGACTCGG
>JANMVQ010000274.1:0-4275 GCA_031392845.1 Chloroflexota bacterium
GCACGCGGGCCGCCGCAAGGATGCCAAATACTTGCGAACCCAGCCGCTGGGCGGCACGTGCCCATCCCTATCGATGTTCTGCCCATCCCATCAAACGGGATGGCCATCCCCATCGATGTTTTCTCCATCCCATCGAACGGGATGGCTGTCCCGATGATCAAACCGGCCATCCCCATCGATGTTTTCCCCATCCCATCGAACGGGATAGCTATCCCGTTGATCAAACCCGTCATCCCCATCGATGTTTTCTCCATCCCATCGAACGGGATGGCCATCCCGATGATCAAACCGGCTATCCCCATCGATATTTTGCCCATTCCGTTTGTCAAACTCGCCATCCCATTTGATGTTTTCGCCTCCATTAGCGTTCAGCTAATATCCCATTGAGTGCGCTGAGCGAAAATCTTCCGGCCAACGCATACGGCGCGTTCGGATCACTCCACGGCCCGTCATAGTCCATTGCGAAATAAAAGTCGGCGATTGTTGGAATCGCCGACTTTCACTATCAGGAACATACAAGACACGATTCAAATCAGTTTGACCATGCCCACGTCTCTGAATTAGCCATCAAAGGCAACACCCCATTCGGTTCAAAGCCAGTCAGGTTCTTTGGGGCGACGTAGATATGCTTGCTCCAATACAGAAGGATCGCCGGCACCTCTTCATGTATGAGGTCTTCAATCTGCCAATAGAGTTGTTTGCGCTTTTCGGTAACCATCTCACGCGCTGCGGATGTTGTTAACTCATCAAATTGGGCTTGTTTCTCATAAGGGTTAAAAACAGCCGGATAGTTGCCACCAATGCCACCCGGTTCTTTGGGCGTGTATTGGGAGTGCCAATAGAACAAATTGTCAGGGTCTATCAAGTTTGTGAAGTCATAGTGACTGGCAGTCATGGCTTTTTTGTAATACATGCCATCGGCCGTTACCCATATGTTGGGGTCTTGCTCGCTCTCCACAACATCAACGCCCAGCTTGCGCCAACTGGCAGCAACCACTTGCTGCGCCAACTTTGCCGGGCGATAGCCGGTGGCTACGAAGTACTCAATTCGTAGCGGCTTGCCATCTTTCTCAAGAACCCCATTGGCGTTCTTGGTGAATCCCGCTTCTTTCAACAGTGAGGCTGCTTTATTCAGATCCAATGGGCGTGGCACAATGTTCGGATTGGTGAATTGAGTGGCTGGGCTTTGATCACCACTGGCCACAATAGCGAGGCCCTTGAACAGTTGATTGACGATTTCTTGCCGTGGGGTGGCGTAGTCGAGTGCTTGCCGCACCCGTTTGTCCATAAGAAAGTCGATATTTTTTAGATCAATATGGGTCCAAGTGTTGCCACTGGTTAGCTCGATGCGGCTATCGGTCAATTGCTTTATCGACTCATATTCGGTAGCGCCTAAATTGTCCGTCATTTGCACCTCGCCGGTTTGCAGTTGGAGGAGCAAGGTGTTTGTATCCGGCACAAATTTGATCCGAATGTTGTCAAGTTTAGGTGACCCACCAAAATAATCGGGATTTCTTTCCAGCAGCATGAATTGGCGCGACTCCCACTTCGCAAATTTGAATGGGCCGGTGCCGATGGGGTGACGGCCAAACTCTTGCTTGAAGGAGTCCACTCCTTTGTCGATCAAGTGCTTGGGACTGATGCGCCATGTTCCCGCCACAAATGCCAGAAACGGGGCATAGGTCTCGCTGGTTTTCATGATTACGGTGTAGTCATCTGGCGTCTCAATCGAGCTGATCTTGTTCCAGCCACTTTGGTCAATGGCCGCAAACTTCGGGTCCATGATGACCTTCCAGGTCGCCACGACATCTTGTGCCGAGAATGCGTGACCATCATGCCACTTGACATCTTTCCGCAGTTTGAATGTGTAGATCAAGTTGTCGGGTGAAATCGTATACGACTCGGCCAATGCTGGTTGCAAATTCAAATCCTTGTCAAATGACAGGAGCGAGCTCATCACGCTGTTCAAAATCGATTGCGTCACCCACATAAAAGAAATATACGGGTTTAGAACATCCGGCTCCTCAGTCAAACCAATGATGAGTGTGTTCGGCCCCCTTGCTGCAGCTGTTGGTGGCAATTCCGCAGTTGCAACAGGGTTCGTTGGCGGAAGGCCACTGCGTGGTGGGGGTGCCAGAACCTGGCAGGCTGAGAGCGTGATTGCTGTTAGGACCAGCGCGGTTAAAACATGTCCTTGTTTCATTTTGATTCAAACCTCCGATCATATAAACATACAAACTCAACAAATAGGTGAGCTTCAAAATCACTCTAACCTGACACACCCCACAAAATCTGACAGATTTGTCAGAATCTGCACCCGCCCTTAGGCTTATCACTAAGCAAGGAGACAACCGTGACAGCAAAACCTAGACCGCGTAAACGCGAACAACGGCATCCATTTGCCCAACTATTGGCGCAGTATCGTCAGCGCAAACCGGGGTTGACCCAGACGCGGTTGGCAGAGCTGGCTGGCTACGATCAGGCCATTCTGGTCCGCATGTGCCAGGGCAAAAAAGACCTGACTGGGCCGTCTGGTCGTGAACGTGTTGTACGTTTGATCGAAATATTGGCAAATCAAGGGGCGCTGAGTAGCATGGATGAGGCCAATGCGCTTTTACTGGCTGCCAGTATGCCGCCATTATTTGAGCCGCAGCCGGTGGAAGCCCAGATCATTCAGCGGTTATCTCGTATCGGCGACCGACCCGGCCATTACATACGCCGCACCAATCTGCCTGCCCAGGTTACAAACTTTATTGGGCGCGCCCAGGAAGTGGTTGAAATCCGGCGCTTGTTGAATGAAACTCGATTGCTGACCCTAACCGGCGCAGGTGGATGTGGCAAAACACGCTTGGCGCAGCAAGTGGCGGCCGATGTATTGATTCGCTACATCAATGGGGTTTGGTATGCCGAATTGGCCGCGCTAACCCAACCCCATCAGATTGTTGAAACGGTGGCGCGCATTTTTGGATTGTCGGTGGCCGAACGGGATGCGTTCGAGCAATTGGCAGAGTTCTTGCGAGATCGGCACGTGTTGCTGGTGCTGGACAACTGCGAACACCTGATCGATGCAGCCGCATCCTGTGTGCTGATGCTGCTGCGAGCTTGCCCACGCCTCACGATCCTGACAACCAGCCGCGAAGCCCTCAACATTGACGCCGAGACAACTTGGCGGGTGCCCCCCATGCACATTGACGAGGCGACACATCTGTTTGTATATCGGGCATCGGCTGCCCGATCCGATCTGCAGCTTAGCAATAGCGACGCCAAAGTCAGAGATATCTGTCAACGCCTGGATGGCATGCCCTTGGCGATTGAATTGGCGGCATCACGATTGCATGGACTGAGCTTGGATGATATCGTCGCCCGCCTTGGGGATCGCTTCAATCTGCTGTCTGGCGGGCGACGCGGGGCTATTCCGCGCCATCAGACCTTGCGTGCTTTAATCGAGTGGAGTTACGAACTGCTGAATGAGCCAGAACGCATTCTGTTGCGGCGCTTGGCCGTATTTGTGGGCGGTTGGACGTTGGAGATGGCCGAGCTGATCGTGAGCGAAGAGGCCAATGGCGTTGGCAAATCTGAATCGTCCTTGGCCAAGCTGCAACGGGCTGATGTGATGCCGCTTTTGCTGCAACTGGTAAGCAAGTCACTGGTGGTGCTGGATAGCGTCGCAGGTGAGACTCGATACTACTATCTTGAAACCATTCGTCAATTTGGTCACACCCAACTGATTGCGCATGGCGAACATGAAATGATGGGTCGAAGGCATGCCGAAGCCTATCGGCAATTGGCATGGCGATCCGAACAAGCCCTGCGTAGCCGAGAGCAGGGTGTGTGGCTACAAAAGCTGGATCAAGACTTCTCCAATTTCCAAACGGCAGTCGCATGGAGTTTTGAAACCGGCCATGACGCAGAACTTGGTAACAGTATTGTCGCCGGTCTGACTTTCTTCTTGATCATCGCTATGACCCGTTTGGCAGATGCCCAACGGTGGTCGCGTTTGGCATTGAGTCATATGCAACCAGATACACCAGCCAAAACACGCGGCAATCTTCTTTTGCTGCCGGCATGGGTGGATACGCTATCGCTGGCGCAAGTGATCAATGCCAATCGCGCCGCGCTGCAATGTTTTGAAGAAGCTGGCGACATCATAAATCTGGCTTGGGCAGCGGGAAATCTTGGCCGTTTTCTTCTAAAGCGCGACCCGTTGAGTGAAGAGGGTCAACGATATCTCGATGAGGCATTAATACTTGCCAAGCACTCACAACACGAATGGAC
>JANMVQ010000281.1:0-9912 GCA_031392845.1 Chloroflexota bacterium
CAGCACTGCTGCCGGGCGTGTGCCATCTTTCAACGGCTGCTGGTCCAGCAGCAGCGACAGCATCTTCAGCAAGTGCGATTTGCCCGAGCCAAAGAAGCCAGATATCCACACGCCGTTGGCGCTCACCTCGTTCAGGTAGCGGTCGGCGAAATCGCTCAGGCTTTTGGAGACCTCGGCGGTGACGACATATTCGTCGAGCTCATTTCGCAGGTTGCGGTCGTCGTCGGCCTTGATGACGCCCTCGATGGGGCGGTCGATGGGTTTGATGAACAGCTCTTGAATCTTCATGGGGGTTGGAGATAGGGATTTAGAGAATTAGAGATTGGAGATTAATGATTGGAGATTATGGACTTGGGTTGTAAGTGGCGAGGTCGATGGCGCGATAGTAGGCGCGCGACAGTTTGGGACTAACCCGCTCGCCAAACAGATGCAACTGTGAGCCATCTTCTTCCTGCACATAGTTGCCCGGGAAGAACATGACAATGGGATTTTTCTGCATCGCCGGTTGCAGATTCTCCAAAATCGAGTGGGTGCGCAGATACGGGAATACCCGTCCTACGCCGGTCAGTAAGGTCAACTGCACGCCCGCCTCACCAATTTGTTTGTTTAGCCGCGGGATCAAGCGGCTTTTGGGGTCAGCCAAGTTCACCATCATGTCCAGCAGCTTGGCTTTGCCCATACTCGTTTCCCGCTCAATGATCCGGGGCAATCGGTTTTCCTCGTCCAGTTGGTCGAGAATCAGATCGAACAGATCGATCCGGGCTAGGGATACGCCAGCGCTTCGCAAACGCGAGGTCAGACCATCTACCATGCGTCGGACTTCATCTTCTTGGGCGGCGTCGTAGGCGTGCACAAAAATGGGCACTTCGTTGGCGAGGCCCTTCCTGCTGAGGAAATCTGGATTGTGCAGGGTGGCAAAAAGACGGTCTGCAATGTGAGCCATGTTATTTCCGGCTTTATCTTGTAAGCGATTTAATTTCGTCATCCGGTACCAGGAACCCCGCCAACCAGCATGGATGATCGGCCACAATGGCAGCCCAAGCATCGGGCGCAACCACGGGACGGCTAAAGTTTAGTCCTTTGTCGGTCTTAAGTCCACTCACAATGCCAACTTCACGCAACATCCGGACAATCACTTGCTGGATTTTGTTGCGTGTGCTGGGTGCCAGTTCGGCCAATGCTGGCTGGTCAGCCACTTGGGCCTCAAAGAACGCCTCGTAGTCTGAGGGCCGCAGCACCGGATCCAAATGATTGAGCTTGCCACGCAATAGATCGGCGGCCAACGCATATATCAGCGGGATGTATTTGAGCACGGCCAGCCAGGCTATGGCCCGGCGATCATCGGCTGGGGCGTGGGCCAGCAGCGCCAACTGTGCTGGCGTGAGCGTTTGCAGCCGCTGGCGCAACTCGCGCTCCATCCGCACCGCGCTGGCGGGCGAGCGGGACTGAAGCAGGTTTTGCGTCAGCACCAATTGCTTGGCTTGTTCCCAATCCCCAGATGCGAGATACGCCTCCGCCACAATCCGCGCCAGTTCTGGGCGCAGTGAGGCCGCGGTGAAGCCTACTGGGAAATGTTTTTGCTGAGCGAGCTGAGTGTCCATAGTCCGCCCGGCGTACGTCGGGCGGGACAAATATTACCCGTTTTGCTGCAATGGGTGACTGAGAAAATGCAGTCGTCAAATCGGATGCTGCGATTAAGGTCGATTCAGCAAATAGACCTTGCTGCGTTTGACTTTGAACCATCGGCAAAACATAATATTCAGCATATCCGTGTTCCTAATGTCATTGCGGGAGAAATTCATGTCTGCACAAACCGAAGAAAACAAAGCAATTGTCCGCCGATTTCAAGAAGGGATATGGCAAGGCAATGTCGCACTTGTCGATGAGCTGACCACCGAGATTCCATTGGGCGGTACCGCCAGTCGAGAGGAATGGAAAGCGAACGTGCTCAGCGCGCGCAGTTTGATGCCTGATCTGAAATACACCATCGAAGAAATGATCGCCGAAGGCGACAAAGTTGTCGTTCGCTCAACAATCACAGGCACACATAGCAACGACTTTCCGACCTCCAGTGAGTGCATCCCATTTTGCCCCTTAAAATTACACCGTTGTGAACGAATCTACACCTATTACGGGCGACACACTCATCGGGCTGGGTTGGCCGCAAGATAAGACGATGGGCATTGCCCTCAAAGCCGCTGCTGAGCTGCAAGCTACCGGGCAAGAGATCGGTGCAATTCTGCGAACCCTGGAATCGGTGCGCAGACAACCCGCTGCCTATCTGGGCGACTCAACGCCAGCGCTCAATACGCTGGCGCAGGCGTTGTCCGAAAGCGCAAATCGTATCGCCGAGCAAATGGGCGCCGAGCTTCGCGCTGCCCCGCTTCCCTATCCCATTTGGGGCGAGCAATACATCGATGCCGGCTCGCGGGCGCAAATGGATAACGCTATGCGTCTGCCCGTCAGTGTGGCCGGCGCACTCATGCCCGACGCGCATGTCGGTTATGGCCTGCCGATTGGCGGTGTGTTGGCGACCGAGGGCGCGGTCATCCCGTATGCCGTCGGCGTCGACATTGCCTGCCGCATGCGCCTCAGTGTCTTTGACACCTCGCCCATCGTGTTGGGCCAACAAAAAGACAAATTTGAGAAAGTGCTGCGCAACAACACTCGTTTTGGGGCCGGGTCCGAATGGGAGAAGCCCCAAGATGATGAAGTGCTGGACGACGCCGATTGGAATGCGCTGCCGTTATTGCGAGGACTAAAAACAAAGGCGACCAAACAGTTGGGCACCTCGGGCAGCGGCAACCACTTCGCCGAGCTGGGCGAAATTGAAATTGTTGCCGATGACGCTCAACTCAATTTGCCACCGGGCAAATATCTGGCATTGCTCACCCATAGCGGCAGCCGTGGCACCGGCTTCCAGATCGCAAACATCTACAGCACGATTGCGAAAAACATGCACCCGGAGTTGGGCGCAGGCAAAGGTGACTTGTCACATTTGGGTTGGCTGCCGCTCAGTAGCGGGCCGGATCAGGAGTATTGGTTGGCGATGGAGTTGGCTGGGCGGTATGCTGCAGCAAATCATCGGGTCATTCATCGGCTCATTGCCAAGGCTGCCGGGCTCAAAACCACGGCGGTCGTCGAAAATCATCACAATTTTGCCTGGAAAGAGCAACTTGAAGATGGGCGTGAGGTCATCGTCCATCGCAAAGGCGCGACCCCCGCAGGTGCGGGCGTGTTAGGACCGGGCTTACGCGTTGGGCCAGTGCTACGGCCAGAGCCGTTTTGCCCACGCCTGCGAAACCGCAGATGATCGCGATATGCAATTCGGCCAATTGGGTCTTGTAATGCGTCAATTCCAATTCCCTGCCGATAAAGGCTGAATTGACGGGGGGCTGATCTGGCTTGGGGGGTGCAGGTGTCTCAATATCGTCCCATGACGAAAGATTGTCCGCTTGCGCATGTTCCTCGGCCTGCTCTAGCCAGTCCAAGTGTGGGCGCATACGTGCGCAATAATCCACGAGCTGGGTCAAGTTGCCGCGTCGCGCCAATCTAGCAACAAGACCTTGTGCCCGTGACTCAATCTCATCACCGGGCACGGTGTCATAGTTCACACCGATGTCGGCACACAGTAACTTAAACTCACTCGCGCTGAAACTCGCCACCAGTTGTGCACGCAGTCTGGCTCGATATTGGGACGAGATTGGCGGTGAGGGTGGATAAGCAGGTGATTCCATCACTCAGTTGCGTTCGAGCGGCTCATTCGTGAGCCATTTCACCTTGTGTAGTATATACGTGCTCTATACTGTTTATCTATACTCACGCAAGGATGAAACGCACGATCGCGATCTAGGCCGCTCAATGCAATTGATTGACTTTATATAGCTCAACAAACCCTCACCGCCAACGCTTCACCACATGCTCATCCCACTTGCCGTCCTCAGCCAACACTAGCTCGTAACCATTCCGCACCCAGAAGGTCCGAATCGGCACCACCATCTTCTCATCCGTAAACTTCAGCCGTTTCACCACGTTTCCGCGCCAGCCGCGTTTGAGCAGCCAACGCTCAAATGCGCTCAATATCAGTACATCCAGCTGATTCATAATCAATTCCTGGCCCATCCGAAAAACGGTAATCTCACATCCCCGCTTGGCCGCCTCATCCGGTTTCAGGCCATGCATCCCGTTGATTTTCTGCCCCTCCCCCTCAAATCCGACTAGGCGGCCCAGATCGCGCTGCCCATCGTTGATTGAAACCGTCCACGATGACACTGCCAACGGGTCAATCCCAAACTGCGCAGCATCGTAATTGACCGCCGCTTCCACTTGCAGCGTTCCATTGTCAAGAGTCACTGTCCGTTGAAAGAATACTTCGCGAGCCATAGTTCCTTTTTACGCGCTTATTACAGCGCGATTTCTTCCATAAAAGTGATATAGGTTTTCGGTTTGCCGCCGGAGCTTCTTCACAAAATTCCCCCGCCACCCGCGCTTCAAAAACCAGCGCTCCAGCGCGGCCAAAATCGGCGCATCGAGTTCATGCATCACCAAGTCGTTGCCCATCCGGAAAACCGTCATTTCGCAACCGCGTTTGGCTGCCACGTCCGGCTTAAGACCGTGCATACTGATAATCTTCTGTCCCTCGCCTTCGAAACCCACTACTCGCCCTAGATCTTTGCCCGGCTGATAAATCGACACGGTCCATGAGCTGATCTCATCATTCGATATCCCAAAACAGGATTGGTCGAAGTTAATTGCTGCTTCAATCGCACCCAGTTCTGCATGCGTTCGAGTAAAAAAAAGTTCACGCGCCATGCTGCCAAGTCTATTGCAATTTCATTTGATAAAATAGCGCTATTACGAATACGCCTACTAACATGGATTTCAACGAATCCATTATCCCGATAGAAGCAGTCCAGACCGTCAGCGACCCCGCATCGACGACTGCGTCCGATACCTCCGCATCTGACATGTCGGCATTACCTACACGCCGCCCTGATTGGCTGAAGGTGCGCATGCCCTCTGGCGAGTCCTATCATGAGATCAAGCGGCTCATGCGCAGTAAGACACTGCATACCATCTGCGAGGAAGCCAATTGCCCCAACATGGCCGAATGCTGGGGCCGTGGTACCGCAACGTTTTTGATCATGGGCGATACCTGCACTCGCAGTTGCGGCTTCTGCGATGTCAAAACAGGTATGCCTTCGCCCTTGGACTGGGCTGAACCGCTGCGGATCGCCGAGGCAGTTGTGCAGATGGGCTTGCAGCATGTGGTGATCACGTCGGTCAACCGCGATGAACGCAAAGACGGCGGCGCGCCTATCTTTGCGCTATGTCTGCGCCGCATTCATCAGGTCAAGCCGGATTGCACCATCGAGGTACTTATCCCGGATTTCAAGGGCAATCGCGCCGCACTTGAGATTGTCATGCGTGACCAGCCCGATATCCTCAATCACAACGTGGAAACCGTACCACGTCTATTCAAAAAAGTGCAGCCCCAAGATAATTATGATTGGGCACTCACCACCCTGCGCAATGCCAAAGACATTCAGCCCGATGCGGTCACCAAGTCCGGCATCATGTTGGGGTTGGGCGAAACTCAGGATGAAGTGCTGCAAGTCATGCGCGATCTGCGCAGCGTCGATTGCGATATTTTGACTTTGGGACAATACTTGCAGCCAAGCAAAAAACATTTGCCGATCGAGCGTTACTGGACGCCCGCCGAGTTCGCCCAGTTCCGCACAGCAGGCAAAGACATGGGCTTTAAGTGGGTAGAAAGTGGCCCGCTGATCCGCAGTTCGTTTCGGGCCGAATTTCAGGCGCGTGCGCTCAGCAAACGCTGGCGTGAACTTAATAAATAACACAAAAGACATCGTTGGCCTCAAAACCGTCGATGTCTATTCTTTCTTTTTTGTCAATGATCCTATCAAAGTTGAAACAACTTATCGCCGCGCGCTGGCAACAAGCCACTACGCAACTTGAACATTGGCAGCAGCACCCCAAACGTAGCCTGCCCGCCCTCTCGGCGGCGCTGGTCGCGCTGTTGCTGATCGACACCGGCTTCATTCTGATACGCACCTCGGTGCCTACCGCATCGGTGGTGCGGGCGGTCGCACCCCATGCGCGTGCCACTGTTGCTGTCAACGCCAGGGTCGCAAATCCGACTGCACCCATCAACAAAGCGACCTCGACTGCAGTCGCTCTCAACAAGGTGCCGCCCACGCCCTTTCCCACGGCAGCGATCCAGGCCCCACTGACCAAAGCCCAACTGGCGCAAGCCAACTTCGAGCCGACGCCATCGGCTTGCGCGCAGCCAGTGGGCCAACTGTTGACAATGACTGTGGCCAGCAAAATAATCGCAACTAACTTGCGTGTCCAGGTGTATCTACCACCGTGTTATCGCAAAGACCGGGTGTATCCCACCCTCTATCTCATTCAAGGCAGTAATCATGAGTTTGGCGGCTGGGCAGAGTTCGGGGTGCCACGTGTGGCCGACATGCAAATGAGTCTGGGCATGCTCCCGCCATTTATTATTGTGATGCCCGCCAGTGGCCAGAACGCCAACGATGTCTACGCGCGCTCGCTCAGCGGCAGCGGTTCGTGGGAAGACTTCTTCATAAACGAGTTGGTCCCGTTCATCGACAAAAACTTTAATACCTGGAAAAGCCGCGAAGGCCGCGCCATCGGCGGCATCTCGCGCGGGGGCTATTGGTCGATCCAGATCGCCTTTGCCCATCCAGATATGTTCAGTGTGCTAGGCGGTCATAGCCCGTCGATTACCGATAAGTTGGTCGGTGTGCCTGCCAACTTCAGCATGCTGAACTGGGCCAAATCGGTTGATGACCTACGTTCAATGCGTATCTGGCTGGATGCTGGCAAAACCGATTGGGCCCAACGCGATGTCAAAAAACTGTCTGGCGATCTCGATAATATTAAGATTGCCTATCAGGTCAGCTCAGGTGACGGGTCGCACGAAGATTCATACTGGACGGGTCGTATCGCTGAGTATTTAGCGTTTTACGCCGCCACTTGGCCGCGCATCGCCAAGAACAATGCCCACGTCGAAGCCGTCAGCGTCATAGACGCCAGTGCCGTAACTGCCCCTTCCGGTAAAACCTCTGGGACACCCTGATGCGCCGAATACTTGTCTGGGTCGGCGTAGTGTTTAGCGCTGTCTTACTTATTCTCGCGCTACGGGGTCTGAAGTTAGAGGAGTTCGCACAAAATCTGGGGAAGGCCAACCTGCTGTGGCTGATACCCGGTATCTTGGCCTATTTCGTTGCGGTGGCGGTGCGCGCTTGGCGCTGGGCCTATCTGCTGCGCGGCGCAGTCCCAGATCAAGACAAGGAACATCGAGTGTCGTGGCGGCGTCTCTTTCCCATCGTGGTGATCGGCTACATGGGCAACAATATATATCCAGCCCGCATTGGCGAGATAGTGCGCGCTTATGTCTTGCAGCGCAAAGAGCAAGTGCCAATTCCCTTCAGTCTGGCCACCGTCTTTTTGGAACGACTGCTGGACGCCATCGTCATGGTGGCGTTTGTATTGATCGGGCTACCCAATGTGGTCAACCTGCCAGAACGAGTGCAGGCGGGCATCACGGTGGCCAGCGTTATTTTTGCCGTCGCCACCGCCATTTTCTTTTGGCTGGCGTTGGCCCCGCATATGGCTGAGCGCATCGCCACAGTCATCATCACCCGCCTTGTCCCGGCGCGTTTACAGCCCGTTTTAATCGGTTTTGTGAGTAAGTTTGTGGCCGGCATGTCCTGTCTGCGCCGCCCGGCAGATCTGTTGGTAGTAATCAGCAGCAGCGCGCTGATCTGGTTGATCGAAACGATTAAATACTGGTGCATCGCCCAGGGTTTTTATCTCACGGTAAGTTTTGTCGATCTGATGCTGGTCAACGGCATCTCAAACCTATTCACCGTGATCCCAGCCCTACCCGGTGCAGTGGGCACCTTTGACACCGGCAGCATCATCGCCTTGACCGCGCTGGGTGTGGCTCGCGAAGCCGCCAGCGCCTACACCCTGGTCCTGCACGTCGCCCTTTGGCTACCCGTTACCCTCCTGGGTGCCTTCTTTATGTTGCGCGAAGGTCTGAAGTGGACGGATCTGAAGAGGGTGGCTGGTGATTAGTGACCAGTTACCAAACAACCAGCGACCAATAACCAACTATGAACATCGCAATCATCGGAGCAGGTGCCACCGGCCTCAGCGCTGCTTTTGATTTATTGAAGGCCGGCCACAACGTCACGATCTATGAGGCCAGCGACAAACCAGGCGGGCTGGCGATGGGCTTCAAACAACCCCACTGGGACTGGACGGTCGAGAAGTTCTATCATCACTGGTTCGCCTCGGATGCCGACCTGCTTGGGCTGGCCGACGATCTAGGCATACGCAACAAGGTCATCTACAAGAACCCGACCACGGTCTCGTATTGGAATAACGGGTTTTACCCATTGGATTCACCGCTGGCGCTGTTGAAGTTCCCTGGTCTACCGTTTTTGGCGCGGCTGCAGCTTGGCGCAGCCATCGCCTACCTCAAATTTCTGGTCAGTGACGGCCTGAGTTTAGAGAACCAAAGCACCCATGACTGGGCGCAGCGTTGGATGGGACACGACGCCTATCGCATCGTGTTCGAGCCGCTCATGCAGGGCAAATTTGGCGATGCGTTCTACAAACAGGTCAACATGTCGTGGCTATGGGCCCGCCTTAAGTCGCGCACCGCCAGTCTAGGCACATTCGAGGGCGGCTTCCAAGCCTTCTTTGATGCACTGGCGGGCAAGATTACCGAACTAGGCGGGGAGATTCGGTATGGCACGCGGGTGGAGCGGGTAGAGCGAAGGGCGAAGGGCGAAGAGCGAGAGGCATGGAGCGTAACAACGTCGCCCCTCCTCGCCCCTCGCCCCTCGCTCTTCGATAAAATCCTGGTCACCACCTCCCCCCGCCTGATGTCGCAGCTTGCGCCAGCGTTGCCGCCGGAATATTTGGGCGCATTGACCGATTTAAAGTCAATTGGGGCGATTGTATTGGTGGCGGCGTTGGATCGTCCGCTCAGCCCGCACGGCTACTACTGGCATAGCCTGCCCAAAAAAGAGGGGTTTCCATATCTGGCGATGTGTGAACACACCAATTTTGTGGATGCCGCGCATTTTGGCGGCGACCGGATTATTTACTGTGGCGATTATCTACCGGTATCCCACCCCACTTTCAGCCTGAGTGATGCTGAAATCGGCGAGTTGTATTTCGCCCAACTACCGCGCTTCAACCCACAGTTCAAGCGAGATTGGGTCAAGCAGTTCTGGGTATTTCGCGAGGCCTACGCTCAGCCAGTGCCGCTGCTCAACCACTCGCGTCACATCCCACCCACTCGCACCCCGCTGCCGGGATTGTTTTTCGCCAGTATGAGCCAAGTCTACCCATGGGATCGTGGGACGAATTATGCGGTGCAAATCGGGCGGAAAGTCGCACGCGAGATGTCAGACTAAAGAAGCAGTCGGTATGATAACAATTGTTCACAACTGTGACAAAAAACCAGTGTAAAATTCTTGTTAAGAAGAGTGCTATGGGAGCACGTTATGGATAGCCACAGCGTGCTCCTTTGCTTTTCCATCATCCTATCGCCCAGCGAATCCGCGTCCCATTCCAGAGCATCTGACTGATTACTTTATGTTTTCAGATTTGAACCACGAAGATCGCGAAATTCTCGAACCTACGGCTTTCCGAAGACTTCGTGCTCTTCGTGCCCTTCGTGCCCTTCGTGGTAGAAAACCTAAGGTAATCGGAGCATCTGATTAAGACCGCTCGACCCGAAACTCTCTAACCACTGCTGTGCGCCAGTGCACCACAGTAAAGATAAGCAGGCAGCCCAGCGCTGATAGTACGGCGGCGAACGATGCCCCATAGCGCTGGGCC
>JANMVQ010000533.1:0-16312 GCA_031392845.1 Chloroflexota bacterium
AAACGCGCAGGGGCAACTGCGCGATGGGCGTGCGCGCATCATCGACTTTGCCAACGGCCAAACCCAGGGTGTGCCGAATAATCGCTTTCTGGCGGTGCGTGAGCTGAAGCTGACCGGGCTGCGCGCACCCAGTTATAACCGACGGGCCGATCTGGTGTGCTTTGTCAACGGGCTGCCGTTGGTCTTTATCGAGCTTAAGGCAGTCTATCTGGACATCCGGGCGGCCTTCGACAACAACCTGCGCGACTACCTAGGCGAGAATGTCATCGCCCACGCCTTTCACCACAACGCCTTTGTTATTGTCAGCAACGGTCAGCGCGCCCGTTATGGCTCCATCACTAGCGGTTGGGAGCACTTCGCCGAGTGGAAGCGTTTAGACGAAAAGGATGAGGGCAATGTGGACGCCGAGGTATTGCTCAATGGCATGCTGAAACCCGAGCGCTTATTGGATTTGGTCGAAAACTTTATTCTGTTCGACAGCAGCAAACCCGGCGCGGTGCGCAAAGTGGTGGCGCGCAACCATCAGGTGTTGGGGGTGAATCAGGCCCTAGCCTCGGTGCGACGGCAAGAGGCATTGAAGGCGCAAATCCCGCTGGATCAGCGCCTCAAGCAGCGCCTGATTGCCTTTACTTCAAAAGAGAAAGCCGATCTGGAGGCGCTACCAGATGCCAGCACCGATGAAGACAGCCCCAAAGAGACGGTGCTGTCCTTGCCCGAATCAGCCCACCCCGATCTGGGCAAGCTGGGCGTGTTCTGGCACACCCAAGGCAGCGGCAAATCCTATTCGATGGCCTTCTTCACCGAGAAGGTGCGGCGGCAGGTTTCGGGCAAGTTCACCTTTTTGCTGATGACCGATCGACATGATCTGGATGGGCAAATCTATCGGACGTTTGTCGGCTGCGGCATCACGCCCGAGCACACCCCACGTGCCAGCACCGGCGAACAACTCAAGACCTTGCTCAGTCAGAATCATGGCTATATCTTCAGCCTGATCCACAAGTTCAATCAGGAGGTGAAACCCGATCAACCGTATAGCGAGCGGGACGATATTATTGTGATCTCGGACGAAGCCCACCGCACCCAGTCCGGCAAGCTGGCCCGCCACATGCGGCTGGCCCTGCCCAACGCGGCCTTTCTCGGCTTTACCGGCACGCCCATCTTCAAGAACGACCATCTCACCGCGCGTATCTTTGGCAAGTATGTCTCGACCTATAACTTCAAACGCTCGGAGCAAGACGGCGCGACGGTGAAGCTGATTTATGAGAACCGGGGCGAGAAACTGGGTATTGCCCGGCTGGATTTGAACGACAAGATTGCCACCGCCATTGAGCAGGCCAGGCTAAGCGCCGATCAGGAGGCCTCGTTGCAACGCCTGCTGGGCAAAGACTACGAGGTGATCACGGCCGGGGACCGGCTGGACAAAATCGCCCAAGACTTTGTCGAGCACTGCACCACCCGGTGGGAATCCGGCAAATCGATGCTGGTGTGCATCGACAAAGTAACGTGCGCCCGCATGTATCAGAAGATCATCCCGCTATGGCAGGCGAAGCTCGTGCAAGTGCGCGGTCTCATCCCGCAATGGGAGGCTGAACTCGCCGACTGTGCGGACGCGGTCACGCGGGAGGCGATTGAGCAAACGCTGACGCAGTTGCGTGGGCAGAAGCAGTGGATCGAGGAAACCATCATTGCGATCATCATCAGCGAGGCGCAGAACGAGGGCGCGGACTTCAAGAAGTGGGACTTTGACATTATTCCGCATCGCGCCCGGATTAAGCAGGGTTTCAACGTGGATGAGAAGCAGGTCGATGTAGAAACGGCCTTCAAAAATCCCGAGCATCCCTTCAGAATCGCGATTGTGTGCGCGATGTGGCTGACCGGGTTCGATGTCGAAAGCCTGTCCACCCTGTATATCGACAAACCGATGAAGGCCCACACCCTGATGCAGGCGATTGCGCGGGCTAACCGGGTTTACCCGGGCAAAGACTTTGGCTTGATCGTGGATTACAACGGCATGCTGAAGAGTTTGCGCGAGGCGCTGGCCCAATATGCGCTGGGTGATGAGGGGGCAAATGGTGAGGAGATCGTCGCGCCCATCGAAACGCGCTTGGTGGCGCTACACGACGCTATCGAAGAGACCGAGAAACATCTGCGCGGGCTGGGCTTTGATGCGGCTCGCCTCAACGGGGCCAAAGGCTTTGTCCGCATCGCGGCGCTGGCCGATGCCACTGAAGCGGTCTATCAATCCGACGAGAGCAAACGCCGTTTTGAGATTCTGGCCCGCCAAGTATTTATCCGCTTTAAGTCGCTGCTCACTGAGCGAGCGGTTTATGCATTTTCCGAACGGCATGACAACATCGAAGCGATCTATAAGAAATTGCAAGAGCGCCGCAACGCCGCCGATATCACCGATGTGCTGAAGACGTTGCAGCAGATCGTCAATGATGCCATCCGGGCCGAAACACCAGAAGTTAAATTGCGCGACGGCAATCGCTTTGACCTGAGTGGCATCGATCTTGAGCGACTGCGCGATGAGTTCGCCAAAAAGGTGAAACACAAAGCCACGGTGATCCAAGATATCCGCCAGATTGTGGAAGACAAACTGGCCCAGATGTTGGCCCAAGACCCAGAGCGGATGGACTACTACCGGCGCTATATGGAGATCATCGCCGATTACAACCGTGAGAAAGACCGGGTGACCATCGAGGACACCTTTGCACGGCTGTCTACTCTTGTGCGCAGTCTGGATGCCGAGCAGCGCCGCGCCGCCGAAGAAGGGCTGAGTGAGGAAGAACTGGCGCTATTCAAGCGCTTGCTGCGGGATGATCTGGGCAAAGCCGAGCGCGAGCGGGTGAAGCAGGCCAGCCAAGAGTTACTGTCATCGCTGGAGCGGATTATCGCCTCGCTGCAAGAGTGGACCCGCAAAGAGCAAACCCAAAGCGAAGTGCAGACGTATATCCTGGATTATTTGTATACAAAGTTGCCCACCCCACCCTACACCAATCAAGACAAAGACCAAGCCGCACAGCGGGTGTATCAATTCGTGCTGCAACAGAGTGCGGGCGGGCAGTTTGGGACAGCGTTCACAGGGAGTGGCTAAGCCTCACCACAACTCGCCGACACGCCACTCGGCGGACAGCGACGTAGTTATATCCAAGGGTGGGGTCTTGGCGAGGCGCAGAATCATGACCGTTTCTTCTGCATCCGTAGGCAACAGCTCGTGTTCGGTGCGGGTAAACAGCGGGCCACGCCACGCTTCCCAGCCCAGCTTGGCGTAATACGCCACACTGAACGGCGACAGCGCGGCCAGATCAAAGTCTTGAATCTCAGCGGCCACCCGTCGCATGATTGCCGATGCAAACCCGCGCTTGCGATAGGGCGCGTCGGTGGCCACCATCTCAATATACGCAGTGCGCAGCAACGCAGGGTTTGCTCCGGCCTGCAAATAGCGTGGTACCCACATGGCATGGCTCACCAATCGTTGCTCACAGAAGCCCAGGCAATGGGTGGGGCTGGTAAAGGTTTTGAGCAATGGCTCAAGTTCTTCCCCATAAGCGCGATTGCACATCGCGATGATGTTGTCGCGATCCGTGTCGGACAGCGATTCAGCGCGCGCGATTTGGATGGTTAGCGAGTCTGTTGTTTGCATACACACCTCACCCGTCACTCAGAAGCAACGGGCGTTAGTTAGCACTCATCACCCACTGCAGGGCATCATCGTCGCCAGCTGCATGTCTTCGTTCACGTCCTCGCAGTCGCACAAGATGCGCTGAATCCAACGCTCATAGCGTTCAGCCATGCAATCCAGCGTAAAGGTCTCGCCGCGCATGCGCACCTCTTTGCGACTAAGTTGATCGACCCGGCGAACCGCATCCACCAGAGCATCCACGTTTTTGTGCGGCACCAGATAGCCGCTGACGCCATCTTCGACCATCTCGGTGGGTCCACCCACATCGTAAGTGATCACCGGTGTGCCGCAGGCCAGCGCCTCCATGCAAGTATTGCCAAACGCTTCGATCCAGTGATGCGTCATCAGCATTGCTTTCGTATTGCCCACTACCAAATGCAAGTCATATTGATTCAGAAAGCCATGGTAGGTCACATCAACGTCTGGGTAGCGCGCCACCACATCATCCCAGTAAGACTGATATTGCATCTTGCCGCATACATCCAACGGCATATTCAAACGCTGCGCCACCGCGAATGCGTCTTCCAATCCTTTCTCCGGCGAAATGCGTGCCACCCAACTCAGGCGGTTGGCTGGGGACGCGTTGTAGTGATACTTACTAAGATCAAGACCACCGTATAAAGACATCACGCGATACGGATTCATAAATGAAAACGTCGTGGCCTGCGCACGTGCATTTACCGCAAAGCGCTGGGGATATTGCCGATAGCGCTTCTCAATGATTTTGTCGATCTCATCGATCTGCGAGCCGAGGCTGATCATATGCGCCACGGGTGTGCTAAAGAATGGCGTGAGATAGTAAGCCAACCAATCATAGTTAATGCCGATAATCACATCATAATCATCTTGCACTTTGAGGGCTGTCTCCCACATGCGTTCTAAGACGCCTTCGCTTTGCGAGACCGTCTGCGCATCGCGTGTAGCCGTCGTGGCATATTGCGGGAACTTGCCCACAACTTGATGCACCTTTACATCAGGAGACGGTTGCTGGCTACCCGCCGGCGCCACAATACCCACCGTATGTCCACGCCGCGCCAGCACCGGCGTTAGGTTCATCAGGGTCGTCTCTACTCCTCCACCCTCCCCTGATCCAAGCGCCCCGACTGGGCTGGTGAGATACAAGATCCGTACAGGCTTAATCAACGATTTCAAATCGATTCCTCCAACAGGCTATAGTTTGATTGACACAGAGTTCAAGCTAAACATCCGTGAAGCGTTTCGACCAGCAACCGTCATTTGAGCAATCTCCGTAACGGTTGCATATCAATCTAGAGCCAATAGCCTACCGCAAAGATATGAAATCGATTTAAGCCCATGCTTAGAGAACTGACAACTTAGATACTAGAGCGAATTCCTGATTGGTGCCCTAAAGCCGCCCCTTCGACTTCGCTCAGGGTGCTTTCGTTGTACATCAATTAGGAATTCGCTCTGAGTAAAACACCCCGCAGATGGGGCGTGTAGTCGGGGAATATCTCAGGGATAGCATTATTGCCGAGGCGTTTGATCAATACCTCGCTAAGCACATCGCGATAATCCGTTGTTAGCGCCAGATCACCCGGTCCTTCGAGCTTGTCTGCACTGAGACCGGGCCAGTCACCATGTACTTTACCACCCAGCACGCCCCCACCCATCAGGAACATCGCGTTGGCATGGCCGTGATCGGTGCCCCCACTGCCGTTCTCCGCAGCGCGTCGGCCAAACTCGCTCATCGTCACCACGGTCACGCGTTTCATGCGGTCGCCGAGGTCAGCCCACAGCGCGGCTAACCCTTGGCCCAGCTCGCCCAACAAGTCTGCCAGTTGTCCCTCGGCTCCCCCCTGATTGGCATGGGTGTCCCAACCGCCAATGTCCACACAGGCCACTTCAAGACCCACTTCAGCTTTGATAAGTTGCGCCACCTGCAGCATGCCTCGGCCAAAATCGCCTTCGGGATACTGCGCATTATTCGCAGGTGTGTAGTTTGATGTGTCTAATTTACGCAACAACGCAAATACATCGTTCACCTGCGTAACCGCACTGGCAAGTGTTGACAGCAATGGCGGCCCATTTAGATTCGAATCTGGATTTGAAGTTGCCGTTGGCGTGGCATACAAAGACAACAACGTCTGTTGCACTTTTTGCAGATCGCCCTTCTTGCGGCCTTGCAAATGAAAATCAGCAATCGATTTGAGCACAGTCGCCGATATCGGCCCACGCAACGCCGCCTGCAGCATGTTGCCCATCCCCACTGCACGCAGCGGGGATGGGTTGCCCGTATTTAGGGTCGCCAAATGCCGCCCCAACCAGCCGCTACCCAAAGCATGTGCGCCCGGTGTTCCACGCTCCATCGCATCCATCGCATCAAAATGCGAGTGGGTTGGGTCAGGCGAGCCACACGCGTGGATGGGAGCCAACATCCCTTCGTCGTATATGGGCTTCAATGGGGCCAGCGCCGGGTGCAAACCAAAGAAGCCATCTAAGTTCACTACGCTTTTGGCATCACCGACCTTCGATTCAGCGATAGACAATGTGGGACGCAAACGGTAATACTCACTATCACCCATCGGCACCAATGCGTTCAGACCATCCATCGCGCCGCGTTGAAACACACACACCAGCACATCTCCACGCGGGGCCTGATTTTGGGGCGCAAACGCCAAGCGCGGCATCCAAGATTGTAGGAAGTTCATACTTTATTCCTCGCTTTTATCCACGCACTTGAAAGAGTGGCGCAGACAGCAGTAAACCGATGAGCGTTGCAGCATCATTCGCAAAAGGTTGTAACGCTTCACGCGCAGGCTGGGGCAAGGCTGCACCCAACAGTCGGGTGGATAGCGTATCGATGTTGGCTGCACCGATATCGATCCGGGTCCCTTTGAGAGTGTTTGCGCCAAGCGCCATCCCAAAGTTCCAGCGTGCCAATACCAAACTGCTGCCCAGCCATGCACCTGCCACATCCGGGTATCCATTGGGTGCAGCCCACCCGAACAAAGGTTGTCCCATGCCGCGCAAGGCAGCTGAGAGGGGCTTGCCCCCATCCGTCTGCGCACCCGTCGCACGCAATGCACCCGCGATGAGTTCCAAAGGACGTTTGAGCTTCTGCCCGGCGGATTGTTTGAATTCAGCGCTGTGCAAAATCGCACCGAGTGTGGCGCGTAGATCACCATCGCTTTTGGCAAACGCCTGTGCACCCAGTTGAACCACAGCAGTCGGCGGCTGGTCGCTTACGAATCGGCGGGCCATTTTTAAGCTGATAAAGGTCGCAGCACTGGGGTGCTTGGCCAAAATATCAAGCACGCCTTCGCCATCGGCCTTGCCACCGTTCGCAGGGAAATCAATACCCAAGATGCGCTTGGCGTCATCATCGTGCTGGCGTGGGCGAAAGACAAATGTGCCTACATCATCACTGCCGGGCTGCATCTGCCCGCCCTTGAAACGAACCGGCACCATCGACCAACCCGTGAGCGCACGCGCTACTTCTTGCACATCGGCTTGGGTATAGCCACCGGCAACACCCAGCGTGTGCAACTCCATCAATTCACGGGCATAGTTCTCATTGGGCTTGCCTTTGCGATTGCTTTGGTTGTCCAAATAGACCAACATGGCTGGGCTATGGGCGCTGGCTCCGAGCAAGTCTCTAAATTTGCCAAGCGCATTTGGGCGAATCACATCGCGATCATCGCTGGTCTTCAAATACTCGCCGGTGTTCTTTTGAAAGAGAATATTGAAGTGATTTGACCAGAAATCGACCATCAATTCATACAACTGGGCCGGGTTATACACTGCTCGCAACAGGGTTGCCTGCGCAATATCCTGATAGATCTCCTGGCGTTTGTCATCCGTCAACTCCCCAGGCCGAGCCGTCAGCGTATCGCGCAGACCGGTAATCGCATCAATGCGCTTTTCCGCTTCGGCAGGATCCTGCTTATCATGCGCCAATTGTTCCTCGATAAAGGCATCGAGGCCGATTGCGGCGATGTGATCAATATCACCGGGCGTGGGGCCAAACATCAATCGGTTGGCTGCCAACCAATGCTGCGCTTGTGGTGCTGCCACAGTCTGGGTTGATGACGCAGCCGCAACAGGCGCTGTCAGCACGATCTCCGATTGTCCGGCCACCCGCCCACATGCCGCGAGTGCAGTTGCTGCCGCTGCCAGCTTTAGAAAGTCGCGTCGTGTTATGTGCGCTTGGGGCTGTCGTAAACCAGATTTTTTTATCAATGACACAAATGGCCTCCTAAAACGAGCTTAGTAGCCAGTTGCAAACAGAGTGTCAATAAATTGCAAAATCGGTGTAAATAAAGCACATGTGCTTTATTTGCAGTCAACGCACTGACCGTGTTTGCCTATGCAATCGCTCCATCTTGCGAATCGCACGACCAAAGCCCAGCCTCGTAAAATGCACAGGGTGAAAACGTCTCTACGCAGCAACCTGCAGACCCGCATCATCAGCGCAATTGCCCTTGGTGTTCCCTTTCTTATATTGAGCTACCTTGGCGGCTGGTGGTTCACCGCCGTTATTCTGATCGCTGTGCTCATTTGTGCTTACGAATTTCACAGGCTTATGCAATCGGCTGGTTATCACCCTAACTTGCTGGTCAATGTTACGGCTCTGCTCGCAGTGTTTGTCGGATTGCGCCTGCCGAATCTGCCCATTCTGGCGCCAGCCTTTTCTCTGGTATTGCTCGGCTCGCTAGCTTGGCAGTTGCGCCATACTCAACAGGGCTCCGTAGCTGATTGGGCGCTTAGTTTTGCAGGCGGCCTCTATTTAGGCTGGACAGGCGAACACCTGGCCGGGGTTCGTGAGCTAAACCAGGGTCTATGGTGGCTAATTCTGACCCTAACCGCCACCTGGCTGGCAGACAGTGGCGCGTTCTTCGTGGGCCGCCGTCTGGGTCGCCATAAACTGGCACCCACCATCAGCCCTAGCAAAACTTGGGAAGGCTATCTGGGCGGCATTGTGTTCGGCACACTGGGCGGCGCTCTCATCGGTGCCATTTCACCGATAGGCATCCCAGTCGCAGTCGCAGGTGGATTATTGGTCAGTGCGTTTAGCACGCTGGGTGATTTGGCCGAATCCATGTTCAAACGCCAGGCCAACGCCAAAAACTCCGGCACACTCATCCCCGGCCACGGTGGTGTCTTCGACCGCATCGACTCATTACTCTGGTCTGGCGTGCTGATCTATTACTTGGCCTTTTACCTTGGACCCGTCGTCGCTCTCCCATGAATCTCACAAATTCAAATGGTTTTTACATAAAGCAATCAACCCTAAGCTTTTTTCTACGTAATTTCTCAAAAAACAACATGAAAAAGATGTAGAACAAATGAACTACATCTTTTTCATGAGGGCAACGAACTTGCAATCATATATATTCCGTAACAGTGACAGAGTTTAACAATTATTTTAAGGTTCATTTTAGGTTCATCGCGATTTAACGAGCTATTTTCGCAAGAAATACAATCCCAACCACTGAATATCTTAGGTTTTTCCGCGAATCACGCTAATTCTCGCGAATTTATTAGCGCAGATTCGCGAGATTCGCGGAAAACAGAAAAAAGCTAAGGTAATCGGTCCCAACCATTAGAAAGACTACCGTTTGATCACAAGCGAAACCCTGTCGAACTTGACAGAGATTTAAGAAAATTTCGTGATAGCTCTACCTCCCCAGGCCCTGAGCAAATATGCTCGCAAGCTCAAGAAGCGTGCACAACAAGCGACGAATCGCTTGCTGGATCGTTTGACGCGCCTGGCGGAACCTCTGAATGGCCCCGCCCGTGCGCCTGAATCCGACCACGATGATGATGAAGCGGGTGACGTTAATCTAGTCATCAAAGGCTCGGCCAATCGCAGTTTTTTGTTCGCGGCCAAACAGGTACATATTCATGGTGGCACCATGCTCAGCGTGGCCATCCCGGCCACAGTGCTGTTCGTGATTGTGGTTGCGGCAGTCTTCATGATTGTGTTCAACAACCGCACTTCCCCATCCGACATTAAAAACGCGGTTAAACCATTGCTAAAAGGGTCATCGTATGCGCTCGACTTGGCCGTGATGCCGTTCAAAGTTGCCAATGAAGCGGATTCTTCCTGTATGGAACTGGCCAGCACCCTCTCAAACAACATCGCGGAGATGACCGCCAGCAAGATAAAGGAACAAGCGACTTCAGAAGGACACAGCCCCAGCTTTGAAGTCTGGACACCTGATCAAGTGAAAGCGGGTAGCCTCCGCCCGATGAATTATCCCGAAGAACAAGGGGTGGCCCGCTTTGCGGCTGAGCGCGACGTGGATATTGTGCTGTATGGCACGATCAGTTGTAGCGATGGCAAAATCACAGTCGATCCGCAGTTCTATGTAGGCGCAAGCTACTTCAAGCATGCGCCCGAACTAATCGGCTCTTATAGTTTTGGCGCATTCTCTACACCCATTAGTAAAATGACCGACAGCATCGCATTGGATGAGATTAAGCGCGAGTTAGCCAATCGAGCCAGCAATATTGCCCGTATTGGTCAGGGTTTTGAGTATTATGCGCGTGGCAATTCCGAGGGGTACGAAAACGCGGCCCGCATATTTGAAGACATTATTAAGAGCTCAACCACCCCAGACAAACGCGGTCAAGCTGTGTTGCATTACATGCTAGGCAATGCATATCTGCGCGCCTCTCGCGACGACTGCGATGGCATCGTAGACGATATGCTGCGCAAAGCTGAGAGCAATTACCAACTGGCGATTGACAAAGAACCACAGTTTGCGAGTGCTTATGTCGGTCTGGGCAATATCCAGAGCCAGTGGGCCAGCAACGCCAACACCGAAGAAATCGACGCCATCCGGGGCTACCTGACCAAAGCTGAGGACTACTATTTGACTGCGCTCAGCGCGCGTATCAGCCCTACCAATGCCAATGTTGATATGCGAGTAGCCCTGAGTCGGGCCCAGATCAAGATTATCGAACACGATCTGATCGAGGTTGAATCGGGCAACGCCACCGCCTTGCTGGACGCCGCTGAAAGCTATCTTAATTCGGTCGTCGCCCGCTTTAGCACTAGCGGTGCAAACGCCAATAGTATGAGCTCAACCGCAGCGTACGCCTACTATATGTTGGGTCGGGTTTATATGGCACGTGGCGACGATGACAAATCGCTCGACAACCTCAACAAAGCTGCCAATCTGGCCTCTGAGCCGCACTTGAAAACCGACATCGCTATGGACATCGCCGACCAACAAAAGCTGAAAGGCAATGTGTGCGAGGTGGCCAACCAATATAAAGTTGCTATCCGCGCCTCGCTGTGCAACGCAGACCGAATCAGCTTTACGATCCAAGCACAGGACTTCCAAGCCCACTGCAAACTGCAACTGGATAGCAACACCCCACTGTCGGCATCTCCATAACCCCTCCAAAACTTCATGAAAGTGGTAGGACAAATCAGTGCGTCTACTCACCCCAACTCGCGGTAATATTAGACAAGAAAGAAAAGACGACCTGAATCGTTTTAAGTTGGTATGAAGTTGGATTATGGAACATATTCTTGTCATTGAAGACGACCCGGCAATTCGTGATTTGTTGAGACGCGGGCTGGCTTTCGAAAACTATAAAGTCACAGTGATGCCAGATGGCCCAAGCGGCCTAGCGGCCGCACGCGACAACCCACCGGATTTAGTCATTTTGGACTGGATGATGCCGGGTATGGACGGCTTGGAAGTTTGTCGCCGGTTGCGCACTGCCAGCAATGTGCCCATCATTATGTTGACGGCCAAAGATTCGGTGCCCGACCGGGTGCTGGGATTAGAGTCAGGCGCAGATGATTATGTCGTCAAGCCATTTGCCTTCCAGGAGTTACTGGCTCGCGTTCACGCCATGCTGCGGCGTATTGCGCCCAGTTCCAAGCCCGAAATCCTGCGCTACTCCGATCTGATCTTGGACACTGGCACACGTCTGGCCAAACGTGCCGAGCGCACTTTTGAGCTAACCGCCAAAGAGTATGACCTGCTGGAGTACCTGATGCGCAACCCACGTCAAGTGCTTACCCGCGAGCAAATTTTGGATCGGGTATGGGGTTATGATTTTGGCGGCGAAAGCAATGTGCTTGAGGTATATATTCGCTATCTGCGCCAAAAAACCGAAGCCGGTGCAGAATCACGTCTGATCCACACTGTGCGCAGTGTGGGCTATGTATTGCGCGAGGAATAGGCCAATAACGCAAAATGTCGGAGGTCTTTGCGACCTCCGACATTTTGAAAACTGATTTTAGTCGTCGTAGCGACTGCGGTCACGACCGCCACTTGAACCACCACGGCCACTGCCGCCACTGCTGCCACCCCGGCTACTGCCGCCACGGTCGCCGCCAAAGCCACCACCACTGCCACGATCACCACCCCCAAAGCCACCCGTGCGGGGGCGATCTTCTTTGGGCTTGGCAAAATCGATACGAATGGGTCGCTGATCCAAATCGTTACCATTCAGCGAATTCATCGCGTTTTGAGCCCCCTCTTCGGTCGTCATCTCGACAAAGCCAAATCCTTTGGAGCGACCGCTGGCGCGGTCAATCACCACCTCCGCAGATTTGACTGGGCCGGCCGCCTCGAAAAAGTTCTTCAACTGTTCGTCGTTTGTACCGTATGACAAATTGCCAACGTAAAGTCTGGTTCCAGACATGATCTCCTGACTATCCTCTGATGCAAGTGCCATATGCATGAACAATGGCTGCACCAAAAATTAAACAAAACTAAGCTAGCTAACAAACACCCGCCGGACGTTCACCCGGTGAGACAGACGTCATTGCCATAACTCGCAGTATGGCCGGTTCATCCGCGCAATGCGCGGCGATTAGGGAAATGTTCTAGGTATTTGCTTACGTTTGATGGAACCTGACTGTCTCCTGTCCACATCCTGGTGCTAACGTCGATCTAATCACGATCAAGTTTGATAGCCTCGATCTGATCTCCTGTCGCAGGATGGGCAGCGGGTGATAAGCGCATGCGAATACGGATGAGGGATTGGCGCGTCCAATGCGCCATCCAAGTGAGCGGATAGTGAAATGTGCAGCCATGGAATATTTACAACACAAGCATGTCCGTTCGAAACATCGATCGCAAGATAAAGATCACCTTGAGCATAAACTCGTGCGGCAGCCATTGCCGCACGAGAAATTATAGTGAGTGTGCAAAATCAGGCAAACGGCTTGTAGCCCAGTCCTCTATACTCCTGACTATGCGAACTTATTGGCGATTTGGCAGCGCGGGCGATATTATTTTCGGTTTAGGCACGGCCAGCAGCATTGGCCGCGAGGCGCAAAAATTAGGTGGAACCAAAGCGATTATTGTCACCGACCCGAACATGATCAAAGCGGGCTTGGTGAACACCCTCACCACTGCCTTGACCGAAGCGCAACTCAAGGTGCATGTCTATGAAGGCTGCAAGCCTGAGCCCAGCACGGCCCTTATTGATGAGGCGGTGGCGCACGCGAGGCCGCACGCGCCCAACATCGTGATTGGTCTGGGCGGTGGTAGTAATCTGGATGTGGCCAAAGGCGTGGCTGCGGTCCTGACCCATGGTGGGCAAGCTACGGACTACTTTGGCGAAGGCAAGTTGCCCGGCCCAACCCTGCCCCTGATCGCCGTGCCGACCACAGCCGGCACCGGCTCCGAAGTGTCCGCCGTGGCCATCATCGAAGACCCAGCCAAACATCTCAAGTTGGCGATCTCCAGCCCATTTTTGCGCCCACTCTTAGCGCTGATCGATCCGCAGCTCACTGTATCTTGCCCACCCAATGTCACGGCGGAGAGCGGCATTGACGCGCTGACGCACGCCATCGAGGCCTACACTAATATCGACTTTCGCTCACTGCCTATCCCCAACGACCAACCCGCACCTTTCTCTGGCAAGCAGCCGCTGACCGATGCGCTGGCAGCTGAAGCGATCCAGTTGGTCGGAACCCACTTGCGCAGTGCGGTCTATCAACCTCGCAATCTGGCCGCGCGCGAAGGCATGAGTCTGGCCGCGTTGCTGGGCGGGATGGCCTTCTCGAACGCAGGTGTGGGCAGCGTGCACGCGCTGCAATATCCTATCGGGGCCATCACGCATACCTCGCATGGGCTGGGCAATGGGCTGATGTTGCCGTATCTCATGCAATATTTGATTCCCTCCAACCCACAAGCGTTTGCCAATATCGCGCTCTGGTTGGGCGAAAGTGTGTCTGGATTGCCCACGTTGGAGGCGGCCTATCGCAGCGTTGATGCCGTGCACCGACTCAAGGCCGATATTGGCATCCCCGCCCGCTTGAGTGACATTGGCGTAGAAGAAAAACACTTGGCCCAGATTGCGCAGACCGCAGCATCGAATCAGCGGCTGATGCCACTCAGCCCACGCACGGTGAACGCGCAGATATTGGAATCAATCCTACGGCTGGCGTTGTAGAATCGCGCGGGCATGCAACCTGAAAAGCTAAATATCCACAGAGAAACATGGAGGCACACGGATAACACAAGATTGCTCTACCGAGTAAAACGGGATAAACCACGAATCTCACGAATCTTCACAAATAATTCGTGCGAATTCGTGAGATTCGTGGTTCATTTCTCGCTAAAGTCGGGAGAGCCCACAAGATTAGATTTCTCCTCCGTGCATCTCCGTGTGTCGCCGTGGAAAAATACGCGGTCACGTTGGATTATCGTGCTGCTGGCCTGCGCTGTGCTCGTTGGCACCCCAATGCGCATTTGGGCGCAAGCGCAAGGGCCGCTAGCACGGGTGGCCTCACCCGCCAACAAGCAGACCTTGCGCGGTAGCGTCACGATTCTCGGTACAGCCCAATCGTCGGCACTGGCTCGCTATGAGTTGTCATTCGCCAACGAACCAGACCTCACCACTTGGGTATCGTTTGGCGGGGCTACTCAATCAGTCAACACCGCCGGCCTGGGCGTTTGGAACACACGCCCATTGCCGGATGGCGAGTATGCGCTGCGGCTGCAAGTGTTTTCGTCGAATGGCAACGTTATCGAAACGGTGGTGCGCAATCTCAAGATCGCCAATGACAACACGGGTGTAGCGGCGCCTTTGGGCAACACCAGCGTGGCAGAACCCACCGTGACTGCCAGCACGACCCAACGCCCATCTTCGTTTTCGCTGTCGGATATACCGACTGCCTTCACCCGCGGGGCACGCTATATGGCGATTGGGTTTGTGGCATTCGGCATGTATTTAATCTTGAAGTTGGGTCTGCATTGGTTGCGCAAGCGGGTGAGCCAGCCTCCCATTGACTATGGAAGTTAGAACCAAATGACAGAAGAGAATCGCCGGCGCGTCATCGCAGGCTTGGGCAATCCGGGCAAAAACTTTGCGGGCAACCGCCACAACATCGGCTTTATGGTGCTGGATCGGCTGGCCGCGCAACATCGCTTGAGATTTGACAAGATGATGAATCGTGGGATGGTCGCGTTAGGGGATATATCCGGGGTGAAAGTGGCGCTGGTCAAACCCCAAACATTTATGAATGACAGTGGCATGTGTGTCTCGCCATTACTCAAGTTTTATAAATCTACCCCGGATGATTTGCTGGTGGTCTACGACGAATTAGACCTGCCGGCCGGGCAGGTCAAACTACGCAAACAGGGCGGTCCGGCCGGGCACAACGGCATGCGCTCACTGATTCAGCATGTTGGCACGCCGGATTTTGCGCGTCTGCGCATGGGCATCGGCCGCCCACCTGGACGCATGGCGCCCAAAGACTTCGTCTTGCAAGATTTCAGCAAGATGGAGCTGGCTGAGCTTAATAGCACCATCGACCGCGCGACTAAGGGCATTGAGCGCTGGTTGACCGATAGCATTGACAATGCGATGAATTGGGTCAATGCGCCTGGGTGACGCTTAACACCTGTCACCCCGAACCCTTCGACACCTTCGGCAGGGCAAGCTGTAGTGAGGGGCCTCGTTGTATGCTGCCGCTCAGAAACATGAACAACGAATGACATGAGCAGAACGAGGCCCTTCGCTACGCTCAGGGTGACAAACTAAGAACCTATCTCTAAACTGATGTGTAAGCATCCTGAGCGAAGTCGAAGGATATGGACATGAACGGTTTAGAGATAGGTTCTAAGCCAAATTTGTAATGATTCACGGAGGGGGAATGGAGAAAAGATTTGAGGATTCAATCCAAAGGAAATATTATCGTTCGTATCACCGTTAGTTTACTGTTCATCTTAGTATCGTTCACACCCCAGATCTGGTCCGGCGTGGCCGCCCAAGCGCGCCCGCTCACCATCAGCGACCAGATCAACGCAGCGCCACCCGGCACGGTGATTACCCTTGACGCCAAGACATACATCGAAAATATCATCATCACCCACAGCGGCACGCCTACAGCCCCGATCACCCTGCGTGGCACGGGCATCGACCAAACCATTATTCACGGTCGGATTGTGTTGGCCAACAGCGCCTCGTCTATCGTGATTGAAGGCTTGAGCGTCAACGCCAGTGGCAGCGGCGAAGACGGCATCCGCCTGACCGCCAACAACGCCCACATCACCCTGAGAAACCTACATCTATACGATGGCAAATCCAGCGGCCACTACGGCATCCGGGTGGGCGATGGGAGCAGCGATATTCTGATCGAAGATTGCCATGTGCACCACTTCACCGGCGGTGGCACCGACTCGC
>JANMVQ010000331.1:0-12993 GCA_031392845.1 Chloroflexota bacterium
GCCGGAGAAGGGCGCAAATGCGATTCTGGAGCTGGCCCATCGCATCGTTGCATTGCACAAACTCAATGGCATTACGCCGGGCGTAACACTAAATACCGGCGTGATCCAAGGCGGTGTTCGCTCGAATGTAGTGCCCGACGACGCCTGGGTAGATATCGACATTCGGGTAATCGATCAGCACGGTGCACAAGCCATCATAGAAGCCATGCAGAATTTGCTACAAGCCCCGTGCACGGTAGCTGGCACTCGCATCGATCTATCCGGCGGGTTTGGCTTTATGCCAAT
This sequence comes from Chloroflexota bacterium, assembly GCA_031392845.1. GTDB lineage: Bacteria > Chloroflexota > Anaerolineae > J036 > Brachytrichaceae > JANMVQ01. Next base: position 286 of record JANMVQ010000331.1, read on the forward strand.
GGCCAAGAGCCCCGACATCGCCAAGTTGGTAGCGTGGGCCCAAGCCTGTGCCTTCGAGCTTGGCTTTGCCCTCAAAGACGCTGCCACAGGTGGCGTGTCCGATGCCAATGTGATCGCCGCACTCGGCACCCCGGTACTCGACGGCCTTGGTCCCATCGGTGGCCTGGATCATGGCCCAGATGAGTATATTGAAGCAAGTAGCATTGTGCCTCGCACCGCGATGCTGGCATTGCTAATCGAGAAAATTTGTCAAAATCACGCGTCGTAGGGCTTGTAAAACACGCACCCTAAGATAATTTCTCTATTCAGAAAGCTTTCAAAAAATGAAAATCACAGACGTAAAAACCTATATAGCTGGCAATCCTTGGAAGAACTGGGTATTTGCCAAAGTCGAGACGGATGAAGGCGTGCATGGCATTGGTGAAGGGACCCTCAACGGGTTTGCCAAAACAGTGGAAGCCGGCATCCATGAACTTAAGCGCTATGTGATCGGCGAAGATCCATTCAACGTTGAGAATCACTCGTTGCGTTTGTTCCGCGATGCGTATTCGGATGGGGGTCAGATTCAAGGCGCCGCACTTTCAGCTATCGAGTTTGCTTGTTATGACATTATGGGCAAGGTCACCAAGCAGCCAGTTTACAAACTCATTGGCGGACGCTGTCACAATCGGCTGCGTGCCTACGCCAACGGCTGGTATCGTGGCCCGCGCACCCCGGAGAGCTTTCACGAGAAGGCCCTGGCCGTCATCGCCCGCGGCTACACAGCCCTAAAGTTCGATCCGTTTGGCGCAGGTTGGCGGGTGATGGATCGTGATGATTTCGCCCTCACTATCGACATCATTGCCGCCGTACGCGATGCTGTTGGCCCCAAAGTCGATATTCTGATCGAAGGCCACAATCGCTTTTCGGTCCATGAGGCACTCAAGTTTGCGGATGCCATGGCTAAGTATCAGCCCACCTGGTTCGAGGCCCCCGTGCCGCCTCAACGTATCTCCAGCATGGTTGAAGTCGCTAAGCGCAGCCCGGTGCCGATTGCCTGTGGCGAGGATTACTATTGCCGCGAGCAGTTTAGCGAGCTGCTGATGCACGATGCAGTCCACATTATTCAGCTAGAACCCCAATACATGGGCTTAACCGCTGCCAAACAGGTCGCAGCGATGGCACACTCGTTCAATGCAGTGACAGCCCCGCATAGTGCGCAGGGCCCACTGTGCTCCGTAGTATGTGGACATTTGAATACCGCTACGCCTAACTTCTTTATCCACGAAATTTTTGATGACTTTAACGATGACTGGACCGGTCAAATTATTACCAACCCGCTTAAGGTGATTGATGGCTATATTACGGTCGAAGAAGATCGAGTGGGTTGGGGTTGTGAGCTAAACGAGGAAGAGATCGCCAAACACCCGTACGATCCAGGCAACTTTTTGCCACTGTTTCGACAAGGTTGGGAGAAGCGCGAGCGCCAGTACTAAAATTCAACAAGCAATAACTCTTGACATGCAGAAATCAAAAACTATCTCCGCGATATTGATCCACATCGGTGTGGCATTGGTTCTATTTAGCTCAGCTGTCCCAGCCCAAGCCCAATCCAATAACCCGTTTACGGGCCTGCCGGTGGATACAGCGCGCCGCCCCGTGCTCATCAAAGTCTCCAATGAAGCGGCAGTCCGCCCACAAACTGGCCTCAGCCAAGCTGATGTAGTCATCGAGGGTTATGCCGAGGGCAATATCCTGCGATTAAATGCGTTGTATCTCACAAATCTGCCGGATAAAGTAGGGAGTGTGCGCAGTTGTCGTCTGATCGATTTAGAACTCCCGATAATCTTTGACGCCGGGTTGCTCTGCTCAGGTACCAGCGATGGCACCCTCAAGCGCATGGCAAAATCAGCAGCTTATCTGGATAATCGCATTCTGGTCAACAACAATGGCAAATTCGAATGCGCTGGTTGCCCACTCTATCGCGTCTCCGGTGTGCGGGTCCCACACAACTTGTTTGGCAACGCTGCACGTGCGCTGAACGTGTTACAAGAACGTGGCAAAAATCAACCTAGCACGTTTGGGACATGGCGATTTGATGGGGCTACACCTAGCGAAGGCACCGCCCTAAACACAGTGACTATGCCCTACGCCTCTGGGCGAGTCGGTTGGACATACAACCCCGGCACGGGTCGCTGGGCGCGCAGCATGATTGGCCGCCCACACATGGACCGTGGCACTGGCCAACAACTCAGCGCAGCCAACGTGGTGGTGGTGTATGTCAATCATCAGCTCAGCGACATTCGCGAAGATAGTCTGGGTTCACGTGGCATCGAGATTCAGTTATGGGGTGAAGGGGCAGTCAAAGTCTTCCGCGATGGAAAGGTAATTGACGGCAAATGGAGTCGTCCTGCTGGGGTTGGCTTGAACTTCACCAACGGTAGCGGTCAACCCATTTCCCTGAAACCCGGCAATACTTGGATCGAGCTGGTGCCAATTGGTTTCAACATCGTGGTGCAGTAAACACCCGCCTGTGTCACCCCGAACGTAGTGAGGGGTGACACACTTTTAACGAAACGCCGCAATCACGTGTTCCGCCGTCAACCGCAACGCACGCTCTTTGTCCGGCCCCAAGGGCGGGCCAATGTTAATTTGGGTCACGCCTTTACTTTGCAGCCAGCGCACCTTCTCGATCATCTCATCGGGCGAACCATAAATGGCCAGACGAAACATTTGCGGCGTGAGCAATGCCATGGCTTGCTTCATGTCACCCATTTGCCAGGCCGCTCGAATCCCATCAAAGTCACTCGGCGTAAGCCCGATCGGGCTAAGCGTCTCCTCACGCAAGGACGGCCCGTAGTAGGCAATTAGATACCGCAATGCATCTTCGGCCTGTTCCCGCGTTTCGGCCACACTCCACCAAACACACGCGGCCAGGTCGAAGGAGCGAAAAGATGAAGGGGATGAAAGAGCAAACGCATCCTTTTTTAATTCTGCTCGCTTTGCGTTAATTTTAAATTTCTGCCGGCCAAACTCAATGCGCTCGTGCACAAAATCAATCGTTTCGGGCGGAAAAACAATCGGCAGCCCGCCATCACCCATCTCGCCCATGAGCTCCAAAACACGCGGGCCTTGGCCCCCAATGTAAATCGGGATCGGCTGAGAAGGAATGGGCATTCGTAAACGCGCATGGTGCCATTTGAAGACACTGCCTTCGAAATTCACTTCCTCACCTGCAAAAAGTATTCGCAGAATTTGGACGGCCTCGGCCAATCCTTGGCGAGGCTGCGCTTGTTTCAACCCAACCCAATCCTGATACGGCGGGTCACCGGGGCCAATCCCTAGCACAAAGCGCCCCTCGGAGAACTCTTGCAAGCTGCTGGCATGCATCGCGATCTCAGCGGGGCTAGCGGTAAAGGGATTGACAATGCAGGTTCCCACCCGAATCCGCTTGGTTGCCGCAGCTACAGCCGTCAATGTCACCCAAGCATCCCGCTTCATCAAATCCTGACAATACCAAAAGTCGTCGAACCCCAACGACTCAGCCAGCTGTGCCCATTTCACCACGTCTTTGATACTGCCAGAATCGCTATTGAATCGAATGCCAAATCTCATAGCCACAATTGTCGCATCACGTCCACAATTTTATATTCGACAGTTTTGGATGACACAAGGACATTCATAGGGCACATGTTCTAGAATTGTAATAACCTATGCGCCCTAATCGCGTCCAACCTGCCGTATGTCAGCGCATTCTCACTGAAGCTCTTGGCCAAACAACGGCTTTGCATATCCTGCATACCGCACATATCGACGAGCTTCCTATACTCTTACCCACTGGCCCACGCGATCTGCCCAAGTTGTCCCACGAATTGCAGCCGTTTGCCAACCTATATCGGGCGCTACAAGCTCATGTTGAGCAAACCGTCGCACTCCAAATGATTCGTCGTTGCATTATCGATAGTGGTTTAGTGAGTCATGCTTCAGACGCAGACAGCAACTTGCAACCCCCAAACAGCTCTGAAATAACCGAGGTGCAGTCGCCACAACCGCTTAATCTCACATCGCCGCCGCCCGAGGGCTTCAGCATGCCTCCCGATGAGCTGCAAAGCGGTTTTGAGCTGGCAATGCAACATTTCTCCTGCGAAGGCCAATTGATCGAATACTCGCCACAGCGGGTGCAATTTCACATTACTGGCTGCAACTGGTGCAAGGCCATGCAGGATACCGGCACGCCAGAACTCATCCCTTTTATTTGTGAAACAGATGAACGATTTATGGATGACCATCCAACCCACCGATTGCGCCGACCCACAGCCATTGGCTTGGGGGACACCCATTGCGACTTTCAATTTGTGCCAATAGGAGAGATCAGAGATTTAGATTATGAGTGATCAAGAGAAAATCGACAAAGCAGGTTTGGGTTCCATCATTGCCGCCCACGCTGCAGTGGACATGCAAACCATGTCGCTAAACACATTGCTGCCTACGTTGCTGGCAACCTTCAATTTGAACTACGCAACAGCAGCGGCCATTATTACGATGAATCAAGTGGTTATCGCCATATTCCAGCCGGTGGCTGGAATCATTGGTGACAAACGCGCTATCCGGTGGCTGGCCTTGTTCGGCTGCGCACTCTGTGGCCTGATGATGGCATCAATCACCTTTTTGCCCAGCTATTGGATGATCATCGTAGCGGCAGCGCTGAGTGGCGTAGGTTCCGCCTTATTTCACCCCGAAGCCCTCAAACATGCTCGCAACTTGAGCGGCCGATATACCACCACTGGCACCAGTTGGTTCTTTCTCGGCGGCAATATCGGCTTTGGGGTAGCCCCGCTCATTGTTGGCTTTTTGATCACACGATATGGCGTGCATGCCGCCGCCTGGATGATTGTGCCGACCATTCTGGGCTGCTTGGTGCTTATTGTACAAATGCGCAAATTTACGCGTAGTGTCGTTGTTGGTGCTCCCTCGGTTGATCAGAGCATCGCGGCGGCGAACAAACGTCAAACGATCATCTTTGTTTCATTCGTGTTATTTTTGATCATCTTGCGGTCGATTTCGTATGAAGGCATGAAGACCTTTATGCCCCTATATTTTGCGAACGAGACCGGCAAGAGCACAAATGAGTTTGCCCCCTTATTAACTGCGATTTCGCTTAGCGGGATTATCGGAACCATCTTCAGCGGGCCGTTGGCCGATCGGATTGGCCGCCGCAACCTGATGGTCATATCGATGGCCGTTTCACTGGCTGCGCTGTATTTGTTTTGGCACAGCGAAGGTGTTCTACAAATCGTCTGGATTGGCTTGTTTGGAATTGCGATGACGGCTCCGTGGACAATTTCAGTCACAATGATTCAAGATGCCATGCCGACTCAACTCGGGCTGGCGGGTGGGTTGACTCTCGGCACCGCCTATGGCGCAAGTGGCCTGGGGGTTGGGTTCTTGGGTATTCTGGCCAATAACATTGGGATGTGGCCAACCATGCAATTCATTGCCTTGGTTCCAGTCGTGGTGCTATTGCTAAGCGTATGGGTTCCAGAGCGAGTCAAGCATCAGCAGTCCACACTTCGACCGGCAGCGCAAGCGGCCGGTAAGTAACTTTCCAAATCCTAGTACCTAAATTCCGAAATCTTTACGTTTTGTGCAAAGACTTTTGTGTCTTTGTGAGAGGTTTCTTCCGACTTGTCCGGCTTAGAACATTCCGTATCTTTCCCTAAGATATAGTTACTATCTAAAGATAATAATCAAAATCCTGCTCCGTCCGTACCTTGCGGCGAATTGCGAAGATATGGGCAGGCATGACCTGCGGATTTAACTCGACATAGTTACGTGAGCCCTGCCACAAGTAGCGCGCATCGCTCAACAAATCGTGAACTTGATACGCCTGGGTTGGATCAAGGTTTAGCTGGTCGAGCGCCAAATTAACAAACCCAGCCTGGGTATAACGGGTATCCAAGTTTACGACGATCAGCAGTTGATTCGAGCCGTCGGCACTGCTCTTGCTATAGGCCAGCAATTGCTCATTTTCGGTCTGATGAAAACGCAAACCATCGTTGCTCTTAAACGCAAGGTTCTCATGGCGGATCTGATTCACTCGCGCAATCAGCGGGCGCAGGCTATCTTTGCTGTCCCAGTTCCAGCGCTTGATCTCGTATTTCTCGGAGTTGAGATATTCCTCTTTGCCCGGAGCAATCGGCACGTTGTCGCACAGCTCAAACGCAGGGCCATAGATGCCATAGCTGGTGCCAAGCGTTGCCGCTAACACCAGACGGGACATGAAGGCCGCGCGGCCGCCATGCTGCAAAATCTCAGCCAGGATGTCCGGCGTGTTTGGCCACAGATTAGCGCAACAGTATTCACGCACTTCGGTTTGCGATAACTCGGTTAGATAGTGGGTCAACTCACCCTTCGTGTTGCGCCATGGGAAATAGTTATACGACTGGGTAAAGCCCGCTTTGGCCAAACGATAGAGTAGATGTGGTCGTGTAAAGGCCTCGGCGAGGAACAATACATCTGGATAGTTCGCCTTAATGGTGGGAATCAGCCATTGCCAGAAGTTAAACGACTTCGTGTGTGGATTGTCGACCCGAAACATGCGCACGCCTTGATCCACCCAGTACTGCACCACACTGCGTAACTCTTCCCACAATGCCTGCCAGTCGTCGGTTTCAAAGTCGAAGGGATAAATATCCTGATACTTCTTGGGCGGATTCTCGGCATACTGAATTGTGCCATCCGGACGGGCCCGAAACCACTGCGGATGCTCCATCACATAGGGATGGTCGGGTGCGCATTGAAGCGCAAGGTCGAGCGCAATATCGATCCCTTTGCCATTGGCCGCTTGCACTAGATGCTGAAAATCTTCAAGTGTGCCCAGTTCTGGGTGAATGGACTTATGCCCACCTTCGCTTGAGCCAATGGCCCACGGGCTGCCTGGCTCGCCCGGTTGTGCAACTACGTTGTTGTTGCGCCCTTTGCGAAAACTGCGTCCAATCGGGTGAATCGGCGGCAAATACAGCACATCAAAACCCATGTCAGCGATATAGGACAGGCGCGCTTCTACATCTTTGAAGGTGCCGTGTTTGTCAGGCTCGAATGCGCACGAGCGGGGGAAGAATTCATACCAACTACTAAAACGAGCACGCTCACGATCGACGGTCACACTTAATTCTGGCGAATACACGCTTGGGCAGAAACGCTCGGCATAGCGATACATCAAATCGGCCAACGCCGGGGCCGCCGCCGCCTGAGTCGATTGTGCTTCGTTACCGCGCAACTGCTCGGCATAGCTTTGTAAGGCCGCTGCATCGCCACCGGTAGCGCGTTTGACCGCTGCTTCCACCCATTGTTGGCCAATCTGAGCATCGACTGTCAGCACTTGCCCAGCCGCAGCCCGCTTGGCAAAATCGCGCGACCACGATTTGAAGTGATCGACCCACGCCATAACTGTATAGTGATAAGGCCCTACAGTCGATACAACAAATTCGGCTTGCCAATGATCATTCCCCAGTGGCAACATGGGGGTCTCGCACCAGTTGGGTTCTTGTTCATGCTGATAGAGCAGCACGGCGGAGATAGCATCGTGCCCATCGGTAAAAGCGGTGACCTCAATAACAACCCGATCACCAACAATTCGTTTAATGGGGAATGCGCCTCCATCGATTTCGGGAGACATGCGCTCAATAATGACGCGGCTGCGGCCTTCTTCAACTTTCATGAGTGTCACGATTTTGCCACAAGATGGCGTATTTTTGGACACGGATATACACAGAAAGACACACAAACGATATCAACTTATTCTCATAAATCCGCGCAAATCCGTGCAATTCCGTGTCCAAAAATATGAAGTCGATCACGTCTATATGGTGCGATACATATCGAGTGTGCGCTGTGCGATGGCGGTCCAGCTAAAGTGATCCTCGACTCGTTTGCGTCCAGCCTGACCAAAACGGGTGCGTTTGTCTATATCGAGTGCCAAGGTGTTAATCGCGTGTGCCAGATCGTGCGAAAACTGTTTGGCATCCACCGGTTCAAACGTGCCGGGTTTCAGTTGCAGATCGACCAGCAGGCCAGTTTCGTTGGGCACCACCACCTCGGGGATGCCCCCGATGGCCGACGCCACCACCGCCGTCTCACACGCCATCGCTTCGAGATTGATAATCCCAAACGGCTCATACACCGATGGGCAACAAAAAACAGCGGCCTGTGAGTAGAACTGAATCACCTCGTCACGCGGCAGCATTTCCTGAACCCAGACCACGCCTGCACGGGTTCGGCTGATCGCCGCCACCCGCTCGCTCATCTCTTTGCCAATCTCTGGCGTGTCTGGCGCACCCGCACACAACACAACTTGCAACGACGGGTCAATTTCGGGAATCGCATTCACCAAATGGATAATGCCCTTCTGCCGCGTGATACGCCCCACAAACAACACAAAAGGTCGCGTCGGGTCGACCCCACGCTTGCGCAATAGCTCGGCCGTCCCATTCGTTTTATTCGTTGGCTCTTTACGATATTGCTGCAAGTCAATCCCATTGTGGATGACATGCACTTTCTCCGGTGCGACCGGGAACAAACGCAGCACATCGTTGCGAGTTTCTTTTGACACCGCCACAATGGCGTCAGCATCTAAGATGGCTGTGCGCTCCATCCAGCTGCTCAGGTGGTAGGCGTTGCCCAGCTGCTCCACTTTCCATGGGCGCAATGGCTCCAACGAGTGAATGGTCAGCACCAATGGGGTGCCCCACAATTTCTTGGCCAAAACGCCTGCCATATCGGTGTACCAGGTATGACAATGCACCACACTGGCATCCAATGTATCTTTGGCCATCGCCAGACTACGCTGGAAGGCATCCAGTGCCCCGCCAAAGCGTGGGTCAGTGTTTTGCTTGGCCTCAGTCCACGCTGCATAGCCTTTCACCCGCAACGATTCAGTCTGCACCTCTTGGTTGCCAAAACAGCGCACTTCCACCGGCACCAGCTTGGCCAATTCCCGGCTTAAATACTCAACATGCACGCCAGCTCCGCCATACACATTGGGCGGATATTCATTGGTAAAGAGCGCCACTTTGTTTAGATCGGGCATGCAGTTTCTCCTATTTGCAGTTCAACTTTCTACTTCTTAACCGTGATCGCCACCCACCAAGGAATATTGGCCGTGTCACCCGTGCCAAAGTCTTTACCCGTGATATCGCGCAACAGCCAATAGCCTTTGTACTTACCGGTGGCAAATGGAGCGATTAGGTTGATGCTGATATCCGCATCAGCCCCCGGATTGGTGGCGGGCACGGGCACGGATTGTTTGCCTTCCATTCGATCCCCAGCCACAAACACCAATTGGTAGCCTTCAATCCAGGGGCACGTGCCCGCATTCTTAATTCGCCAGGTCTTGGTAAATGCAGTGCCTGGCTTGAAGACAGTATTGTCTGGAACATTCACGTCTCGTGCATTGGCAACTTTGTTCGTGCAGTTCAGTTTGATCGCTGTCGGTATCGGCAATGGCGTATTGGTTGGTGGAATGGGCTCAGGTGTCAGGGTCGGCGGCAACGGAGGCAGAGTTGCTGTCGATGGGATGGTCGTCGGGTTGGGATTGAGAGCGACGTCGCCCACACAGCCTGTTAACGCGAGTGTGACCAGCAAGCCGCACCCAATCCATTTTTTTACTCTGAGCATGAGACATTCCTCCAACAAAAATGCAGACCGAGGCGGTCTAACTATTCCAAAACGTACAAATCCTTGTACCCAGTTGTCAATGCTTCTCCCCCTGTCTCGCCAACGACAATAATATCTTCAACCCGCATGCCAAACTGATGCGGAATAAAAATGCTCGGCTCAGCCGTAAAGCACATGCCGGCTTGCAACAGGGTGGTATCGCTCTTGGTCAAAAACGGTGGCTCATGCACGTCCATGCCGATGCCATGGCCCAAACGATGGCGGAAGGCGTAACCATACCCAGCTTCTTCGATCACCGCGCGGGCGGCTGCATCTGCGTCAGCACAGGTGTTGACCACCTTCAGCGCAGCGATACCGGCCGCTTGCGAAGCAATGACTAAGTCATAGCACTTGCGATATTCATCGTCCGGCTGGCCAAAGAACACTGAGCGGCCAAAGTCATAACAATAACCATCCAGAACCGAGCCAAAGTCAAACGAAATCGACACCGGTGGGTTCAATGGCAACAGCATTACTTCGTCTTTGTTCTGAAAGTTAAATGGAAAGTTACGGCCCATATTGTAAAACGAGGTCTGGAACGAAGGCGCGTAACTGCCGTGCTGCTTGAGTTGAAAATTGACCTCGGTGATCAAGTCGAGCGTGGTCATTCCATGGCGCAACTTGGCCCGCGTGGCAATATAAGCCGCCTCGGTGATCACACCTGCTTTGCGCAAAATCGCCAACTCGTCTGCGTCTTTGATCACTCGCATTGGGCGCAGAATGGCTGAAGCTGACACGAATTGGAGATTGGCGATGAGAGCTTGTAGGTTGAGGATGGTTTCGGCGCGGGCGCGGTCTTCGATAGCAAGGGTGGAATTCTCCTTGATGCTCAGTGCTGTCAGCACATCCCGTACCAACGCTTTAGGGTCAGCCGCATCTGGCAACACCCGCACATCAAAATCGCCATGCGCACCGCCATGAAAATCGGCCTGCATACGCGGCAGGGTCAGAATCGGCGCACGCCCCGGCGCGATCCATGCGCCTGTCATCCAGTCGCCCGGATACATGGTGTTGCCAAAATTCTGCTCTTCGCGGTGAATCCCGGTCACATAGTCCAAATTTGCCGAATACGGCAAAAACATCAAGTCGATATTTAGATCAGCCATGCGCTGTTGCACGGCTTGTAAGCGTTTATTGTAATTAGGCATATCTCTCCGAAACTTCCCAACTTTCCGAAACCTACAAACTGCCTCAACTCATTTCCGCAATCGCGGATCCAGAATGTCGCGCAGTCCATCGCCCACTAGGTTGAATGCGGCTACGTAGAGCAAAATAGCTGCGCCTGGTACGGCGGTCAGCCACCAGTACACAATCAAGTCATATTTTCGACCGTCACTAATCATGGCACCCCATTCGGGCGTAGGTGGCTGCGCGCCAAAGCCGATGAATGACAGGCCAGCGATGCTGAGAATAGTCGCGCCCATATCGAAGCTGGCTTGCACCAGTAACGGCGAGAGTGCATTCGGCAAAATGTGCTGAAGCAAAATGCGCCACTCACTGACGCCCAAAGATTTTGCGGCCAAAACATATTCACGTTCGCGCAGTGCCAATGTTTGCCCACGTATCAAGCGCGCATACACTGGCCATGTCACCACTGCCACAGCGATGAGTGCGTTTTGCAGACTGGGGCCAAGCGCGCCTGCAATCGCCATCGCCAAAATAAGACCCGGAAACGCAAAGAATACATCCGTGATGCGCATGAGCGCCTCATCGGCCCAACCGCCGCGATAGCCAGCCAGCAGACCCAAGAGTGTGCCAAAACAACCTGCTGCCGCAATCACAGCCAGCCCGGCAAAGACCGAGATGCGTGCGCCATGAATCATGCGGCTCAAAACATCCCGCCCCAACTTATCCGCACCCAACACATAATTGGCGCTAGGGGGCTTCAAGCTGTCAATTGGGTTTTGTTCAATGGGGTCGCGTGGGCTTAACACGGGCGCAAGAATAGCAAGCAGAAAAAAGAGAATCAGCAAGCCAGTGCCAACCAACATGGCTGGATCTTTGCGCAAGCGCCGAGAGACAAGCGAGAATTGCATTGGAGTTACATCACTGCGAGCGCATGCGTGGATCCACCACGGTGTAAGCGATGTCCACCAGCGTATTCAGCGCGGGATAAACAAACGCGATCAACAGCGTCACGCCCATGACAGCGGGCAAATCGAGGTTTAGCACAGAGGTGGTGACATAGCGCCCGATGCCGGGCCAGTTGAAAATCGTTTCGGTCAGCACCGCACCGCTCAACAGACTGCCAAACGTAATACCTAACGTCGTCAGAATAGAGGGCAGTGCATTGGTGAAAACGTGACGTAAGATGACCAATTGATTCGGCAAGCCTTTGGCACGGGCGGTGCGAACGTAATCTTGCAACAACGTCTCTAGCACGGCTGAGCGAGTGATACGCAACAGCACGGCAGTAGAGAAGTAGCCGAGTGTCAGCGCAGGAAAAATCAAATGCCAGGCCGCATCTCGAAAGATGGGCCAGTTGCCGGTAAGCAACGCGTCTAAAGTGAATAGACCAGTAATATTTGTGGGCGGTTCCAATGTGGATGCCAATCGCCCCCCGCCGGGAATCCAGCGCAACTGGCGGTAGAACAGAGCAAGCCCCAGACCGCCTACGTAAAAGATGGGCAACGAACCGCCCACCAGCGCCAATAGTCGCGCCAACACGTCACCATAGCGGCTGCGATTTAGGGCCGCCACAATACCGAGTGGGATGCCCAGAAACACCGACACCAGTAACGCTGCTAAGGCCAACTCAAACGTGGCCGGGAAGAAATCACGCAAGTCGTCGGCAACCGGACGACGGGTGCGGATGGATTGCCCCAGATCACCTTGTGCCAAACGACCCATGTAGCGAGCGTATTGCTCCCACACCGGACGATCCAGTCCCAACTGTTGGCGATAGGCTTGGATTTGTGCCTCACGCGCTTGTCCGCCTAATGCCGATGCGGCCGGGTCTACCGGCACCAATTGGGCGATAGCGAACGTCAGTATCGAGACACCGATTAGCACAAA
>JANMVQ010000343.1:0-4899 GCA_031392845.1 Chloroflexota bacterium
GCGTTACGTTCGCGTAGAGGTGCCGCTTGTGATTCAAATTCCACATCGCTACAGGCTTGATTTTCTAACACACGCGCTCGCTTCCGACGCAGCCAAATCGCTTGTGGCACAAAGTGCCAACTTACTCATTCCCGATCCTGGCGCACCGTTCAGCACGTGGTTGCCAGAGCTACGCACGGCGATGTTCTTGCATATGGCACAAGTGCAACCCTCTCAAAGCGGCGTCTCCTCTACGGACTACGCGTATTACTTGGTGTCCATTATTAAGTCGAACAAACCAGCATTTTGGTGGATTACGGCAGGTAGTGCGACCCTGATCTTGATGGCCGAGGTGCTGCTGCGTTTGCGCACCGTGTTAGTGATGAGCGCAAATCAACCCAATCTGGTCATGCCGCTTTGGCGTAGCCTGCGTTTGAGCATCAAGCATTACAGCCTCATCGCAGCGCACGTCTGGCTGTTGCGGTTTAGCGTCTTTGCCTTCAGTCTGCTGTTCATCATCGCGCCCATTGCGCTGTTGCAAGAGATTGTGTTGCCCAAGCTCATGCTAGCGTTTCTGGGATCATGGCTGAGTGTGCGCCCGCTCGCCACGCAAGCCACCGCGTTGTGCCTGGCACTTGCGAGCGCCATCTTTACAGCCTTCAGCGTCACTTACGATGCACGACTGTATTTGCGCTTGGCAACAAGGGCGGATACAGTCGTTGCACCTCAACCCATTTCAGTCTCGACTACCCCACACTTACGAAGTCCATTTGAATGGCATCGTACGCAGAATCTGAAGCGACCCTTTACTCGGGTTGCTTACAAAGAGGAAATTTAATTTGAACAACATGAACGACGAAGTTAAAACCTGGCACTACGGCGTGATGGCGCGCCACTGGGCGGATAACAACACAACCGGCTCGGAAATCGCCTACTTCCAGAGGCTCATTCAGCAGTATGGGCAACCCGCGCTTGATGCCGGATGCGGCACGGGGCGCTTGCTCATCCCGTTCTTGCGGGCGGGGTTGGATGTGGATGGCTGTGACATCTCAGCGGATATGTTGGCTTACTGCCGCAGCAAAGCGGTAGCCGAAGGCTTGTCGCTCAATCTATATCAGCAGCCGCTCCATGCGCTTGATCTGCCGCGGCAGTATCAGACCATCGTCGTTTGCGGTGTGTTCGGTATCGGTGTCTCGCGCGATCTGGATATGCAAGCGCTGCACCGGTTCCACCAGCATCTATTGCCTGGCGGTGTGCTCCTCTTGGAGCAGCATATGCCATACTGGAATAAAGACGTCTGGCCGCTGTGGCGCAAGGACGCGCGCCAGCACTTGCCAGAGCCATGGCCGGATTACGAGGACTTGGGCCAAAAGAATGGAAAAGAGACGGGGATGTACTATCGGTTGGTTGCCGTTGATGCCCTTAAACAGCAAACCATTGGCGAGATGCGCATGTTTGAATTCAAAGATGGGCAGATTACCTCCGACATCATCTATCCGCTGACGTCCAATTACTACTTTCGAAACGAATTACACATGATGTTGGAAGCTGCGGGGTTTCGCATTGAGGCCACAAAAGGCGGTTGGACCGATGCAGAGGCCACCAGCGACGACGATGTGATCGTGTTCGTTGCGAGGAAGTAGACTCATGAAAGAAAAACACTTGTATTTGCTCTCGGCAACAAGAGCGGATACGGTCAATATATGTCTAGAAATGCAGATGACCCCATCGTGTGGCATTATGGCCTGATGGCCGAGCGCTGGGCCGAATTCAACACCGAGGCCCGCGAAGTGCCTTTCTTTCAGCAACAGATTGCGCAGTTCGGCCAGCCTGTGCTGGATGTGGCGTGTGGCACCGGTCGCGTGCTGCTGCCCTTGTTACGCGTTGGGATAGACATTGACGGCTGCGATATTTCGGGTGATATGCTGCAGCATTGCCGACGTAAGGCGACTAGCGAAGGCTTGAATCCGAATTTGTACGAGCAACCAATGCACGCACTTGATCTGCCCCGCCGCTACAAGACCCTCTACCTATGCGATTCATTCGGGCTGGCTGGTAGTCTCGAAAAAGACCTTGAGACGTTGCGGCGCTGCCATGCTCATTTAGAAGACGGCGGGGCGTTGCTGGTCAACATTCAGGCCGAATACACATCGCCAGAAGCGTGGGGCTTGTGGCTGAGTGAGAACCGCAAAGCGCTGCCGCAGTCGTGGCCACAGAAGGGCAACGGTCGTATTGCTTCCGATGGCAGCGAGCATTTCGGTCAATTCCGCATCCTCGCCATTGATCCACTGGAGCAAACCTACACGCGCCAAGTGCGCCTCGAAAAGTGGCACTCCGGCAAGTTGTTGGCTTCGGAAGAGTACACCTTACGCGGGCGCACCTATTTCCGGGACGAACTGCTGCTCATGCTGCAAATCGCCGGATTCCGCGAGATCGGCGTGCGCGGCGACTATACCGATGAACCTGCCACGGCTGACCATGCCGAGCTTGTTTTTATCGCGATCAAGTAGCCTAATTATGGGTGGCGAGCGGACGCGATCCTATGGTCATCAGCTGGCGCAGCCGTATCGACGCAACTTGATCGCGGTGGGTGACCCGGTGAATGGTGGCCGCACCGAGCAGTTTATTCGGCTTGGATGACTATTTCTTGCGCAGTTCAGCCAGCATGTTGCAGGGCAATATGCTTTGATAGATAAGAAATACTGGTTCAGGTCAGTTGTTCTTTGGCCGTATGTAAGCCCAAAAATGGAGGAGGGCTTCACACAAGTGATGCCCTCCTCCATTTCACATTTTGAGGACTTGACAACAAGGAGATGGCCCTAACCTTGCATGTCTCTGCCAACACCGTGCAAGATCATTTCAAGTCCATCTTTGCCAAGGTGGGCGTGCGCAGTCGCAATGAGCTGGTCGCACGGGTGGTGGGCGAACATTACTGTCAGCATTTTGCTAATGTGATTGGAGACAGGCTCAACCATAGCATTTTGTCGCTCGGTTCCAACAGGAGTGGATTCCTTGCCCCTCATTGCGGAATGCTGACTACTTGAGAGGGGGAATTAAGTGGAGAGAAATTATGCTGCCAATCAGGAATTTGTCCCAGTCGAAAAGCGTGGGCGGTAGGACCCCCTGAAGGTTAATAGGATTTGCTTGACGTTACTGAGGTCAACTGTGCCCTTGTTCATATTATTGGGTATTTCCAGCACCCAAGTGGTGAATGGCGAGTGCCGTTCATACGTGTCACTGATTGGTTGTGAGTTCGCAGTGCCGACAGTGCATTGGAATCCATAAGGCTCTATATCTTGCTTCGGCGGTATTGTCGTGAATATGTGTAATTGGTCGTCTAGGTCGACAAAGTGTTGGGTTGGGCTGGCTGAAATGTTTGCGATGATGGGTGCATTCGGTGTGCCATTTTCATCCGTGCGGGATGCGCTGGGTAGCTTTACGCTAACAGAGGTCATCCGAATATCAAACCAATTGCCAAAAGGTGACTCCTTGGGATTATCTGGATTGTTGCCCTTCTCGCCATCCACGTGGGGTGCTCGTAACGCGAAGCGAGTGGTTTTCGTATCTTTCAAATTCTGCAATACCGTTTCGTCGGTAATCTCGACGACGATTTCATCAGCTCCAAGTTCAGTTATTGGAAATAGCGGTGCGTTTTGTTGATAAACCGAAACTGCGGCTTCTTTTTGATTTTGTAGCTCACCCAGCGCATTGTGGATGGTGGTGGGTGTGACATCGTCGATGGTAAGGTTTGGCCCAGTGAGGAAATCTGATATTCGTTTGTCATCTAACGCTGAGACGTTGTAGGCGGCAATGGCATCGTTCAAGGCTTGCAAACACCGGTTTCGTGCCGTTTGCACGATAAAGAATAGGTATTGCAGATACTGCACTTGCCCAGGAATGGTTTTCCCAGCCAGCGTAGTAGTGAGTGTGCCTTCAAGCATGCCAAGGCGTTGTTGATGATTTAGTAGCGTCAACACTTGTGAGACTCCCCCGTTATATTCGAGAATGAGCTGATTCTGCTGCTGCACATCGGCAATGTAAGTATGGACTGTGGTCAGCGCGGTCGCCACCCCTGGAATGCTGCTAAATTGTTGCAGCTTTTCTTCGAGCTGGCTGGTGCCGGCCAGCAGCTTGTAGGCGTTTGGATTGTAGGCCTTTGGATCATCGGCCTTAATGAACGGGCCCGAGCGCTCCGCCAACCCAGACAGGTCGGTGACCTCTGTGCCGAGACTGTCAATCTGATTGATCATGAGGATTTTGTTGCAATCTTGGCCTGAGAGTTTCCCAGCATCCGCGGCATCCGCCAAGATTGGCGCGCCAAGTGACAGACCCGCAAATTTGGCCTGACTGGCGAAGCCCGCTGTTGCAGCGCCCCCTGCTTCTGCTGCGCCAAGTTCAGGCATGAATGCCAGTTGCCCCAGCGATCTTATCAACGATCCTATATCGCACCCATTCATCTGTTTCGTGATGTCATCAACGGCCTTTGTTAATGCATCCTGCACGGCCTGTGCCTCGGCTGCCACAACGGCCTGTTGGGTCAGGATCTGCTGGTTCAGCTTGCGGTTGAGCGCAGACTGAGTGTCTATATCTGCCGTTGCTGTGTTGCTTTGATCTTTCGCCTGAACGAGGGCACTCATCGTTTTATCTATGGCCTTGCTTTGGGCTGCAATTTCGTTGGCACACACGCGCCATGCATCGTAGATTTTTTCGTATATCCCCAGCTGCCCTGTCGTCGGGTTGGAGAGAAAATCGAGGCAAGTCTCGAAGGACAGGGTCGGCATGTAGGTGCGCAGGTGACCGAATGCGTCTCGGTGTCCATGGATCTGACGAAGATAATGTCCCGCCTGCTGACCGACTTGCTTCAGTATGTCGACCGGTGCCGGCGGTATTGTGATTATGACGGTAGGGTCAGACTTGGCG
>JANMVQ010000388.1:0-20952 GCA_031392845.1 Chloroflexota bacterium
GTAAAGCAGCGCCATGTGGGTAACTGTAGCAATGACAGATAGAAAATTCGGCTAATTCCAGACAAGTTCCATGGAGAGTGGAACTATGTAATCAGGCCAAGGCGATCGTAATGGTCAAGTTATTGTTGCGCGCTGCCTAAGTCGTAGCCGCAATCCTGTAACGCGGAATTTGACCAGTTGCGCCAGGGCGAAGTGCTGGTCGCCGCTTTTACAAGTCCATCATGGACCCCTTTGTTTCATCGCGCATGCGATAGCACACGACGCTTGGTTGACGGTCAGCGTATGCATTTGGATGGGGATCACGGGTTGGTGTTTAATAGTGCGGATAGATCGATTGTCTAAATAAAAAGGGCTCTCCTGACTTTAATGGGGAATCCCGAAATTTAAAATTCACGCAAAGCGGGCAGAATTAAAAGTGGATAATGACACTTTAAATCGTGCCAAAGTCGGAAGAACCCTAAAAAGCAAACGAGGAGGACTCTAAAGATGCGAATTGCGGTGTTTTCGGATATGCATGGAAATTGCATCGCCCTAGATGCGGTCTTGGCTGATTTCAAGAATCGCTCAATCGATTGCACAATCTGTCTGGGAGACGCAATCCAGGGGGGGCCACAACCGGCTCAAGTGGCGCAGCGGTTGCGTGAGTTGGGTTGCCTGGTCGTGATGGGGAATGCCGATGCTTGGCTGCTTTCAAGTCAGAAAACCGGTGATGAAGCCATCAGCGATGAACGGTTGCGCACCATGAAGGAAGTGCGTTTGTGGAGTTTGTCACAGTTATCTGATGCGGATCGCACATTTATCGCTGCGTTCCAGCCCACGGTTAAGCTTGGATTGGACGATGGATTCACCCTGTTGGCTTATCATGGTTCGCCCCAATCCTTTGACGACGTGATCTTGCCTGATATCCAGCAAGAAAAGCTTGCGGCGTATCTGGCTGGTCATTTGGCGGATGCTTATTGTGGTGGACACACTCATGTGCAATTTGTACGACGGATTGGGGCGGGTCCGCAGATTCACTTCAACCCAGGTAGCGTGGGATTTGCAGGCTCGCGTCACCAACCCGAGACGGGTTTTCAGGCGGATCACTGGGCGGAATATGCCATTTTGGATGTGCAACGTGGACAATTGGGGCTTGAGTTTCACCGGGTGGGATTTGATGTGACGAAACTGATCTCGATCTATGAGACTAGCGGCCGACCACACTCCGAATTGGCGATCGCTCAGTATAGGAAGCGGTGAGTTACATTTGTTGGGTTGCCCAGGAATGCTCACCGACCATCGCCGCTGGCTTGACTGACCATCCCTGAACTCTTGACCTGGCGCGCTCGCCCGCTTTTGACCTAATCGTTTGACCTGTCCTTGCCGTATTGCGTCTATTGCTTGAATATTCGCTCATGAATTGGCTTCCCGGGTCTCCACAAACGCTTTGCTCAGCACAGCCTTTCCTTTATCCGTCGTATTTTGATCCATTACCTTACGACGTCCACGCCCAGTGTTGTCTGGTGGGACAGATCCGCAAACGAAAGGCCGCACGGGATATCACCGCTTGCTTCGCTCAACTTCGCAGTTGCTATCCAAAACATATCCGTATCTATGTCGTTATGGACAACTTTCGGGCCAACGTGCAAGCTGTCAACGATTTCTTTCCTGGCAAGAACATGGTGGCGGTTTACACATCAACCAATGCCTCTTGGCTCAACGCGATAGAGTCACAATTTAAACACTTGCACAACTATGCGCTCAAAAACTCAAATGATCGTGACCATCTGTCACGACGAAGACGCATCTATCGCTATCTGCGTTGGCACAATCGCCAACGGAGCGTTACACGGGTAAAGGGGCAGTTAGATGCTGACAAATGCGAAGGTGTGGTTTTGCCCGGCGTTCATTGAGCTGCTGAACGCTAGATTTTCATTAACGCTGCAAACAACAGACGCAGTCCGGCAAGGGCGATTCAAAAGATTAGGTTGGAACAGGCGAAGGCTTCCAGAAAGGATATTTTGAGTCGTCCAAAAATGATCAGTGAGTCCAGCCTTGATGGCAGGTCGATGTATATCCAACCAAGGACGATTGCCGCACCCGCTATTTGCGGAATATCAGGGCTGTCTAGCGTTTGTGACCAACGCCACGATGGGCATGCATGTCGTAGCCCATTCATTGCGCTCGCGGCTCAAGCCGGGGAATCGGATTTTCCATAAACAGGGTCGCGCGCAACCCAATCGTATTCCCGTAGTAGATAGCCGTATTGTAGAGGCAATCACGATCAATCCATCAGCGGATATTCACTTGCATCCATCCGTTGATCCGCTGTTTTATCCGTTGATGTCGTGGACCCGTCTGCAAAAAAGTGACGCGCCCTACCACAGCAGCAATGAGATTCGCCCATTCCAATGCCTACCTATGGATTCCCCGAGACGGGGCGTGGGTTCCTCGACCCAACCCGTCCCATCTTCGACCCAACGCGTCACATCCTCGACCCAACGCGTTACATTCTCGACCTAACGCGTCCCATCTTCGACCTAACACGTCACATCCTCGACCTAACGCGTTACATCCTCGATACAACGCGTTACATCCTCGATCTAACGCGTCGCATCCTCGACCCAACCCGTCCCATCTTCGACCCAACGCGTTACATCCTCGACCCAACGCGTCACATCCTCGACCTAACGCGTCACATCCTCGACATAGCACGCTATATCTTCGACCCAATGTGTTGTTTCCACGACATGACACAATACCTTTTGAGGTTCTCCCGGCTTTGGCGGGAAATTTGTCATTCCGAGCCCGTAGGGAGAGGAATCTTTACCTTTGATGGCGCTGACGTTGGCCGTAGCCAAGACCTTCGGCTCCTCACGACGTTCGTCGGACATGACAAAAGCATCTATCTCTGTATTGAAATTACTCTCCAAGGTCATGCGCTGAATATTGATTTCGTCAACGAGGCCCAAGGGCCGGGGGCGCGGGTGGCGGTGGAGATGAGCGTGGAATCGGCCCGAGCCCTAGTGCAAACGATCACCGAGGTTGCCTTCGCTATGCTCTCGTGAATCAATTTCCCTTCGGGAAAGTGGCCGATCCAGCGACCGAGAAAAGCAAAGTTTAGGGACGGAATTCCTCGAGAGTGCTTTCAATTGCTCCAAGACGCGCAAGCCGTTAGAACGTAGGGGTTCACTGCGACGGGTTACAAAACGGCGTTCAGCTCGTTGATTCCGCCGCGCCACAACAACCCGCCCATGATGCGTTTCTGGCGCACAGCATGAACAATAAAATAGATGCCCAAGCCGAGCCCCAACCCAACCGCGATCACGCTGGCTTCGATACCAAACGCTCCTCCCGTCAGCCATGGATTGCCCTGAATGAGCGGTCTAAACAAGCTGTCGGTCGGCGCTCCGTTACCCGAGACAGCAACGCCGAAAATATTGCCTTGAAGAAAATTCCAGGCCGTATGCATCCCCATCGCAAACCACAAACTGCGCGTTGCCATATACACCGCGCCAAACGACACACCCGCCTCCAACGCAATCGCGATGGCGCTCCACAGGGTGGCATTTGGGTTACTCAAGTGCGAAAATCCAAAAAACAGCGCGGTCAGGGTCAATGCAATCCACGACCCAAAACCTTCTTCCAAAAACCTAAACAAAATCCCACGAAAGAGTGTTTCTTCAAAAACGCCAACGAGAAAGTGTAACAAGAGACCGCCCGCAAGTGCTTGTCCGGCGAATGCGACACCGATAATTCGATAGCCGCCAAGCAATGCGAGGATGCCCACAGACGCGCATAGGTATACCGCACCCACGCCTGCGCCTTTTAGCCAGTCCATCATGAAACGCCGCAGCCCCAAACCGATTTCTGCCAGATTGCGCCGCTCAATCAACCCCGTCACGGCAAAGACCGCAAGCAAGGCACACAGTGCAAGCACGCCTACCGAAACGATTGGGCTGATTTCGACTGACAGGGCTTGAAGCCCAGCCACCATCGCCGCAATTATGAGGCCAAAGCCAAACCAGGTGATCAGCAATCGCACCCCCCAATGCAACACAATGCGCCGCCCAAGCGGTAGGGGTATCAGGGGTGCGCTTTGAACTCCGAGCGACGCGAACTTAACCGTGTCATTAAATGTTTTCATCGGTCTCCCTATAAGAAATAAGGTTACTACTCAGACCATTTCTGATTCTTTTCCGCGAATCACGCGAATCAACGCAAAAAAATTAGCGAATATTCGCGTGATTCGCGGATTTCAATAGGTCTGAGCAGTTACGAAATAAGTACAAACTTGAATCATTCATTCCCGCCTAAGAAGGAAGCTCTGCTGCGCAGGATAGAGTTGTTCCGCCAAAATAATTAACGGCCAAGCACCCTGAGCGAAGCGCATTCTTATGCGCGAAGTCGAAGGGCGCGGTCATTTTATTCTGCTGAAGTGCCTAGGCCGCTTTATTCAGGCTGATCTCAGTGCAAAGGGTAAACAACAGCTGATGCCGTGCGGACTGGAGGGGCCAGTCGCCTGCGGATGAGCCACTCAGCCACGGCCAGGTTGATCACCCAGCCTGCGCCCATCAACACCGCTCGGATGAGCATGCTCGGCGGACCCACGATCATTTCCCCGACCATCAGAACCAGCGCCTGTGTGCCTGCACCCATGCCAATCGCGTAACCGCGCAGCATCCAATCGCCGTGCCGGGCAAAGTCCCGCCGCCAGATCGCAGCCACCCCCAGCATAATGGAGACAAGCATGGCCGACCCGAACAGCAGCCGCAACCCATATAAGATCACCCCGTCGTTGGCAGGCCAAGGATAAAACAGGGTCATCCATAGCCCCGAAAGCGCCGCCACCAGGCCGCATGGGATCACGAGCCGCCCGACGATGCGGTGCCAGCCGTGTCGCGGACGGCGCAAACTGGGCACGAACTGGAACGCGCCCAAGATGGCAAAGAGAGTGACGCTCACCATGTGCAACATAAATGGCATCGGCGACGCAGAAAACCGTGCGTTGGCTGGTGTGATTGGTGTGTCGCCGAACAATTGGGTGAGGCGGAAGACACCACCGGCGATGGGAATCACGCTCAGCAGGATCAGCCCGGCCGGCACCATCCACTCGGCCTTGGAGGCGTGGGGTAACGGCGACGGTGGCGGTGGCGGTGATATGGGGGAAATCTTGAAAGTATTTGTCATGATTGAAGTTGGAGTGAGAGGCCCGGCGACCACTGCCGCTAGTGCCCCTCATGTGATATGGATTGACTTACCGTGACATCGCTTCGACGGCATTGACGGCGGCGGCGACCGCGTCGGAGTCAAGGGTGAGCGCGATGTGCCCGATACCGGGCAGCAAAGTGACAGGCCATGCTTGACCCTGAGTGCGAAAGATGCCCTCAAGCTTGTCTGTCACAAAGGCCTCATCGCTGGCACCCGCCACCACGGCCACCGGCTGGTGAACCGCCCGGATGTTCGCCGCATAGTCACGCTCCGGCCCAAAGTTGGTGGCCAGGGAGAACGAATAGGTCGGTGTAAGCACGGTCTTGGCCGCCTCACTCAGCCCAAAGCTGATCACCGGCAGGTCGTTGAACGCGCGAATACCCAGACGGTCCAACATCGTAATCGCGACGATCCGTGGAAGCCCCACGTTGACCCAGCCACCACTCCCAGGTCGGGCATTTGGCGCATCCAGACTCAAAAACGGGGAGAGCAGGAGATAGTTTTGAAAGGCATCCTGGCGCCGGCTTCCGGCCACCCGCAGCACAAAGCCGCCGCCCGATGAAAATCCCGCAAGCGTTGCGGGGCGGGCCGGCCGCACTGTGTTGACAAACGCCTCCAGATCATCTTCAAGCTGGCCGACATAGTCGATCGTTCCCTTCACACCGGATGCGCCGTGCCCGCGAATATCCAGCGCATACGCATCGTAGCCGGCACTGGCGAATGCCCTGGCAAGCATGTGCATGCTGTTGCTGCTGGCCGATGATCCGTGAATCAGGACAACACTCCCGCGCCGGACGCCACCGGCGGGTTTGTAATATCGATAGGCGAGTGCGACGCCATCTCCGGCTGTATAACGCGACAACGGTGGCATCTCTGAAAAGTCAACGGTAGCGAATGGTTTTCCGATGCTCGCCATGGTCGGCGGTGACGTCGGCCCGCCAAAGGCCAGCGCGGCCGCCAGCCCGATGCCGAATGCCAATGCGCCAAACAGGGCATGCTTAAAGACGTTGGCCGAACGGTTCTTTCGTAGGTAAGACATAGTTATCATGATTCAGGGGCTGTGAACAAGGCGAACAGGCTAATGATGTAATTACGTGTCCGCCTTGCTCAATCGTCCGCGACCTTAACCAGCGCCTGTCGTGCTGAACTGTGGGGCACCCACGCCAGCGACTACCGGCTGCGCGGACGGCTCACGACGCTCAGTGAAGAGCGCAAACCCCAGCCAAACCAGCGCGATCCCCATCGGCACCGCCGCAAACCGCTCGAGCTGGTGCGGCAACAGTGCAGTCATGACGCCCGCCAATGGCCCCGAGAGAGCCAGCAAGGCACCGGCCCAGCGCGGCAGAATGGCGGCGCGGAATATGGCAATGCCAAATGAGATGAGGCCAAGCAAATACACCACCGGCAACACCGAATAGATCGTTGCGAAGGTGCCGAGGTTCATCGGACCGCCAATACCACTGGACATTCCCATGACGCTCTCCACGAACGTCGGTGCCACAGTCGTTAACAGCGGCAAGATCAGCGGCTCGGCGAATGCAAAGCACATTTGGACGGCATAGAAGATGGTTAACAAGAGATAGCCAGCCAGACCCAGCCAACCGATTTTCTCCACCTGTCGGGCGTAAAGCCCCGTAATGCCGAACAGGCCAAAGACGCACATGACCGTCTTAAAAGCGGTGATGATGATGAAGGCGCTGGTGTTGACTGACGCAAGAACGTCCGGCGGATGAATTGGTTGAATGACCGCAAAAATGGTCCCGGCCACTATCGCGGATAACCCGGACCACCGGATGAGATTCGAAGCTGTTATTTTCATTTTGTTCTCCTTAATCTAGGTGTTTACCGAACCTACTTGCCGGGATTGATTGTGCCGACGATCACGCCACCGGTGTCGAACAGCGTAATAAGTCCGGCGTTTGCGGCTGCCTCTATAGTCTCAACCGAGGTCAGCAGCTGCCCATTGGCTGTCTTGGCCAAAGGAATGTCTCCGAACCCTTCGATTGAAGTCAGGGTGGGCACACAACTGCCGGTGGCGATGCCCTGAGCGCTGCACAGAACAAAGAAGCCGTGCAAACGAACGCTGTAGTCACCGTGGTTTTGGCGTGGCACAGCGCCTACGACGTGGTCGTGCAGAAAGGGCAATGTGCCTTGGACAGCGTCAGTCTGGGGTGCCACCACATAGAAGTTGTCCAGTTGCTCGCTGGGTGTCGCGCCCCCGAAATGTTGGTTCGAAAACGTCATCCTGTACTGGGCTCCATTCGCCCAGACCGCCTCATAGCAAGCGACATGGCTGGCCGCTGGGCCGGTCACATCAACGCAGTTTCTCAGCCCGGCGGCATAAGTGGCAGAAGCGGCGGGTAGGACGAATGACAGCGCTGCAATTGTCGCAATGAGGACACGGGCAGGCCGCCCAGCGATATCCATGCGGCTATCGTCATTTATTTTTAAGGTGCGCTTGTTGGTATTCATAGGTTTATCTCTTTATCGAATGATTTGATCGGTGTCCGCACTCGCATGCGGGTCGCTCGCTGATTTGGGGTTGATGTGCATGACCGAGACCAAAGGCATACCGAGGTCACGCACTTTTCTAAGAAGGCCGTGTAACGCAGCCTGATCGACCACCAGACCGGTTAATAGCGTGTTGCCGTTGTCTTCCAGCCGGAGGGTTAGGCCAGCAAACCGGTCGGCCCAGCGGTGATCAAGATGTCCCTTGATGCGAATCTGATAAAGCCCAGGCCGCTCATAGTCCATAGTTAATGCATTTGTTTCATTCATTCAGCTCCTCATGCAATCGCCCGCATATCGTACAAACCTGTCAGGTGGGCGCATGAGAAATTTTGTGTCAGCATGGCTTCAATGGCGCCTACCTGACAGGTTTGCATGCGCTCTTTGCCTCACGCACAATGTACAAATGAATGTGGGGAGCTGTCTTCCCCATATGTGGGGATATGTATATGGGGAGCTAAATCAAACCAAGCTCTGTTGCCCGCTGAACCGCCGCCCGACGACTATTGACATTAAGCTTGCTGTAAATACCCTTGGTATGGGTGCGAACCGTGCTCAGGGCGACCACAAGTTCACGGGCGATCTCCGGCCCGGACAGCTCGGTCTTGAACAAGCGCAGCACTTCAAGCTCACGCTGGCTAAGCGGCTCAACCAAGTGCTGCGGGGTGGCGACTGCCGGAGGCGCCTCTCTCTGATTGCCAAAGGCAGCAAGCAGGGCGTGAATATACGCCTGCGGCCCGCGGTCTTCAGCCTTCAACCTTTTCAATAGTTGCGCCATCGGCACGCCCTCGTCCACAAACATGCGGACATAGCCCTCCGGCTCAGCCAACGTTAGGGCCTGCAGCAGCAACCGAAGTGCCACTGGGAGGTCGCCTAACCCCTGCTGAGCCAGGGCCTGCAGCAGCAGAATTTCGATGACGCTGCCGACTCGCTCTCCGGCTTGCGCGGCTTCTAGGAGGCGATCTAGCAGTCCAAGTGCCACACGGATGGCGTGGTCGGCATGGTCGTCCGTCACGCGCGCCAAGAGCACCCGGGCCAGCGTAATGTACTCGAACTCGCGCAAGTAACTGAGGTCGTCCTCGATAGACAGCCCCCGCTCCTGCACCCAACCAAGCGCTTCACCCACCCTGCCCTGCACCACCCACACCCGCGCCCTCAACGCCGCGACCGGCCGTACATTGGGGTAGAAGTCACCCACATACAGATGCTCGGCCTCGTCGAGCAGATCGAGCGCGCCGTCCAAATCGCCTTCGGCCTCTCGAATGCGAGCCATCGCAACGCACCAGCGAGACTGGTTTTGCGGAAATCCCGTGCGCTCGCCCAACGCCTTGCTGCTCAGCAGATGCTGCCTGGCCGCAGGTAGATCGTTACGCTCACGCTGTAGCTCGCTCATACCTACATATACATCGGCCGTTCCCCGCAGCAGCGGCTCGCCCTGCGCTATTGCAAGCTGCAACGCGTGCCCGTATATGCCCATTGCCTCATAGAGGCGTCCTTGCGCAATCCGTATATCAGCTCGAGCGATTGCGCCACTGATTACGTCAGACAGATAGCCTGCCTTCTGCACCCGCGCCATGCCATCGGCATAGGTCCGGTGGGCAGCCTCCAAATCCCCGCTTGCCCAATACGCGAGCCCCAGCAGCGCCGTTGCCGCACCATTCCCCAGAACGTCATCCTCAGGGATAAGGTCGAGCGCCAGCTGGGCATATTTCACCGTGTGGGTCACATCGCCCAGCCTCAAAGCCAGTCCTGCCCGAAATACGGCGATCAAACCGGGCAACTGGCGAAATTGCGCTTCATCCACAACGATTGCGCCCATTCCAACATCCGACTCAGCGTTCAGCCGTCGCTCAGCGTCCCGCAGTCGATCCTCAACCTTCTCGAGTTCGCCGCGAGCGAGTAACGCTCCGGCGTAATGAACGCTGAGTACGGGCCTGGCACCCATCAGATCATCAGGGAGTGCCATTAGCCAGCCAAGCAGCGCGACCTCCTGTCTGGTCCGGCGCATGGTGGGCACGGCTCGCTCGATGAGGTCCGCCGCGCGCGCGAAATCCTCGGCGGCCAGCGCGTGGCGGATCGCATCGGCTGGCAAACCATTATGCTCATACCACTCGCTCGCCCGCCAATGCAGCGTCGATATCTGATCGGGTTGCTCGGCTATTAAATGCGCAGAGAGAACTTCGGCAAACAGGTGGTGATAGCGATACCAGTGGCGCTGATTATCCAGTGGAATGACAAAGAAGTTGCCTCGCTCCAGCGCCTCCAATCGGGCCTTGCCTCCCTCACGGGCGGTGACGGCATCGCATAGCGGGCCGATCAATCGGTCGAGAATGGCGGTCTGAAGTAGGAAGCTGCGAACAGGTTCAGGTTGATGTTGCAGAACCTCTTCGACCAGATAGTCCACGATGTAGCGGTTGTCTCCAGCAAATGCCCGGATGAACCCGCCAACATCTTCGCGCCCCCGCATCGAGAGCGCAGCCAATTGCAGGCCGGCAATCCAGCCTTCGGTACGATCTTCCAGTGCAGCGACTTCTTCTACCGAGAGGTTTAGACCCATCACCTGATTGAGGAAGTCAGCCGCTTCGGTGGGCGTAAAGCGCAGTTCGGCGACGCGCAGCTCGGTCAATTGACCCCGAACGCGCAAGCGGGCCAGTGGCAGCTGTGGGTCCTCGCGAGTGGCGATGACCAAGTGAATCTGGGGTGGCAGTCGCTCGATCAAAAGGGCAAGCGCATCATCAATTGGCTTGGCATCGATGACGTGGTAATCATCAAGCACGAGAATAAACTGATTCGGGGCAGTGGTGATGTCATTGAGCAGAGCTGTCAGAATCACTTCAGTAGGCGGTGGCTGAGGCGATTGGAGCATAAGCATTACCCCTTCCCCCAGATTCATCGCAGTCCCGTCGGCTACACTCAGGGCCAGTGTCTGCAAGGCAGCAACAAGGTACGTCAGAAAGCGAGTCAGGTCGTTATCACCTTCGTCCAGCGACAGCCAGGCCACCGGTCGCCCACAACTGGCGACCCACTCGCTGACCAACGTGGTTTTGCCTGAGCCGGCAGAGGCCGAAATGAGGGTGACGCCTGGCGTGCGCTGCAACCCCTCGTTCAGCCGCGCAATCAGACGAGGGCGGAGGACAACTTTAAGCCGCGCTGGAGGGACATATAGTTTCGTGGCTAAAATCGTCGCAGTCATTGATCGATTATAGGATCAGCAAATCTTTATCTGTAGCCAAGCAAGACATTAATTGCAAGCCGAAGGCTATTCGCGCTTGACCTATGAACTTGAGCCAGTGGGCGAATCAGTCAAACTGACTGTCATTCATGAGATCGACCTGCCCAACTCGAAGTTCATCGCTGCCCTATCGAGCGGCTGGCCACATATTCTGGCTAGTGCCTTGTCAAGGCAAAAAATTGGGGTTGCGGTTTCGCATTTGTTGCGAAATTTGCGTGAACCTGAAGCGGCTCTACCCAAAAATTGAGACTTGATAGGGCACTAGTCTCAAGAGTTTGCTCGAAACAGGCGAATCACTCGTAGAAACCAGGCGCTGGCCGGAAGGAGTGTAAAGTAAATTGCCGTGCGATACTCGGGCCATGCAAGCGAAAGCCGTTGTCACGATTGCCCCCCGCCAAGTCGAAGTGCAAAATGTCAGTGTGCCTGAACCCACCCCAGAAGATGTTGTTATTCGGGTTACCCAGTCATGGATCAGCCCCGGCACCGAAGGCTCATTTATCCGGGGAGAGCGGATTGACGGTGAAACGCCGCGCGATCCAAATGACCCGCGCCCCTTCCCCCTGATTACCGGTTATCAGAAAGTCGGCGTTGTCGAATGGGTGGGTGACTCAACACCGCACAAAGTCGGTGATAGCGTGTTTGCAACGGTATCCAAAGCCAATGGCATGCACTTTGCTGCCGGTGGCCATGTTTCGCCCGCCGTAACCCATCACAGCCAAGTCTATGCGCTGCCAATGAATGACGCGCTCGATCCCAAAATTTTCAGTGGCCTTGTGCTGACCCAAGTAGGCTACAACTGTGGGGCGCGCCCCACCCTGCAAGCCGACGATGCCGTTGTGGTGATTGGCGATGGTTTGGTCGGGCATTGGTCAGCCCAGACCTTGGTGCATCGGGGTGCGCGGGTCATGTTAGTCGGACGACACGAACTACGACTACAGCGGTTTGCGACCCGCCCGCAGGATCGGCGGCTTAACGCAAAAAGCGATGAAGTCGTTGCGGCTGCCCAGGCATGGGCTCCCGAGGGCATTCAAGCCGTCATCGATACGGTTGGTTCTGTGGCTGATCTGGAGAGTTTCATTCCATTGATGAAGCACAACGGACATTTGGTGTCCGCAGGCTTCCATGGCACGCGCGGCCAGATGGACTTGCAGCATCTACGCTTTGGCGAATTGACATTGCATAACCCATCGGGATGGCGCACGGACCGGATGTTGACCACCCGCGACATGATCGCCAGCGGGGCCTTACAGACGGAGTCACTCATCACTCATCGCTATTCGGTTGATCAAGCGGCCGAGGCATTCGCCCATATACTCAATCGAGATGCCGATGCGCTTGGCATCGTACTAAATTGGTAACCATGAAAACACTCCAAGTG
Organism: Chloroflexota bacterium; assembly: GCA_031392845.1. Lineage (GTDB taxonomy): Bacteria > Chloroflexota > Anaerolineae > J036 > Brachytrichaceae > JANMVQ01. Next base: position 12,309 of record JANMVQ010000388.1, read on the forward strand.
ACTGCCCCGGGTCAATTTGAACTGCTTGATGTGCCGATCCCTCAACCCAAAGCCGACCAAGTGTTACTGCGGGTCGAAGCCGTAACGACTTGTCCGCAGTGGGATTTGCACCTTCGACACAATGAGCCGATGTTTGTCGGCCATCAGTTTCGTTATCCCTATGCACCGGGCCAACCTGGCCACGAAGCCACTGGCATCATCGAGGCAGTGGGTGAAGAGGTGAGCACACTCAAGCCCGGTGATCGTGTTAGCGCCTGGCGCGATCCTGGGCACCAAACCCCTGGCTGCTACGCCCAATATGTGGTCTTGCACGCAGACAATGTGATTGCTGTGCCGGCGCACCTACCGTTTGAAGCCACTGCACCGGTCGAACTGGCGATGTGTATCGGTGCCACGTTCTTGATGTTGAAATCGATGGGGGGCATTCGCGGTATGCGCTTTGGGGTGATGGGTCTAGGGCCAGCCGGGCTGATCGCTGCGCAAATGGCGCGTGCCGAAGGGGCAGCCGAAGTCATCGGGTTTGATTTCTCCGCCTCGCGCCGTGACTATGCCCGCCAGCTGGGTCTGGATGCTTGCTACGACCCGCGCGAAGATGTGAGTTCAATCTACTCGGCGCGCCCGGCCAAACCCGGTCTGGATTGCAGCATTGACTGTGTGGGTGCAAAGAGCGCCATCGAATTTTTGATGGATCACACTGCCGACGTGGTTGCGCTGTTCGGGGTGCAACGCGAGCCAGTCATGTATTCACCCAAACACTGGAACAAGCTGCGCCTATGTGGCTATAGTGGGCACTCGCGTGCAGCAGCTGAATACGCTGTGAAGCTAATCGAAGGCGGTCAGCTTGATTTGCTGCCATTGATCTCGGTGCAACTGCCACTCAGTCGCTACAACGAAGCCATTGAACTGTTAGAGCGGCAGGCGGCGATCAAAGTCTGTTTCCGGCCGTGGCAATAGACGATTGACTTGCAGACTTGAAACTGGCTGGAATGCCCAACACGATCGCGACGGGCATCTGCATGTGCCAGATCGACCGGTTCTAGACGGCTAATCCAGCTTGTTCAACCTTTCACACCAGACATGACCGCACCTTGTATAAAGAAACGTTGTGATAGAAAAAACAACGCCAGCGGCGGGATGATCGAGACCAGTGTCGCCGCCATGAGAAAGTTCCAGTGTGTATTGCCCATCGTACTGAGGTATAAGCGCAGTCCTACCGGTAACGTATACATCTCCGCTGAATTCAGATAGATCAGAGGCGGTTGAAACGAATTCCAGTGGCTGAAGAAGGCAAATATGGCCACCGTGGCCAGGGCTGGTCCGGACAAAGGCATGATGATGCGAGCATAAATTTGCAGCAGCGATGCCCCGTCGATCTTCGCCGCATCATCCAATTCATTGGGCAGCGTCATGAAAAACTGACGTAGCAAAAAGATATAAAACGCGCCGCCACCAAACCAACTGGGGACAATGAGCGGTTGATAGGTATCCAGCCAGTTCAGACTGCGAAACAACAGATAAACCGGCACCAGAGTCACCTCACCAGGCAACATGATGGTTGCTAGCAAAATGCCAAACAAAATATTTTTGCCCGGGCCGCGCAAACGGGCAAAGGCAAAAGCCACCAGTGACGCCGACAGCACAGTGCCTAGCACCGCCATGCCGGTCACAAAAACGCTATTGCCAAAGTAACGCCAATAGGGCACAAAGGTTAACGCCTCAGCATAGTTGCTCCACAAGATACGGCGTGGAATCCATTGCGCTGGCACGAGAAAGACATCGCCCTCTGGTTTCAATGAGGTGGATAGCATCCAAGCCAATGGGGCCATCATCAGTAGTGCCCCCAGCGCAATCACGACCGTAGCAATCCAAGCTTGAATACGCTGCCGGAAACTTTTGCGCGACCAAAGTGCCGCGGGTGGATTCATCTTGTGGACCGCCATTACATTCGTGTCAAATCGGCTTGTGCCATAACGTGATAAACGATTCTATTGGCGGAGCCCGCCTTCATAGTAGACCCAGCGGATGGATGAGCGAAAAACGAGCCCAGTCAACACCAGGATAATGGCCATCATCAGCCAAGCCAGCGCGCTGGCATAGCCCATGTTGAACCACTTGAAGGCATTGTTGTATAGATACAACCCATAAAACAGGCTGGCGTTGGCTGGCCCGCCATTGGTCATCAGAAAGGCAGGTGTAAAGGTTTGGAAGGAGTCGATCAAACCGGATATGACGTTAAACAGAATGATCGGCGACATCATCGGGATAGTCACATGCCGAAACTTCGACCACGGGCCAGCCCCATCGATTTCGGCGGCCTCATACAGGTGAGCCGGAATACCTTGTAACCCGGCCAAGAAAGTCACCATTGGGAATCCAATGGTCCACAGACTCATCAAGATAAAAGATGGCACCACCCAAGTCCTACTGAAAAGCCATTTAGGCCCTTCGATACCCACCAGGCTCAGCGCGTTGTTGAGCATGCCGAAATCGGGGTTGAGAATCCACATCCACAGCAACGCCACCGGCACACCCGAGATCACGCCGGGCAGATAGTAGATCGTGCGAAAGACACTCACCCCACGGATGCGCTGATTCATCAGTAAAGCAATGCTAAAGGAGAAGATGAGTATCAGTGGCACTGCACCCAGGCTATAGAGCAGGGTCACCTTCAACGATTGCAAGACCAGCTCGTCATCGGTGAACATACGAACATAGTTTTCGATGCCGATAAATTTAGGCGCAACAATCACCGCATAGTCGGTAAGGCTCAAGTAGAGTGAAGCCAACATTGGCCCCAAGGTGAACAACAACAAGCCAAGCAACCATGGGCTGGCAAACAGATAGAACGCCAGATATTCGCGCCTCAACAAACGGCTACGACGCGGTCGGACGCGGTCGAGTGGGCCTTTCTGGGTGATGGCTGACATGCTAATTGCGTCGAAGGGACGCGGACACTCGAGATAACAGGATGCCTTGGATACGAATGCCTTAGAACCCTGTCATCTGACAAATCCGCGCCCTATTTCTGGAAACAGAGTGCCACACTAGCCTTTGATCAGCTTACGGATCGCCGGGGCGGCTTCTTTGATGGCGTCGGCGGCAGATAGCTCACCCAACCAGACCTTATCCAGTGCCGGTTGCAGCGCCTTTGAATTGATCGGGCTAAAGTTCACGGTCCAGTTCTCGGGGTCGATTTGCTCATACTTTGGCCCATCCACCATGACGTTGATCTCAGCGTCAGACAGCTTCAGGCTTGTCTTCTGCTGTTTCAACCAATCTGGGCCAAGCGAGAGCCGCGAGCTAAGTGGACCATACGCGATCGGATAGATCTTTTGAGCCTCCGGGCTGACCATGAATTTCATCAACTGCCAGGCCCCTTCCAGATTCTTGACGCCTTTGATCATGCTCCAGAAATCGATCCAGACATGGGTGTGGCGTTTGGCCCCGCCTGGCGGGTTAGGGGGCGGCGCGACACCCCATTCAAACGAATCGATTTTGGCAAAGTTACTGAGCGAGCCAATATCACCGATGGACATCGCCACCTTGCCGCTCATAAACAAATTCGGCGCACCTGCCTGCATTTGCTGTGCTTGCGCTGGGGATGGTGCGACTTTCTCTTTGAGGATCAAATCGGCGGCCCACTGCACCGAAGCGGCTACGCGCGGATCGGTATCACCGGCAAACTCTTTTACCACCCCGGTTTCATATGTGTCGAGTGGCAGGAAATCGCCGCCAAAGATCCAACCCGATGCCCACGTATTGAAATATATATTCGAACCAAACTGCTCTATTTTGTCACCGTTGCGCTTGGTGAGCTTTTGCGCCAGTTCGAGATATTTATCTGTATTCCAACTGGAATCATTCCAATCAGTGGTCAGATTGGGGACGCCCGCTTCTTTGAACAGCGCCTTGTTGTAGTACAGGACATGCGGCCATAGGTCAATTGGGAGTGCGCACAACTGCCCTTGCCAGCGGCAACCCTTCATGCCATCCGGATGAAAGTCGCTCAGGTCCATGTTGTCGCGCTTGACAAAGTCATCGAGGGGTTGACTTAACCCTTTGTCTGCGTAGTAGCGATAACCGCGGTCCGAAAAGGGTGCGTAAATGGCGGGTGGATCGCCTGCCGCGATCATTAAATCCAGTTTGGTGGTGTAGTCCGCCCCACCAGGGACAAAAATCCGGTTGATCTTGGTGTCTGGATTCTGCTTTTCGAACAGATCAATTGCCTTGTTGAAAAAGTCTTCTTCGCCACTGCCCGAGCGCAATAGCGCAGGCACCGGCCCACCATTGGATGCGGCTGCACCGGCGGATGGTGCCTTGGTTGCTTGTTCGGCACTTCCTTTGCTAGCCGGTGCGGCGGGTTGGGCGGGCACACACGCCGCGAGCACCCCGACACCGACAAGCGCCGCACTGCTTCGGATAAACGAACGTCGACTGATACAAGCCATGAAATTGCCTCCTAAATCCTATAGAGCACGAAAATATTTGCAGAATACAAAGCACTTTCCCAATAGCTCGTTCAAACAAGTCATGTTATTTGACGGCCTCTTGAGAATAATCGAGAACCTCAACAGTGTCAAGAAATGAGATTTGCGTGGGCGTGACGCAGGTCAGGGTTCACGTCAAAGTGAACCGCATAATGGCTATCCTCGCAATTCGTCGGCATGTTCCATCACTTTGCTGACGGCACCGACGATATCATGCATGGCCTCGATATCAGCCAACAGCAAGGTGTGAAAGAGCCAAACGGTGTCGTTGCAGATTTGTTCACACACCGGGCAGTGATCCTGGGTGTAATCGTGGTCGTTCCCATGTCGGTTGGCGAATTCGGGTGGATTAGTGAAAGCACCCATCTTGTAGAGCGGCCGGGTATAACCATTTGATGCCGGCACGCCCTCGGCGGTCAGCGCCGCGACAAAGCGCTCGCGGGTGATCCCCAGCTTTTCTAAATCAAGCCGGATTGGATACATGTGATAGGCTCGACGCGTGATGCGTGGGTCGTCCTCGCCAATGATGATGCCTGGGATCTGGCGCAGCCCTTCATTTAAGGTGCGGCCATTGGCTTCGCGCCGCAGGGTATGGGCTTCCAGACGGGTGAGTTGGGCGTTCAAGATGGCGGCTTGAAACTCGGTCAGGCGCGCGTTGGTGCCGACGCGAACGTGGTCATACCATGCTCCACCACTGCTGCGCCCGCAATTGCTGATACTGCGCACAACTTCGGCCAGCTCCGCATCATCGGTCAGCACAATCCCACCCTCGGCGCTGGCGATATTCTTTGACACTTGAAAGCTAAACACACCCAGCCGCCCAATCGCACCGGTGCCTTTGCCTTTCCATTTGCCACCCCACGAGTGGCAGGCATCTTCGACCAGAGCCAGGTGATGTTCGTCGCATAGCGCGCCCAGTGCGTCCATGTCGGCGATGTGTCCGCCCAGATGCACCGGCATGATCGCGCGGGTGCGCGGTGTGATTTTGCGCGCGGCGTCGGCCGGATCCATGCACATGTTCTGGGGCAGGATATCGGCGAACACTGGTGTGGCCCCGACTCGCATCACCGCGCTGGCGGTAGCGATGAAGGTATAGGGCGGAACAATAACTTCGTCACCCGGGCCAATGCCCAGCGCCGAAAGAGCGATTTCCTGAGCCGCAGTGCCACTGGACGCCGAGACACCATAGCGAGCATCTTGAAACGCAGCGAAGTCCTGTTCGAAGCGTTGGACAGTTTCACCGTACCACCATTTGCCGGATTCAAGCACGGCATTCAGGGCATGGCGTTCGAGATCGTCCCACATTGGCCAACTCGGCCAGCTAATATCACAGGACTTCGGACCTCCATCAATGGCGAGCGCGTGTTTCATAATGCGGCAAAGTATGCACGAACCTTCGGGAGCACGCAAACGAGGCAGGTTGATATCACAAAGGGTGCGCTATGTCATAGGGATGACTCGCATGCAGGTAAGTCGCTTCTGGTCTAACGATTATTTGCATATTCGAACGAGCCATGCCGCTCACTAATCAGCCGCCTCACGGGCAGCGCGAATATTCTCTGGTGGCATTGCCAGCACATCCCAGCTAAGCACAGCGCCTGCCGCTCCAGCTTCGCGGGCAGTTAAGATCAATTGCTTGACTGTCGCAGGGGTCATGTCGACATCAAATTGCGGGAGTTTTACTGCTTCGATCCCAACATAGACCGGTTTAGGCATGAACAGTCGAACCGCGCTGGCTGCTTCATATGCAATAAGACTCAGGGGGATATGCCCAGCTGCAAGCTCCGATCGCGTGATTTCTGATAGTTCAGGCACCCAGTGGGTCGCAAATGCCCAAGCCGCGCTGGGCGTCAAATTTGTAAAGTCTTCCAATTCTTGGATCAATTTGGGGATCTCCATGCGCAGCCCAGCCGGCCCATTGGCGTAGCGGTAGACCATTGGCTTACACCATGCGGCATACGCAGTTAGAGCACGATAATCCTGACCGACCCATGGCGCGAGCCCTGGCGAAAACAGATCAAGTGCGAGTTGTCGACCGCGTTGTCGGATCACGGAGCTGATCTCCCCAACCAGACGGGTAATGCAATCCGCCCGAAAAGCCAGAAACTGCTGGATGAGTGGTAGATCTTTCAGCAGTGCCGCTGTCCAACCGGCGACAAGCGATGGGACAGACCTGCTGCGTTGACTAGCATCTGCCGATAGGTGTGGACGTACAAGCGTTGCACGCACTTGCTCCAAATCTAGCCCAAACGCAGTCGCAGCGCGATGGCAATGTGGACAGAAGCACGAAAGCATTTCATCAAGACCATTGGCTGGAGATGGAAACCGAATCTTGTCCAGAAATACCCCATCAAAATCATAACGCTGCAGAAGCACATCCAGATGCGCAAGGATGTTCGCTTTCACGCCCGGATGATTGGGACAGGCAAACCTGAAATTCTCATGAAGCGACTCAGAGGTGTCTGAACTAACAAGCCCATGAAGCGGTTTGCCGTGGAAATTAATGGCGGTTTGTGAACTTTCGAGTGTGGGGTTATCGGCCAACACCGTATACCAAAGATAGACCTGCTCGATTCTATGTCTACGGTCTTTTCTAACGGTAAGGGTTTCGAAAAGGAATGGCGCTTCATCGCCACCCACGGCCAGTAAGTCAAGACCGCCCTGCTCGGCAGCCTGATAGATAGTATTGAGCGCTCTTTTTGCCGAGCCTGGTTTGATGAGCGATGGATTTGTTTGCAATTGCGCGGCCAAAACGAATTTTGTTTTCATGGGTGGCACAAATCAGGCCGGAGCAAATACCTTCTATAACGGGAGTTGCTACCTAGATTCGATTTACCCATGACGCTGGGAAGCCCACCCCCTACCCCTCCCAAAGGGAGGGGGGAGCGAAATCCCCTCCCTTTGGGAGGGGCAAGGGGTGGGTTGTTAGCACAACATGAGTGTTCGGGAACAAAGGTAGCAATTCCCGTTTCTATAGTGCAAATGGGCGTGCAATCACGGCCACACATTCGCCTTGCTTGGTGAGCGGGAAAGCCCGTCGGCTGATCAGCATCCCTTCCGTCTGCACCAACACAGGCTGTGGCGGCCAGGCGGGTTGAGTAACAAAATGAATCTGCCCAATACTTTGACCATACTTGACAGCGTCGCCAAGTTCAAGAAACGGTTCAAAGATACCGTCCGCTGGGGCCATGACATAGTCTTCGCGCAACTCAGACGCGATAATTTGTGGCGCTTGGTTGTGCCGCTCGGTGCGATGGCCAGGCAACATCCCACGCAGCGCCAAGACATTACGCACTCCATGTGCAGCAATCTGCAGCATATTCACCCCAAACTGAGAGGCGGAACCGATCTCGGTGCCTAGCGTCACCTTGCCCAATGATTCGGCATAGCTCGGCAACAAACCCGAACCCGCCACATCGCGATAGATAAAGACATACGGCGCGCCCCAGGCCTGCCCAGCCTCCAACATGGCGCGCATTTGGGCAGCGTCGCCCACCCGATGCATGTTCACCGAGGGCAGGAAGTGCATCGAACGGCCGCCCGAATGAATGTCAACCACCAAGTCTGCCAGCGGCATCAACATCGATGAGACATAGTGGGCGATCTGGCTGGTGATACTGCCAGTCGGATCGCCCGGAAAGGCCCGATTCATGTTCATGCCATCTAATGGCGAAAGCCGTGTCCCCGCCAGGGTGGCCGGCAGGTTTAACGACGGCACCAGAATGATGCGTCCGCGCACTTCAGCCGGGTCCAGGCTGCGCGCCAGATTAAGGAGTGTGACTGGACCTTCGTATTCATCGCCGTGATTTCCGCCGAACAGCAATGCGGTCGGTCCCTCGCCATTCCGGATAACGATGATCGGGACAAAGACGGTGGCCCAACCCGCAGAATTGGTCGATTGCGGGACGCCCAGAAAACCGGTCTGCTTGCCGTCTTGCGCATAATTGATGTCAGTCCAAATAGGGCTATTGCTCATATGTAATTTCTCCTGTCAATCAAGTACGTCCTAGTACTTACAATTAAAGGCTCTACCGGCTTTGGCGGGAATGTAAAGCCACTGCCCGCCTGGCGACTAAAGTCGCGGCACGCTACGCGCAAAGCGAAGCCCTTCGGGCTGAGAATAAGCCCGAAGGGGCTTTGTCATAGGTAGCCGCGAC
>JANMVQ010000390.1:0-4131 GCA_031392845.1 Chloroflexota bacterium
GTGTCTATGGTCGCAATTATGGAGTTAGCAATTCGGGAATTTGCAGCAAAGCATGGGGTGAGCCAAGGAGCGGCTTCCGCCGCCTTCGGCCAATTCACCTGCCAGCTAAAGCAGGCAGTCCCCTTGGGGAAAAGATTATGGCGGGATAGCTGCGAGTTGATTGAATAATATTGACACGCTGAGCCAAGCGGTAATAGCAATGAGAAGATCGGGGGAAGTGAAACGCCTTTATGCAAAACGGTTCAGAGACGACGATTACATCATTTGATGAGTTGCGGCAGCTCATGAAACCACGATGTACTCCCGAAGAATTAGAAAGAATCAAACACGCCTACGAGATGGCGGAGCGTGCTCATTTTGAGCAAGTCCGCTCCACTGGCGAGCCCTACATCACCCATCCTTTGGCTGTAGCAGGCATCCTAGCCTATTTGAAACTGGACCCAGAAACCATCTGTGCTGCGCTGCTGCATGACACGGTCGAAGACACGATGATCACGCTCGATGGGATCCAAGCAGATTTTGGAAAAGATGTCGCACATCTGGTAAATTCGGTCACCAAATTAAGCAAACATGAAGGCTTAAAAAAACAGTTGACCGATGGCAGCATGCCATCTGAACAAAATAGTGCCAGTGCTTTGAGTTACCGTACCGACCGTGAAGCCGAAAGCGTGCGCAAGATGATGCTAGGTTTGGCCGATGATATTCGGGTGGTGCTCATTAAGTTGGCAGACCGGCTACACAATATGCGCACCTTGGACGCCGTGCCGTTGGAAAAACAGAAGCGGATTGCCCGCGAAACGCTGGAGATATTTGCCCCCTTGGCCAACCGCTTAGGGATCTGGGAGTGGAAGCAGGAATTAGAAGATTTGGGGTTTCGCTATGGCGAACCCAGTACCTACAGCTATCTCGCCCGGATGTTGGAGATCGGTGCAGAAGAGCGTGAAAATCGAGTGCAAGGTTATATTGAGCGCTTACGCCGCGAACTCGCCAACGACGGGGTGGTGGATGTAGATATCACCGGACGCGCCAAACAGATTTACAGCATCTGGCGCAAAATGCAGCGCAAAAATGCGTCGTTCGACCAGATTCGTGATGCGCAGGCGATTCGAGTCATCATCGAAGATCATCTGCCAGATGACCCCGACCCAGTGCAACCTGCCGCTGTCGAAGGACATACAGCCACCGCTGAAGTCCCCCAACCAAGTGCTGACTACGAACGCACTCGCAAGCTGGCCGAGCGCGATAAGCTGCGCCGAAACCCTGCCGTTCAACAGTGTTACACCGCGTTGGGCGTGGTGCATGGCATGTGGCACCCGATTCCAGGTGAGTTTGACGACTATATTTCGGTCCCTAAAGATAACCAATATCGCAGCCTGCATACAGCCGTGGTCACTAACGATGGCACCATGTTGGAGGTGCAAATCCGCACCCTGTCGATGCACAAAGCAGCCGAATTTGGCGTGGCCGCCCATTGGCTCTATAAAGAATCCTCAAGCCTAAGCGAAGATTATATGAACCGCATCGAGGAGCTCCGCAGCGCAATTAAATCGCTGGGCACCGATGCAGAAGATGCGCGCTCGTTCGTAGACGCGCTAAAAAACGAGCACTTCAAAGACACGATTTACTGCTTCACCCCCAAGGGCAAATTGATCGAGTTGCCGAATGGCTCGACCGTGCTGGACTTTGCGTATCACGTACACACTGAAATAGGCCATAAGTGTCGTGGGGCCAAGATTAATGGGGTCATGGTGCCATTGCGCCATCGCCTCAAGAACGGCGAACAGGTCGACGTACTGACCCGGCCCACCGGAACGCCCAGCCGCGATTGGATCCATGACCCAAGCTACATGAACACCCCCAGTGCACGCGCCAAAGTAAAAGGGTGGTTCCGCAAGCAAGATCGCACCCACAATGTGGCCGGTGGGCGCGAGACGATCGAGCGCGAACTAAAACGCTTAGGCGTCGAAAGCTGGATGAAGTTGGAAGACGTATATAAGTTAATGGGGATTGCGCCGGATAAAGCCGAAGATTTTCTGGAACACTTGGGCTATGGGATTTTTACAATTGGCAGCGTCGCCAGCAAGATTCTGGAAGAAGAGCGTCGCCGCGAGCGTGAGCAGCAGAGAGATCTGTTCGGTACCGAAATTGTGCTGCCCCGCCCGAGTAAAAACGAAATCAACGGCAAAGCGGGTTGGCGCGTCGAAGGGGTGCATGGGCTACTGGTTTCCCCATCTGCCTGCTGCAATCCACTCCCTGGAGATGAGGTAGTCGGCTATATCACCGTTGGCTCTGGGGTAAAAGTGCACCGCAAAGATTGTAAGAACGTGCAAATGTTGGAACAAGATCGCATGTTAGCGGTCACTTACGAAGGTGCAAGCAGCGATGCTTACCCAGTGCAATTTATGGTGAAGGCCGCCGAGCGCCCAGGCATGCTCAACGATCTAACAACTGTCCTGGCCGACCGCAAAATCAACATCTTGGGCTGTAATATCGAGCGGCGCGATCTGCGCAAAGGTGAAGTATCGATTTGGCTGATGGTCGAGCTATCGAACGCGACCCAAGTGAGCAAAGTATTGAGCGACCTGAATAACGTGACGAATGTATTTGATGTGCGCCGAGTAGTGCAAATCCAAAAACGTGGCGGCAGCAACAATGGGCATGGGCATAGTGGGCATTAGTAGCGAAACATGTTGCACGAATCGCCCGACTACCGTTTCTTCGATCTGCATGGCAGTCATAGTGGCATCGGTTATGAGCTAGGACGGGCTGACTCGCCGTTTCAGACTCAGTCGTGGTGGGCTAGACCGTGGCCACTGGCTTTTACACAGGCCTGTGCAGAAGTTGTGCGTGATGTTCATCCCCATTTGACTGATGAATTAACTGCCTATGCGAATGCGCAGAAGCTAAGCGAAGCCGACCTATGGCAGCAATGCTGTCGCGTTAATTTGAAGGCCCATATTCGGGCGCACGAGCTGGACGTCGGCGAGGGCTGCTCGACATTCGTGTGCTATCCGGGACATGGACATGCCATTGTGGGTCGCAACTATGACTATTGGCCGATGCAGGTGCGCCGCCAGCGACTGCGGTATCGACCCGATTGTTGTGCCTATGCCAGTATCGGCGGGCGCGGCGGCGTGCCATGTGGGCGCTACGACGGGATCAACCAGCATGGGCTGTTTGTTTCTTTACACGTAGTAATGACGGATAACCCACCCGACAATGAGGTGCAGCCGGGTGTGCCATTTCATCTCGTGGCGCGGATGGCTTTGGAGCTATGTCATAGCGCACGCGCCGCCGCCGATCTGCTGCTCCATCTGCCTCACCTCAGCTCACTTAATTACTTGGTGGCGGATGCCAATGAAGCTTTTGTGGTGGAAGCCGACCCGCGCCGTAGACGACTATTGCCGCAAGAAGAGCCGACCCTGGCCGTGACCAATCACTATCGACATCCGGATATGCGCCCGTTGCAGGGCCGCCGAATCAGCAATAACTCAGCCTGTCGTTTGGCTTTTCTCAGCGCAACTCATCTCGATAAAAATCATGCCGGGTTAGAAACCGCTGCCTTGCTGGATCAAGCTGAAAAGATTATGGCGGATCGCAGCGCACCCGTGTGTGGGCAAAGTGGCTCACTTACCACGTTGTGGTCATGTGTGGCCGAGCTGCGCACCAAACAAATTCGCTACGCGCCAGGTGCGCCAGGGGTAACAGCGTATGAGAGGTATGAGGTATGAAGGATGAGGTATGAATGACGCGACACTTCATCTTTCATACCTCATACTTCTAACGAATCATCCCCGTGCGCCGCATCCACTCAACACGATTCATCAGATAATCTAGGGTGACGTGCTCTTGCTTGGCCAATGCTGACCAATCAGGTAATCCTAATTTTGCAGACCTAATTGCATCAATGATTGTGTTTTCCAATTTAGTCGGTTTCATCTTTACGATAATCTTTTCATCTATTCCACTTGCCATTTTGTTGCCTCCGCGATTTTTGGGAAGGTTCGGAAGGTTATGAACGTTATGAAAGTTATGAACTATACAAACATTACCAACCTTCCGAACCTACCGAACCTTCCCAAACTTACGAACAATCCGAAACTTCCGAACCCCAATTATAGAAGTCTTTGC
>JANMVQ010000393.1:0-7225 GCA_031392845.1 Chloroflexota bacterium
AAAATATTGATCGTCTGGTGACCAACCCATTGGGACCAAGGCCGCAACCCCGCCCGCTATCTTTTCCTTGCTGTTCACCACCGTCCAGGTATTGCCTCTCGGTGCGCTATCAATCGTCAATAAAAAAGAGGTCGAGGTGTCCCCAACACGATTAAGCAACGTAGCTTCGTAACGTTTGGTCGGCGATTGCAATGTGGTGGTAACTGGTCCCAACAGTAGAGCGGGTAATAGGGGCAAGGGCTCAGATGTCGCGGTGATCACAACAGGTGCTGGCGTAGCCACTGGTGATGGTGTGGCTTGTGACAATGGCATAGGCGTGTTGGTTGCGCCTACAATGGCTTCAGTCGGTTTAGCCGACGTTGCACTACAGGACATCAGCGTAATCGACATTGATAATGAAACGAAAATGAGCTGTTTTAGACTGGACATGACTTAATCTCCACTGCGCGCCTGATAGTTGGGCGCTTCTTTGGTGATGATGATAGAGTGCGGGTGGCTCTCTTGCAAACCTGCCCCAGTAATGCGCACAAAACGGGCCTTGCTACGTAACTCATCCAGATTGGCCGCGCCAACATAGCCCATGCCGCTACGTAACCCACCCACCAGTTGATACACGTAGTCGCGCAACGAGCCTTTATAGGGCACACGCCCTTCGATCCCTTCGGGCACGGTCTTGCCCTGGGCCACACCCGTGGCGTAGCGGTCGCGACCCAAACCCTGCATCGCGCCCAGGCTGCCCATGCCGCGATAGTCCTTAAACCGGCGCCCTTCAAACAACACCTCGTCACCGGGGGATTCATCCAGCCCAGCCAGCAAACTGCCCAACATCACAGTGCTGGCGCCGGCCGCCAACGCTTTTACCAAATCGCCGCTGTACTTAATGCCGCCATCCGCGATTAACGGCGTGTCACTTCGGGTGGCTTCTTCGGCGCAGTCCATGATCGCACTGATTTGGGGCATGCCAGCACCACTCACAATGCGCGTCGTGCAAATAGAGCCCGCACCTACGCCTACTTTGATGGCATCGACGCCCACTTCAACCAGCGCACGTACACCTTCTTTGGTAACCACATTGCCCGCCAGCACACACACATTGCCCAGTTTCTTAATCTGTGGAATCGTGTCAATCACACCCTTGCTGTGGCCATGGGCAGTGTCAATAGAGATTACGTCCACTCCTGCACCAATGAGTGCTTTGGCCCGTTCAATGGCTTTCTCGCCCACACCCACTGCGGCTGCGCACAGTAAACGCCCGCGCTGATCGAGGGCGGCATAGGGATAGTCGCGCTTCTTTTGAATATCCTTAATCGTGATTAAGCCCTTGAGGTGACCTACGTCATCGATCAATGGCAGTTTCTCTATACGATGGCGCGCCAATAACTTTTGCGCCTCGGCCAATGTTGTGCCCACCGCCGCCGTGATCAAGCGATCTTTGGTCATGAACTCGGTCACCGGCTTATCGAAGTCGCTGGGGTCCAAAAAACGCAAATCGCGATTGGTGAGAATGCCCACCAGAATATGATCCTGCGTGATGGGCACACCACTGATGCGATAGCGCGCCATCAACGAATCGGCCTCGCGCACGGTGGCTGTGGGCGGCAGGGTGATCGGGTCAACAATCATGCCGCTCTCACTACGTTTGACCTTATCGACTTCTTCGACCTGCTGATCAATCGTCATATTTCGATGAATCACACCAAGGCCGCCCTCGCGGGCCAACGCGATGGCCAGCCGCGCTTCGGTCACAGTATCCATCGATGCGCTTAAAATCGGGATATTTAGGGTGATGCCTTTCGTCAATCGAGCCTGCACCGCCACATCGCTCGGAAGCACCTCGGTATAGCCAGGAGTGAGCAGGACATCATCGAACGTCAGAACTTCAGGAATTTTTTTCATGCGTAATTAGCATGATTATGCACGGTCTTAGAGCGATTCTCCTAAATTTGGGCGCATATGTCGATTTTCTACCACAATACATTTACACCATAGGCGGTCATAGATGCGTCTGTAGTAATCAAAGTCATCTCTTCACTGAGGGCTTGTGCGATCAACATCCGGTCGAATGGGTCACGATGATGCAACGGAAGATCCAAAGTTTTGAGTGCATGAACCGAGGAAATGGCAAGCAATTGAATTCGATTCACTTGCACTTGCTGCTGAACAATATCTTTTAAGTCTCCAACGACGCTCAGTTTCCCAATCTTCAATTTGATAGTCATCTCCCAAATTGATGCCACACTTAGGGTCACCGTATTGTCGTTGTTCATAAGGGCTTGAAGTGATCGGGCGGACAGATGAGATTGATCCGTCAACCACCAGATAAAGGCATGTGTATCCAGAAGTAGGTTCATCGATGTTATTTGGCCACTTTACGCTTGCGCACAGAAATCTTGGTTTTAGGCGAATAACGCGGCTTCGCTTCGCCCAATTTGCTTGGCTTTGACTCTGTGTCGATCTCGCCAAAAAACAAATCGGCAACCATGTCATTAGTTTCCGGGCTGTCCCAATCTTCGGTAAATGTAAGTATTCCCTTTGCCAATTCTGGGATACGTATTGGCAAATCAGCTGTAATAGATGTGATCTTCGCTACCGGTACGCCATCCCGTGCAATCACAACCGTGTCGCCGGCTGCTACTTGTTTTAGCAAACGCGAGAGATGGGTTTTGGCTTCGTGAATATTGACAACCATTAGGTTAGTCTAATATAGACTAAGATGTTAGTCAACAAAGCATTATCTGTCTGCGACGAGTGGCATATCTTTGCATAAGCCCGACTGATGGCACAATAGAGCCAATGTCAACACCGAGCGAAGTGGCGAACAACGATGTTGATTCACGGCCAAAGCGACTCCCCCATCCCATGCGCCTGATCCTAGCCCTGGCGGCACTGCTTTGCACCGTCGCCAGCACTTTTTTATTTGTCCAGACAGAAAGCACTCTGGCATGGTTGGTACATTTGTTACGGCTGCATCAGCTCGAGCAGTTCCCGCCAACGGTGTTTTTCGACGAAGCCGACAACGCCAACGTCGCCTTGCACATCGTGCGCAACACCGATTTCCGACCGGTATATGCCGGGTTCACCAACCTGCCAGCTCACTTTCTGTACGTCATGGCATGGATGTTCCAGAATTTTGGTGGGGATCTATTACCTCTGCCATAGACAGCGCACCCGATTACCTTAGGTTTTCTACCACGAAGGGCACGAAGAGCACGAAGTCTTCGGAAAGAACTTCGAGAACTTCGCGATCTTCGTGGTTCAAATCTGAAAACCTAAGGTAATCAGACAGCGCACCTATCGCCTACGTATTGATGGTGCCGCGACTGTGCGCGTAACGTCAAACGCCCCGGATGCTTTTCAGCATCCGGGGCGTTTATCCGTTGATCCGTGGTCTATTCGTTGATCGCCCTAGTGCCGGAAATGCCGCGCACCCGTAAAGACCATGGCGATACCGGCCTCGTCAGCGGCATATATGCTGTCCTCATCCCGCACGCTGCCGCCAGGCTGGGCCACAGCCACAATGCCAGCCTTCACCGCTTCTTTCAAACTATCTGGGAAGGGGAAGAAAGCATCGCTGGCCATCACAGCGCCCTTGGCTTTCTCACCGGCGCGCGTAGTGGCAATCCGCACGCAATCCACCCGGTTGGGCTGGCCACCACCAATGCCGACTGTGGCAAACACACCGGACTCGACTTCTTTGGCAAACACGATGGCATTGCTCTTCACATGCTGCGTGCAAGTCCAAGCAAACTGCAGGGCTTGCCTTTGCGCATCGGTCGGCGTGACCTTGGTCACCGTCTTCCATGTCACGCTGCTTGGATCGCCCTTGTCCACACTCTGGCGCAACACGCCGCCAGTGATACTGCGATATTCGTATTCAGTCTCGGGCAATTTATGGGTAAGCGCCAACAAGCGACAGTTCTTGCGCTTAGCCAACCTTGCTCTGGCCTCATCGGTAAATCCGGGTGCAACAATGCACTCAATAAACAAATCACCCATGGCGTCCACCACCTCCACATCCAACACTCGGTTGATGGCGATCACTCCGCCATAAGCGCTGACCGGATCGCAAACAAAGGCTGCTTTGAACGCTCTACCGATTTCCTTGCTGCTGGCAATCCCGCATGGGCTAAGGTGTTTGACGATGACAACGGTCGGCTCGCTGAATTGGTTGACCGCTCGCCATGCGCTGTCCAGATCAAGCAGGTTGTTGTAACTCAGCTCTTTACCTTGCAACAGCTTGCCGCCCATCGGCCCATCGCAAGTGCTGTCAAAGCAATAGAGCGAAGCCGATTGGTGGGGGTTTTCCCCATAGCGCAAGTCCTGCAGTTTGTTCAAGTTAAACGGCAATAGCTTCGCTTCGTTCGGCTGAATGCCCATCAAATAATCACGAATGGCACTATCGTAAGCCGCGGTGTGGGCAAATGCTTTCAGCGCCAGCACCTCGCGCAATTCTTCGCTTACTTTGCCGTACTGGGCAAAATCATGCAGCACATTATCGTAGTCTTCAGGGTCACAAATCACTGCCACCCGACTGTAATTCTTGGCTGCGGCTCGAATCAGAGCCACGCCACCAATATCGATATTCTCAATCGCATCGTCCAGCGTTACAAACTTTTGTGCCACGGTTTTCTGAAAAGGATATAGATTAACCACAACAAGATCAATCATGCTGCTACCGATTTTGACGAGGTCGGCAATATCGCTTTCACTATCGCGGGCCAGAATCCCGCCATGTACCCGAGGATGCAAGGTCTTCACCCGCCCATCCAATATTTCCGGTGATTGGGTAAAGTCTTCGATAGTCGTCACGGGCAATCCAGTTTGCTGTAACGCACGAGCGGTGCCACCACTAGCCACCAGTTCGACTTGATAGGTCTGATTTAGAGCTTGAGCAAATTCGATCAGATGAGATTTGTCCGAGACGGACAAGAGCGCTTTCATACGCGAAATTATACGGATGGAAAGCAGCTCATGCTGGAATGGGCTGGAATAGGCATACTCACCGAAAATGGCACAATAAGCCCATGCAGAATTTTGTCACCCACCCCGCCAAATGGCTGTCGCGCCTAGTCCAAATCCCCAGTGTGAACCCATTGCATAGCTCTGGTAAGACTGAGATCGCTGGCGAAGGGCGCATTGCCGCTGAAATCGCCCAATGGTTTCGTGATCTGGGCGGTGAGACCACAGTCGAGATCGCAGCGCCTGAACGACCCAATGTCTACGGCATTTGGCGAGGCAGCAGCAATCGTTGGGTGGCTGTCGATGTCCATACCGACACCGTGGGTGTGGCGCAAATGCCCGGCAATCCGTTCAGCGGCGACATCCATGATGGCAAAGTGTGGGGTCGTGGCGCCGTCGATGACAAGGCAAGTTTGGCAACAATTCTGGCCGTGCTGGAGATCATGCAAGCCAAACACATCACGCCCGAGGCGAACATTGTGATTGGCGCAACAGTGGACGAAGAAGAGGGCGGCCCAGGCCCACGTAAGTTTGCGGCGTGGCTCAAACAGAATGGCATTCTGGCAGACCTAATGGTCGCCGAACCCACCGGATGCGCCCCTTGCTACGGCCATAAGGGCGCGGTCCGCTGCACCTATACCACGCACGGAGTGGCTACCCATACTTCGCAACCTGAGTTAGGCCGCAACGCCATCAGTGCGATGATTCCGGTGATTCAGGCGTTGGAGGCCGAACACACTCGGCTTTGCACATGCCCACCCTCTGCGACCGGGCGCGCCACACTGACCGTCAGCATGATTCACGGCGGGCGCGCCTTCAACATCGTTCCGGATGCCTGCACCATCTCGGTAGACCGCCGGGTGGTAGCGGGTGAACGGGCAACCGATGTGGCTCGCCAGTTGGAGGAGATCGTACGAGCCGCTTCGCCCGCGCCAGTCGATATACAACAATCGCTGTGCGAAAATGCCTTTTACCAACCCGCCGATTCCGAAATCGTGCAGCAATTTAGCGTATGGTCGGGCCAGTCGCCAATCACCGTGCCCTATGGCTCCAACGCTTTTGCCTATGGCGGTGGTGTGGTCAAATCGTGCATAGTGCTCGGCCCCGGCAGCATAGACCAAGCTCATGGTGCGGAAGAATGGGTCGAGATCAAGCAGCTAGAGACGCTGGCCGGGATTTATGCGCGATGGTGGGGAGTAAAGAGCTTGGAAAGTTCCTAAGGTTTATAAAGTTCGGGAAATTCATAACCTTCCAAACTTTAAGAACCAAATAACCTCTAAACCGATTCACCCAGTAACTGCTCAATCCACTGGCGAATCTCTTCGTCGCCGCCTTCGCCGATATGGGTGTGGCGCACGATGCCGCGCTTGTCGACCAAGTAGCGCGCTGGCCAATAACGATTGCGATAACGATTCCAGTTTTCGAAATCATTGTCAATGGCAACTGGGTATTTAATACCCCATTTCTTGACTGAAGCTTTCACATTGGCGAGGTCTTTCTCATAGTCAAACTCGGGTGAATGCACACCCAGTATCGTAAAGCCGCGCGCTTTGTAATCAGCATACATACTGATCATGGACGGGATCACATGCTGACAGTTAATGCAGCCAATCGTCCAGAATTCCACCATCGCCACTTGGCCACGCAGGGTGTCCCAAACCAATGGCTGGTTCGCTGGTGTGTTAAGCCACACCGCGCTGATGATAGGCGGGGCCACCGGGCCATCCGGCAGCACCGGCTTAGCAGCCGCCACTGGCGCAACAGTAGGAGCCACGGTCGCGACTATCTTGGGAGGCATGGCCGTTGACGCCTGTACAGCAGGTTTTTCCGCAGGCTTTGTGTCTATCGCGACAGATGGCGCAACCGGCGCGGCTGGGGGGTCCGGCTGAACACGCGGTGCGCAGGCAGCCAAACCACACACCACACTACCGGTCATCATTTTCAACCAATTACGGCGGGTGAAACGGAGTGTCTTCATGCGATCAAGGTAATCGCAAAATCTTACAAATGTGTTACTTATAGGCAAGTTGTGCGCTTTTCCAGACTCATTACAATCACCCTAATCACCCTAATCAATCAGAAGTGACAACTCCGTCAGCTAAAGCTAGACGGCTTCTTTCGACCTAAGTCGATAACTTTGTTGTCCCAAAGTTAGTATGTTCAAGGCAGCATTATGATCTCTATCAAGAACACATCCGCAAGCGCAGGAATGCACTCTTTCAGAGAGTTCTTTCTTGACGATCTCGCCACAAGCCGAGCAGCGTTG